>JAIRNR010000070.1 GCA_031257915.1 Bacteroidales bacterium
ACCAGCGCTAGTGCGCAAATTAAATTCTTTTTCATAATATTTTTCTTTTATTTATTAGATTATACATTTTCAGATACAAAACTTACAAAATTACTATTTTTTTCTTATTTTTTGTCGCCACCGATTTTTATTCTATGCTTTTAACTATTTCGTCAAAATCGTCGCGGGCGATAATCGCCTTATTTCTTACTTTTACCCGACAATTATAGACCGTATTCACGGAAAGACGCAAGAACTCGGCAATTTTTGCACTGTCGCTTATACCGAGCCGCACGAGTGCATAAACACGGAGTTCCGTATTAAGAATTTCGCCTTTTTTAACGGTAATTTGCTGGTCGGGCAGTAACAGTTTATTAAATTTTTCTATAAAATCGGGAAATATATTTAAGAAAGCAGTATCAAAATCGTGAAGCAAATCATCTGTATCCTTGCGGAGTTCCCTCTCTTTTTCACTCACATAAAGCAATTCGTCCGTTTGTCCGCTTTTTATTTTTTTTATTACAAAACGGCGATATTCATCTAACCGCAATATATGGAGAGAACACATTCTTATAAACTGTCCCACATATTCTTCCTTTATATGGTTATTTTCTACAAGTGCTTTGTTTGCACGTCTTAAATTGCCCTCTGTAACAGACAGATTTTTTCTATGCGAATAGTTGTAATACAGAGCAATAATAAGCAATATAACAAGCAAACTTATTATAATAACAAAATAGAACAAGGTACGGTTCTGCCTTTCGAGCATTTTACCGTACAGTCCGTCTGTTGCATAAAGTATATCGGCACTTTGCCATTTTCTTACGGGAGCATTAAAAAGCAGCGTTTCATCCCATGAAAAACGCATGTAATTGTACGCTCTGTCTATATCTTTTTCCGCAAGCAGTATTTCGGCAAGCATCCACAATGAAGCATGGTCTCTTGTTGCGGAAATAATATCCGACGAAGCCGATAATGCGAGATAATATTTATACTTTTCATTATCGCCCATCATTCTGTATGTATATGCTCTGTGAAATGCGGCTAATGCATATTCCGACGAGGCGAAAGTATCATTCTTCAAACGAGTATCATTTATTTCAAGTGCTTCGCGAAACCTGCCCTGATTTCTTAATCTTTCCTCTACAAGTAAAAGGGATATTTCGTTGTCGGACGGAAGTATGTCTATAAGGGTATCTTTATATAATTCCATTATTTTACCGTAACCGTCTCCCAATTTTATATTTTGACTGTTTGTGTAAAGTTGTGTATATATATGAAGTTGCGCCTGATAATAATTTATGTAATCGGTTTCCGTAAAGTATTTTTTATCCACACCTTCAAGTATGTCGGCTGCCTGCTTGTACAAACCTGCAGAATGTGCCATAAAAGAACTTGTCTTGATTATACTTTCGTTCAACAGCATTTTGTCATTTATGCTATGTGCGATTTTCATATTTTGGTTAAGGTAATATTGCGTACTGTCGCACGAATAAGCATAATTAAGTTCTATAAGTTGACTGTTGAGTCCGTATCGGGCAATTTCAGTTTCCGTTTGCCCGCTTTGCCGATTTTTAATTTGCTCTATTTTCTTCTGTTTTTCCGCATTGTATATTTTGCTGCGCTTTAAGACATCATCCAAATTCAAATAAGCCTTTTTCAGTAAATCTCCGTTGATGGCACTGTCATTTTGAACGCTTATTATGTTTGATGAAAAGCATGTGTACATAACAGTAACCACGATTGTCAATAATATCGTAACTCTGTAAATCGCTTGCGTAATTTTGTTCATTGGGTGTTTGCTTTTTACATGTCTATTATCTCACAAGTGTAATATTGCCTGTGCGGTCGGTTATTTTATCGCCTTTTTTTATGAAGATATAGTATATGTAAACGCCCGCAGGTATTTTTTTGCCGTGTACTGTGCCGTCCCAACCTGTTGCGGGGTCTTTGCTTCGGAAAATCATTTTGCCTGTACGGTCGTAAATACGGAAATCATATTCCGATATATTCCTTATATTGCCCACAGGCTTGTATTCTGTTGTTATTCTACCGTCCGGCACAAAACCTGTCGGCATAAAGAAATCGGGCAGGTCTGTTGTTTCAAGAGTTACAATGTTGGAACGCGATAAAACAATTGACAGTGCCGTATCCTGCGAATTTACACTTGTATCAACTTTCGGGCGGGCAATTGCTTCTACGAAATATTGTGTACCAAACGCTTCTTCAAGCAACTGCACTGTAAGGTCGTAAGTTGTGCCGTAAACGCTGTCTATCAGAGTGAATACACTGCTGTTCTGCCTGTCTGTTTCGTAAATTCCATACACATCTACCCCATCACTCCATCCTTCGTACGCATTCCACGAAAAGCGAAAAAGATTTTCGCCCGCTACTGCCGCTGTTAAAAGCATTGTCGTATGCACTTCGCTTTCGTGCACGGCGCGTCCGCATGTATCGCTTATCACACCGTAATAACAGTAATTTCTCTCCGCCGCATTGATATTATTATCAATCCATATATCCGGCGGATTTTTCCAGTCTATTACTTTCTCAAAAGCAGTTCCATCATCGCTGCGGTACAGTTCCACTGACCCAAAGAGAACACTTGTGTCGGCATTTGGCAACACCGTTACAGTGCCGTCCTCATTTACGGAAACACTCGTAATATGAAATTCTTTCGGTACAGGAGGCGGCAAAACGGTGAAAGAATCAACATACGCAGAGGCGGAAATACCTGTTACGGAATTCCGCGCTACAATTCTAAAAGCAACAAATTCCGAAATATCCGACGACCGCATTGTAAAGACATGGTTTAGCGCATAAGGAGCATCCGTAACCATTGCGCTTTCACCGTTTTGCCGCAGTCCATACAGCAACAGGCGGTCGGGATTTTCAAGAGAATTTCCGGCAGCACCGTACTTTACGGATACTTTATCATCACAACCGTTATAGGTAATTTCACTCGCGGCGGCAAAAAGACCGTCCGATATTCGGCTACGGTTATCACATCTGTCAAAAACCTGCAATTTAAATTCAAGCGCAAGTGCCTGTGAGCGCGGAAGCAGCGTGTCATATCCTGTCTGTGAAATGTCGTTAAATCGTGTAAAATCCAAACCTCCCTGCGCCGATTCGCCGCTCTGACTCAAAATAATATATCCTTCCGCATCTGCAGAAACACCCCTGCTCCAACCGAAACATAGATTGCCATTCATATCTACACTTACCGAATCCAAAGGAACATACTCCGGCGGAACTTTATCTTCAACAAAAAGCGTTTTTATATCGGATATTCCAAGCCATACAGTGTCATATAAATCGGGAATACCGGCAAATGCGCGATAGCTAATACTGTCGCCGCAGGCATGTACGGAATCGTTATAAACGGTATAAACATCCGCAACACCGTAAACAGTTGCAATATCACTCCACGTTTCTGCCGAAGACCGCTGAAGCACAAAAACAGTATTAACAATATCCGAAAATCCCGAACTGCTCCATCTCAAATAAACTACACCGTCTTTCAAAGAAGCGTCGGAATATATTAACGAAAACACAGGAGTATCCGTATCGGCAGGACGACTTGAATACACTATATTCCCCAGAAAGAGCAGGGTTAATATGGCATAAAACCGACAGTAGTAACTCATGGCTGGCTTGCAGGCAACGTTAATTTTTACCGTATGTGGTTATTGAATATTCCCATGGTTTCAGGGGTAACATTTTATCCGAGCCGTCACGCGGACAGGCAAAAGCGCAGGGAATTTCCTTATCGCTGAAATTGAAAAAGCAAATAACCGTATCGCCCGGAATAATACGGACAAAAGCATAAACATTATCGTGCTCGGAAGTCATTACTTCACCGAATGTACCACCGTCGGGATAACTGTGAAGTGCAGGATGCTTCTCACGCAGATCGTTCATCTTTTTGTAAAACTCTGTCCATTTTGCAGCGTTCGGTCCTGTCCAGTCTATACTGTCCTTTTCAAAAAAAGAAAGACTGCGGTCAAAGCCTGCTTCCTGCCCGCTGTAAATAAGCGGTACTCCCGGCAGTGTGTATGTAAGTGCGGCAAACGCTTCGGTTCCCTCGCCCATACGTTCAAATTCGCTGCCTTTCCACGAATTTTCATCGTGATTGGAAGTGAAATACATCGGAATTGCACTTTGCGGAAAATCATTTATCATACGTGCTATCTGCTTGCGGATAGCGTTTACATTTTCTTTTCCCTGTGCAACTTCGTTCATTGCGTTATGCAATCCCCATGAATAATACACGTCAAATGCGAAGTTCATCAAT
Organism: Bacteroidales bacterium; assembly: GCA_031257915.1. Lineage (GTDB taxonomy): Bacteria > Bacteroidota > Bacteroidia > Bacteroidales > P3 > JAIRNR01. The sequence continues at coordinate 4,274 of JAIRNR010000070.1, forward strand.
TCGGGCTTTTCAGCTTCGGCAAGCATAAAAAGATTCTCTTTAACCTTGCGCAATTCAGGCACGGTTTCATTCCAAAAATCTGTGGGAACTTCACCCGCAACATCGCACCGAAAGCCGTCAATATCTGCCTCAGTAAGCCAAAATTTCATACACTTAACCATTTCGGCACGCATGTCCCGATTAGTATAATCAAGTTGGGCAATATCTGTCCAGTCGTATTTTACAGCGGGCGCATCTGTTGCCGTATCCCAAACATACCAGTCTTTATGACCGTTTTTAAGCCATACTGCGTCACGTGAAGTATGATTTGCAACCCAGTCAATAATAACTTTCAGATTTAATTCATGCGCTTTTTTAACGAGTGTTTTAAAATCGTCAAGAGTACCAAATTCAGGATTTACCGCAGTATAATCAACTATTGAATAATAACTGCCAAGCGTTCCTTTACGCCCTTCCACGCCTATGGGTGAAATCGGCATAATCCAAATAATGTCAACGCCAAGTTCCTTTAAACGCGGAAGTTCTTTTGTAAAAGCGTTAAAGGTACCCTCAGGCGTATATTGACGAATATTTACTTCGTATATAACGTCTGACGTTTTCCATTTTTGTTCATCACTTCTGTTAAAAAACAGTGTCAGTGCTACAGCTACGAGAGCCACCGCAAAAAGAGCAATAATTTTTTTCATACGTTTATAATTTTTATTTTTTATATTCAGTGCTTCATATTTAAGTTGTAAAATACAAATGACCACTGGTCGGCGGCTTCGGCAATAGCCTTACCTGTTGAGGATGCGCCGTGTCCGCTCATAACATCTATACGAATCAGGCAGGGATTACCGCATTTCTGCGCCGCCTGCAATGCAGCCGCAAATTTGAACGAGTGTGCGGGAACAACTCTGTCATCATGGTCGGCAGTAATAATTAAAGTTGCAGGGTAGCAAACACTGTCTTTAATATTGTGATAAGGAGAGTATCCATACAGACAGTGAAATTCTTCTTCATTGTCCGACGAGCCATAGTCGTCAACCCAACCCCAACCGACTGTAAATTTATGAAAGCGCAACATGTCCATAACTCCAACCGCAGGCAATGCAACTTTGAATAAATCGGGACGTTGTGTCATACACGCACCGACAAGCAATCCGCCATTAGAGCCGCCTTTGATTGCCAATTTTTCCGAAGATGTATATTTATTAGTGATAAGATATTCTGCCGCTGCAATAAAGTCGTCAAAGACATTCTGTTTTTGCAGACGCGTACCTTGCTTATGCCAGTCGCTTCCAAACTCGCCGCCGCCGCGTAAATTGGCAACTGCATAAACACCGCCGTTAAGCAAAAAGAAATAATTTGATATTGAGAATGACGGTGTCAAAGAGATGTTAAATCCACCATAACCATAAAGCAGAGTCGGATTATTTCCATCTAACTTTATTCCTTTTTTATGAGTTATAAACATCGGAACTTCTGTGCCGTCTTTGCTTGTGTACCAAACCTGTTCGGTAACCAAATCATTACATTTCACGGCAAGTTCCGTTTGCGAATATATTTCAGGGGTCGGGTTATCTATATCGGCAACGCGAAATATAGTGTTGGGATTTGTATAAGAAGTCAGCGAATAGAAAAACTCGCTTTCGTCTTTTTTACCGCTAAATCCTCCGACAGAGCCGATTTCGGGCAATTTAATTTCCGTTTTTCCGCTACCATCCCTGCTAAACAGATATAGTGTTGATGCTGCATTATGAAAATACTCAGCAACAAGTTTATGACCCGCAGAAGCCACTCCGGTAAGCACATCCTCGCTTTCGGGGATAACGTCCGCCCACTTCGGATTTGCTGCCGCAATATCAATTTTCATTACTTTATAACGAGGCGCATTTTCATTTGTCCAAACATAAATTTCACTGCCGAAATTATCTACAATGCTGTATTCATTTTTAAAATCTTTGTTTTCTGTTGATAAGCGATATAGATATACGGCGTATTTTTTCCCAAAATCGCGTTTTGACAAATCGCCTTTCGTTAAATCGCACACCCAAATATCATTTCCGTCTGTGCCTTTTGACACAGTGATATAAAGATATTTTTCATCGTCTGAAGTGCTGCAATAGTGATATAAAAGCGGATTTTTCAGATTCTGATAAATAAGTCTGTCGTCTTTCTGTTCCGTACCTATTCTGTGATAGTATATTTTTTGATATTCGTTCTTTTCACTTAAAGCACTGCCTTTCGGCGCGTCATAGCGGCTGTAAAAAAAGCCATCTCTATACCACCCTATACCGGTAAATTTAACCCATTTTAAAACGTCTTTAAGGTCGCTGCCGTCAATACTCTTTAAATGAATTTCATTCCAGTCGCTGCCGCCGCTTGAAAGAGTATATGCGACATATTTATTATCGTTTGAAACACTTACGGCACCTACTCTTGTCGTACCGTCTTCCGATAATGTGTTCGGGTCGATAAATACTCTCTGTTCGCCGTCTAATCGGTCGCTGATATAAAGCACGCTTTGATTTTGCAAGCCATTGTTTTTCCAAACAAAATACTTGCTGCCATGCTTTGACGGTACGCCCTGACGCGGATAATCCCATATTTCAGTCAATTCCCCGCGAATTTTTTCACGGAAAGGGATTTGCTCAAGATAAGCGTTAGTAACATCATTCTCGCTTTTAACCCACGCTGCGGTACTGTCGCTGCGGTCGTCTTCAAGCCAGTGATAAGGGTCTTCAACATCAATGCCGAAATAGTTGTCGGTATGCTCAACTTTGGCTGTAGATGGATAAGTTACAGGAATAACAGGATTTTTTACTTGCTTGCAACCGGCAAGCAGACATGAGGCAGAAATAGCCATAACAAAGAAACGTTTCATAATATTCAGGTGTATTTTGCGTAAAGTTACGATTTTTATGAGATATTTATTTCACACGCCAAAAACCTGTTTTATCAGAGCCGATTCTCTCAATAATTCCATAATTTTTCAGTTTCTTTATATTTTTGTAAATGGTAACTTCAGAAACTTTTATACTTTTTGCCAACTCTGCAATGGTTATTTTTCTGTTTGATTGTATAAGTTTGATTATTTCAATCTGATTTACACCTAACTTTACACCTAACCTTACACCTAACTGTGCAGGATCATCTGCAATAACTTCGGTTTCGATAATAACAGATATTTTTCCATCTATCAAATCTTTGGCGAGCTGCAATTTCTTTTCTATATAAGCGGCGATGTAATCTACAAATGGCTGTACCTGTTCAATGGTTGCATTTGCGCCATCATAAGGCAAAAAGCCGACAATTTTGTCGCATCTGCCCAACACATCAAGATAGTTACGGCGGTCGGCTGTGGGGATTACTATCATTGGGTAGCCGTGCCGATAGAGAATGTAATTGACTATCAGGCGGGCAATGCGTCCGTTGCCGTCTTCAAAAGGGTGGATACGAATATAGCGATAATGAAAAAGTGTAGCCAATTCCACAACAGACAGCTGTTTTTTTTGCTCTTCGTCGCGATACCAAGCTACTAAATCAGCCATTAGCGATGGCGTTTCTTCGGGCGAGGCATAGTCGAACATCTCACCCGAAGGCGTAATTACCGAATTTGGACGGGTTTTGTAAACGCCTGCGTGAATCAGGTAACGGTATTCGCCATCGCGGCTCGTTTTGTAGAAATCGCCTGCGAGAATTGTGTTGTTGAGGTCTCTAATAAATTGTTCAGAAAGCGGTCTGTCCATATCCAATGCCTCGCGTTTGATCATTTGCAAACCAACATTCGATGCTTTCATTTCTTCCAAATCGCGCATCAATGCCTCGCCTTCCACTTTGCCGAACAGCAGTAAAAGTTTGGTTTGTCCATAAGTCAGCGTATTCCCTTCCAAATGGTTGGTATTATAATTGAAGTCAATCATAAATTGTTGGTCCATACGACGCTGCATATCTTGTTTTAATGGCTGTGCATTTCGCCATTCCTGTAATAATTTCTCTATCTTATTCATAATTATCCTTGATTCAAAATGTTCTTTATAATCAAATAATCTCACAACAACACCGTCTTCTCAATAGCAACTTTTCCAAGTGCATTATTTATAGCAGTGGTTATCGTAGTTTGACGATACAGCAGATTATTTTTAGCAGCGGAAGACGATACTGAAATGTAGAGGATTTTATTCTTTAAGAAGATTTTCCTTATATGCGGAGTAAAATCGCCATAAACGGAGAGTATTTTTTTTGCAGTATAAATAATCTTTGCATTCTCAAACTTTTCCTCAAGACCTGTTCGCTTAAACATTAGAGAAAGCGCGTCACTTATCTTAACATTGTTATACATTTTTTACCGTACCGTTTTGAACATAAAAAATTTTATTTTCTCCCGAAAGAAAATTCCGTACCCTGTCCTGAGCCGTATCACTCACAAATATCTGTCCGAGTAAAAATTCACTTAAAAGGGACATCAATAGCCCCGCCCTTTGAGCATCTAACTTATCAAAAATATCGTCAAGCAATAACAACGGTTTTACACCCATTTCCGAAAACATAATTTCCCACTGTGCAAGCCGCAGTGCGAGCAGTAGTGACTTTTGCTGTCCCTGCGAACCGATTTTGCGAACAGAGTATCCTTCGGTTTTCGATTGCCCTGATGAAACGTGTATTAAAAAATCCAAATCGTCCTTGTGAATCCCACTTGTTGTATATTGTAAAAACCGATCCCTGTCGGCATTTTTGAGCAATATATCTTCAAAAGAATTTTCGCTTAATTGAGATAAATAAATAATATTTACCTGCTCGGCACCCGCCGATATTTTTTCATAATATTTTACAAGAACAGGAGTGAATTTTTCTATAAATTTTTTACGCTGCTCGAAAATTATTTTCCCATTTGAAATAAGTTCCATATCAAAAATTTCAAGCAAAGAATTATCTGCTTTTTCCTGTTTTAAAAGCGCGTTACGCTGTACAAGTGCGCGGTTATACGATACGAGATGCTCCAAATAATCGTGATCTAACTGCGATAAAATCATATCAACAAATCTGCGCCGCAAATCACTTCCGCCATAAATAAGTTCCTCATCCTGCGGAGCAATCATTATAAGCGGAATTTTACCTATATGCAGCGACATTTGAGCATAGTTCTTTCCATCCATACGCATTATTTTACGCGTATTTTTTTTCTGAATACACTGCACTGCAACTTCATTGCCGTCTATATCGTATTTACCGGTAACGGAAAAACTTTCTTCGTCATGAAAAATATTTCTAACATCTAAGGAGCCAAAATAACTTTTTGTAAACGATAAATAATGAATTGCATCAAGAATATTCGTTTTGCCGGCTCCATTATGACCGATAAAACAGTTCACCCCTTCGCAAAAAGAAAGTTCCTGCTGACGAAAGTTTTTAAAGTTATAAAGTAAAATATTTTTAAGGTACATAAAGCAAATTTGCAACATCATCCATAAGCCAGCGGGGAGTGGAAGTAGCCCCGCAAATACCAATCGAAGCATACTTTAAAAAATCCCCTATCCTGCCCTTAATCTCTTCCGCCGAAGTTATAAAAAAAGCATTATCATTATTTTCCTTGCAGATACCATAAAGGTACTGACCATTTGACGATTTTTTATCACTCACAAAAATTACCGCCTCATTGCTTCTTGCAAACTCAGCAAGTTTTTCCGCACGTGTACTCATACTGCGGCAAATACTGTCTATCATTTCAAGAGTGCCGCCCTCCTCTGCGCAACGCCGCTCTATTTCCTGTGCGATGGCTTTGTATTTTTCACTGCTCATTGTGGTTTGTGAAAAAAGTATGGTCGGTATATTGAATTTTAAACTGTCAAGATCGCCAAGAGATGTTACAACATGCGCCTTATTTTCTATCTGTCCGTTTAATCCTGCAACTTCGGCATGTCCGTCTTTGCCGTAAATAATTACCTGTCCGCCCGAAAAGCACATATCTTCATATCCTTTTTTTATTTTTTTCTGCAAAGACAGCACTATCGGACAAGTGGCGTCAATTAACGTGATATTATTTTTCAATGCGATATTATACGTTAACGGCGGCTCGCCATGCGCACGTATAAGCACTGTTATATCGTGCATTTTCTCAAACTCATTTCGGTTTATTACTCTTAAACCTTCATTTTTTAAGCGACTTATTTCTTCGCTGTTATGTACGACATCTCCCAAACAATACAAAACAGTACCGGCTTCCGACAGAATTTTTTCTGCTCTTTTAACGGCTGACGCCACACCAAAGCAGAAGCCTGAAGAGGTATCTATGGTCACTTTCATCCCTCACACAAACGGTACTATTTTAAGATTTCCAAATCAAAAACAAGCGGACTGAATGGCGGAATACCCTGATTACCATGTGGTCCGTAAGCGAGCGACGAAGGCATAATTACCGTTGCGCGACCGCCTTTTTGCATAAGCATTATTGCTTCTTCAAAACCTGGAATAACCTGCCCTGTACCGAGATTTACCGTTATCGGATTAAAACGTCCTCCCTCAGTATTTATACCTGCTTTTTTAAGCTCGCTTTCCCAGTTTCCATCAAAGATTCTGCCGTCAAGCATTTTGCCGACATAGTTTACTTTTACTTCCTGTCCATGCGTAAGTTTGGCACCACTGCCCTTGCGGACAGGGATAAAATAAATACCGCTTTCGGCAGGCACTGCGTTTAGCTTATGCTCTTTAAGATAATCTCTGATAAGAGAATCTTCAACAGGTTTCATTCTTTCGGACTCGGCTTCCAATTCGGCATTATATTCACTTTCGGAAATAATACGCGTTACTTTTATTCCGTAAACTGCATACTGCTCACCTGTCGTATTGATTCCTCCCTGATACTTCATGATAGAATCCACACTTATTTTGAAAACGACGCTATCTCCCTCATGCAAGAGAGTCAGTCCCTCGTTAATATCACCATTAAACATTGACTGCTCCGAAACCTGAAAAAGTTTTTCGGGTTTGTCATTCTTATATTGAACGGTGCTGTCCATCATAAATACAACGTAAGCTTCAATAATATCACCCACCTGCGCCTGACGTGCATCTTTATTTTCCTGATAAAATTTGTAAAGCAAACCACCGTCGGTTTTTTTATAGCCGCTACACGAGATTGCGAAAATTGACATTGCAGCAATTAAGCCGCTGAATAAGATTTTTTTCATTTATTTAGATTTTTTATGATTTTTATACATGTTCGTTTTATAATTTTCCCCTATAAATTCTCTTCCCTCAATTTTTATTCGTCTGTGTGTAAATTAAAAAGTTTCATGAACATTTTCTACTGCATGCGAAGTTACTAAAAAAGCAAGTCTATTCAAAAGACTTGAGGATTGTTATTTTGTACAAAAGCGTGGCATGAGCCGGAATATTACCGCCATCGCCGGAAAAACCGTAAGCAAGGTGCGATGGGATAATCAAGCAGGCACTCTCGCCGTAGTGCATATTTAATAAGGCTTCTCTTAATCCCGCCACCATCTCTGTTTCACCAATTATTATCTCTTGTATTCCTTTAAAAATTTCCACTCCATTCAAGAGTGTTACATTTGATTTCAGTTGCAAAGTATCACCATATTTTACCGGAAACACCGTATTTGCAGTACTTGCAGTATCTTTATGCAACAGCATATAAAGTCCGCTCTCTGTCCTTTTTATATCGGTCAACCCTTTACGGTTTATAAATGCTTCTATTTCTATTTGCCGGTCAAGGGCGAGTTTTTTATGCGCTGTTATTATCTGTTCCTCGCTAACGACCTCAGGCGGACTCACGGTTGCAACAGGGTCACCGCAACCTGCAAATGACATAAACAGCAACACACAAACTGCTTCACTTATTTTATCTATCTGTAGCAACATCCGTTTACGGTGCTTATTGTCCGCATTATTGATTTTTATTATTTATTAATCCGTTTTTCTGTGCAAACAGCGGTATTAACTTTTCAAATTTATCAAGTGTTTCTTTCAATGAAATATATGAACTGCCGCCCGCAGCGTTTTTATGTCCGCCGCCGTCAAAATATTCTCTTGCAAAAACATTAACATCTGCGTCGCCTGTTGAACGAAATGAGCAACGGATACGATTTTCTCTTTCCGTAAAAAACGCCGCAAAACAAATTCCCTCTATACCCAGACAATAATTCACAATTCCTTCGGTATCGCCGGGTTGATAATGCAATTGCTTCATTTCTTCTTTGCTCAAATACATGTACGCGGTATGATATTCTGCTTTAACAACCATTCTTTCTAAGCAAAAGCCTAAAAGTTTCATTCTCCAAAGTGAATATGTGTCGAACATTTTCTGATGTACGTCCACCGTATCAAGTCCGCGCTCAATCAAATCGGCAACCATTAAAAAAAGTTCTTTATGACGGCACGAAAAACTGAATGACCCTGTATCGGTGCAAACGCCCGAATACAGGCAGGTCGCAACAATTTTATTTATAAATTCAGGATTAAGTTCGCTATAAATAATCCTGTAAAGCATCTCGCAAGTGGAAGATACTCCAATATCGGAAAACACCAAATCAAACTGATCCGTCGCAGGTGAGATATGATGATCTATAAGTATCTTTTTCGCTTTTGATGATTTTAAAATTTTTTCAAGTTTTTCGGTGCGATTTAAGTCTTGAAAATCAAGGCAAAAAATCAAATCGGCATTCGCAATTATTTTTTCTGCTTTTGATGGTTTTTCCTCATGAACGATAACCACTTTTTCGCCGTTCGCATTAACATCAAGCCAAAAAAGATTTCTTGCAAAATGATTTGGAAAAATTACCTGCGATTTTTTACCTGTAAGAGAAAGATAATTATACAACGCCATTGATGAGCCGACAGCGTCACCGTCGGGATTAAAGTGACAAACAATAACGATGTTTTGCGCACGTTCTATTATTTTTTTTAGCTTACTCATCTTCATAATCAGCATTATCAAAAATGTTCCGAATACCGTTAGCAAAATATTTTGTAAAACGCTCTTTATCTATTATTTCATTTTTATAAAATTCACCATAAACAACGCTACCGCCGGGTATTTGCAAAAAGTCCCTGCTTTCAATGTATTTACGTAGAATCATGCTGTTTTCCGAAAGTATAAACTGTATATCTTCAACACCGTGTATTTTAAGTTCATTTAATAAAAAGAGACCGCCGTCCACAGGATTTAAACACATTCCACTGCTTGATATTTTTCTTGACAGTATCGGGAATAACGTTAATCTACGCCACAATACAAGCATATCACAGGAAATTTTTGCTTTTTGCATTAAATAAAAATAAACAAGCGCAAGAGAATTCGTATCGCCGAGAAAAAGTGAGAAAACAGTAGAAATAAATGTCGGATATTTTACAACGGAGAAATTCCATTTTTTAAAAAACAGGAGATTGATAGTGTTGATTTTTTCCGCTACCGTCATCTGCTCATTTATTTCAAGCCACATTTCTATTTCTAATTTCTTTATGCTTTTATCAACTTCTTCCCATTGCATATTCGGAGTAAATATTCTTGAAAAATAAAAATACCCTTTCATTAAATTTTTACTGCCGTTATTTTTCCATTCCCGCAAATCCTTTATACCTCGCCTTGCGTAAATTACGCTTATAATTTCCTCATATCTATTTTTTAAAAGTTCATCTTCGGCGTGGTTAGCGAGTTCTTCTTCAATAAACGGTACAATACCGACCCCCTGCTCTATTATCTGCGAGCGGATTATTTCGTATTGCTGCAGACTGTCTTCGTCAAGCAGCGACACAAGGGCTCTGAGTTCGTTATCTGTCATTGCGGTTTCCGAATACTACTTACATAAACGCTCTACTACTGTTTGGGTTAATTGCTTAACGTATGGTTTGTAATCCTCACTGAATGTTTTGCTGACGCGGTTTGCTATAAGTACGCAAACAGTGAGAGTATTATGTCCGAGCCCACGTCCCAGACCGTACAGTGCGGATGTCTCCATTTCAAAATTTGCAAAACGTTTGCCGTTGCAGCGGAAACTTGATAATTTATCGGGCAGTTCGGGCAATATGAGCGGCAGGCGTATCTTACGTCCCTGAGGAGCGAAAAATCCGGGAGCTGTGGCTGTCATATCCTGTATCATATCGTAACCGATTTTTTGCATAAGGTCGTCACTGCATTTAATTAGATACGGACGCGCAAACTGCGGCGGCAACTGCAAGTGTTCCAACACCTGTTCAAGCAGTTCGTTCTCGTGCAGTCCCATATCTATACCGTAATAATTTAACAGTCCGTCAAGTCCCAGCCCATAAGTGGAAGCGCAGAATTTATTTACTTCGTAGTCTGCCTGCAAACTTCCGCTTGTGCCAAGACGGACAAGATTTAATGTATGGTGTGTGTCCTTGCGTACGCGGTGTTCAAGGTCAACATTAACGAGGGCATCCAGTTCATTCATAACAATATCAATATTGTCCGTACCCATTCCCGTTGACATAACTGTTATGCGCTTGCCGTTAAATTCGCCTGTATGCGTAACGATTTCGCGGTTTTGTACTTTTACATCTATGCGGTCAAAAAATTCGGAAACTACAGGCACTCTGCCGGGGTCGCCGACGAGAATAATATTGTCTGCGATTTGCTCCGGATGCAGATGAAGATGATAGATACTGCCGTCGTCGCCAAGCGGCATTTCGGAAACCGGAATAAAGTTTTTATCCATAACGTTAAAGTTTGATGAGTTCTCTGATTGTGTTCGTTTTAGCGGATTTACTCAATGTAATTTGCGAAGTTACGAAAAATTGCGTTGTGTTACGCTTTGGGAGGATTATTAAAAAATTGTAGAAAATTCCTGACAGTGTTTAAAATTTTTAGTTTCACTTTCCGGTGTTTATTTCTTTGCGGGATTTTTCAGAAACCGATCTATCCGTATTTTTGTATTTACGGGTAAATCCGAACTATATACCCCATAGTTGGAAACATTCATTTCTTTGAGCCATTTTTCCCAAACAAACGTTAAAATATCTTCATCTATCTTATTGTTTTGGCGTTCAGCAGACAATTCAAGTACTAATACTTCAAGATCCTGTAAATCATTTCTTGTTGCCATAATCCCAAAATCGTCCTGCTCTACCATTTGTTGCCAATTCTCCCGACGGTACTTTCCAATATTTTTATCTAAAAGAAATGAATATCTGTTTCCATTCTTATACTGCGATTGTATATGATAAATATAACCATCAGTGAGAATTATCAATATATTTCTATAATCCGGATTATCGTCAACACAATAATTTTTTACATCTGTTTTAAAAAATCGCCAAATATCGCTTCCATCCCAAGAATTTGCCGCTATAGTTTGATTATATATTGATGTTAGATTTTTTGTAAATGTAGATGTAATGCTGTCATAAACATTCTTTTTCCCTTTATTATCCAACAGTGAGCAATCAATATTCAATTCTTTTGCAATATTATTGATTCTTGTGTCTGCGGGTGGCGGACTAAAGAAAACTTTTATTTTTCCTTTTGCTTTCCAAGCATTTAAACGTCTCATATCTTTTTTGAAAAAATCTATAACCGTTTTTATAATTTCTATGTCCCGCTGGCAATGTTCAGGAATGGCAGGGCTTTTTTGAGAATTTATCCTGTCTGACAAATCAAGTAAAATAGAGATATTCAGTTGCACTTCTTGTGATTCTTGATGTTTTTGCGATTGTAAATTACCTTGTGTTGATGACGATTTACAAGAAAAAGCCACTAATGCGATTAAACATAAAAGAATTTTTTTCATATATTCATTTTTTTATTGTATGTTTATATCGGTAACTTCTTTGCTATCTCTAACTTTACATAATCTAAAAATTGTAAAGTTATATTAGAACATTCATCTATCTCGCTCTGAGGCATTTTTGCTCCTCTCATATATTGTATCCACCCCGCTGTATAATTATTTATACCTTCGCTTACATCTTTAAAATAAATAACAGGACTTTCTAACTGTACATTAAGTTTATCAATTTCTCCTTGAATATCATTCCGTTTACTCTGTAAAGAAGACTCTTCATTCTTTATAACTTTACATTCCTGTTTATATTGTTTTAATTGTTTCTCCTTTGATTTTATTGCATATTGAAGTGTATGCATTTTCTCATACTCTTTCATCACAAAACTAAATACGAATCCCCAGATAAGATATACGACAAAACCCGCAAAAATAATAAGCCAAAAATCAATTTCTCTCAATGACATACTTATATTCATATCCGGCATTTCTACAAACGAACCTTCTTTTTTTATATTGTATATTTTCTCAACAATTTCATAAGCAATAATAAAATCAAAAACAAAAGTTACAATAATCAATGCTCCTATTTTAAAATAATTGCTAGTCTTTTTTTCTTCTGAAAATTTGTAAATTAAAAACCCAAGGCCCAAAAAGACAGCAGGAATTGCTATTATAAATATCAGTTCCGTAAGACCATCTATCCATGCTTTACCAATGGCTTGAGCATCAAAAATAGCTTTAGCAATTTCATTATCATCTACTTTAAAAATTTTAAAAAACGCAGAATAGGCAGCGGAACTATAAAAAATGAATAGATATACTGTAAGAAATATTAAAATAACTGTACCAATCCAAAAGCTCACATTAACAAAAGTATCGTTAATGAGTTTTTCGGGATGCTTTTTTATATCTGCAATTTCATCAATCAGTTTGCGAATTTTGCTTTCCTCTATTTCAAGTCTATCGGCTTTACTTTTCATTTCTGAATTTAGAGTTGCCTTACTTGCTTCAAATACCGCTATTTCCTGCCTGATTTTGCTTTTTCTTGCATTTTGTGCCGTTTCATCATTGCCAAAATAACGTTGAAGTTTGATGTATGTCGCATGAACTCTAGGACGTAAAGCATTCGGTGATCCCAAGGCGAGTCCGGCATCTTTCATCCCTTGTACTTGGAATGAGGCACCTGAAACATCTTGATTATAAACTTCAAACGATTCGACATTCCACGATACCGGCTCCTTAATACTTGTCAATTTTTTCGTTAAAAAAATATCTTTAAGTTCCATAATATTATGAATTTTTTATTATTGACAATACTTCATTAAATGATTTTTTTTCTTTTGCCTGTTCTAATAAAAATACCAGTATTTTTTCAATGTTTTCTTCGATAAATCCTAACCGTTTTGCCGCATTTTGCAACACTGCTCTTTCGGCATCTTTAACAATATCATCTGCATAAGCTAATTGGGATAAACAGTATAAATGTTCTATTTTTTCATCATTACTCAATTCTTCTTCCTCAACAATTTTATCTTGAGAGAAAACAGCATCTCGAATCTCGTCTTCAGAAATACCCTGTTTCTTTCCAATAGAATACAGTGCTTCTAATTCTTTAGGATGAACATTGATGTCCGATAATATCATCAAATACATCTCTACAAATAATTTTTTATTTTTTTCGTCCATAGTATAGTTTTTTTACGATTTTATCACTCATATAATTCTCATTTTGCCAAAGTTATGATTTTTTGTATAAAAATCATAACGGGCATAACTATCCCAAAACGAGATTCGTAAATACTGTACCGCGCTCTTCAAAATTTTTAAAGTTGTCATAACTCGCAGCGGCGGGCGACAGGATACATGCGTTACCCTTGCCTGTATGACGCTTGCACCACTCTACTATATCGGCATAATTGTCTGTTTCTACAGTACTTTGCGGTAGCGCATTTGCCTGTTTTAAAAGCATTTTTATACGCCTGCCTGCCTGTCCCGTAAAGGCTATATTTTTTATCGGATTTTTCTGTAGATATTCTGTTAACGCGCTGTAGTCAATGCCTCTGTCAAGGCCACCGAGAATTACGCTACCCACTTTGTGCTGTGTGCCTACACTTTCTATTGCAGCTATTGCCGCTTGCGGAATTGTCGATATTGAATCGTTGTAAAAGTGGATACCGTTTACTTTGCCGATATATTGCAGACGGTGGGGGAGCGTTTTAAATGTTTTCAGTCCGTTTTTAATTTGTTCATCTGTTACGCCTGCTGCACGAACGGCGAGAATTGCTGCCTGTTTATTCATAGCATTGTGCTTGCCGATTAGTGCGCAGGGAGTAGATAACAATTCCTGCATATCGAAAGTACTTGCGTTTTTTTCTGACGAACTATCCGACGGGCTTTCTGAAATGGCAGTACCGGCAACACTCGTGCCGAACGGTATTTTTATACCGTTAAATTTTATTTCACGAAATCTTTCTGCAATAAGTACATCATCGGCATTATAAATAGCGATGTTACCACCGACATCGCCCATACTGGAAATATCGGATTTTTTCGCACTATAAATGCCCGCAAACGGTACGTCTTTTAGTTTACCGAAAATATTCATTTTAGCCCGCTGGTACGCAAGAAAATCAACATAATGGTCAAGATGTTCTTCAAACAAATTCAGAAGCACGCCTGTATATGGCGCGTGATAAACAGACTCAAGCTGATGTGACGAAAGTTCACAAACAATAATCACATCGGTATTTATTTCGGAAATAACATCAAAAAACGGAATACCCATATTTCCCGCCAGCAGTACGGGTTTTCCGGCGGTTTTTAATAAATGGTAAATCAAATGTGTCGTTGTGCTTTTGCCTTTCGTACCCGTAACGCCAATACACTGCGCACCAAACAAGGTGAGAAACACTTCTGTTTGCGACGACATACGCGGATCACTTTTCAGCAGAGGATGATTTTTTAAAGATATTCCCGGTGTTTTCAAAATAAAATCAATATTTCGCTCCGTTTCTATAAATTCGTAAATCCGCTCGCCCGTGAGCATTTGTACATATTTATCCTCTGAAAGTTCAGGCATCCGTGATAAAAAATCTTCTCTTTCGTCAAACAAAAAAAGTTCTTTATCGGGATAATATCGCCGTAATAGAGCATAAGAGCTCATCCCTTCTCGCCCCATCCCCAAAATGCCGATACATTTTTTATCGGCAAAAATTTTATCTATAGCAGAAAACATTTACAGCAAAATTACACATTATATTATAATACAAAACGAATTTTTTGTAACAAAAGTACAATTCCTACACGAAACACGACAATAATGGGCAATAATTATAGAATAATATATAAATTTGTAAAATAAATATTAAAACTTATGCCTATGGAATAAAGCGTATGTAATACGCAGAGAGGAAAATATATAGAAAGAATTAACTTTATTCTTGCGCTCAAAACCTGATAATTTTGAAAATGCAAAACAGAAGTAATGGTTAAGGTCACGTCATGGCGTGGGCTCGCTTTTCTGTTTTGCAGGTATTATCAGGACCTTGAGCGCGGAAAGTAAAGTCCGCGCTTTTTTTATGCCCTTTCTGCAACTCCTGTAAAAACAGGACAGGATATAGAGTTCAGAAACTATTAAAAACGAGGCCACTGCTCAGCCATTTGGGTAGAAACAATTAAAACAAAATAATAAATATGACAAAATTTAACAAAAAAACAGTTGATTTTCAATCAATGTTTTTATGCAGCAGTAATGTTCAAACAAATTTGGCATTGTTCGCACTGCTTAAACGAAATGTTGGCTTTTTAATGATAGGACTTGCAATAATGGTTGGTTTTATTTCTTGTGAAAAGCCTGGTAATGGTGACCCTGGTAATGGTAACAATGGCAGTTCAACAAAAGGAACGATTGTTTTCAGAGTTAATGGCGAAGATCTTGTTGCCTTTGAAATCAATGCTGATGCGAAAGATGTGACGGTTGATTGGGGCGATGGTATTATTAGCAATGCTCCTAACAGATCAGATGATAAGTGGAGTTCTTATAGACATGAAAACAGTAATATATCGAATTATACGATTACAATAAGTGGAACAGGTATTACATCATTTGTTTCTGACGAGTATTCATATAGTTTTTATTCTGGTGATTATGGCGCAAGCGTAACATTTTTAGATGTGAGTGAATGTGCATCGTTACAATATTTGAGTTTAGCCGCTGATATGGGATTGTTAGATGTAAGCAAATGTACGGCATTAACTTATTTGGAAATTCTTGGGAAGTTAAGTTCATTGAACGTAAGCAAATGCACAATGTTAGATACACTCTTGATTGATTCTTATTCGCGGTATCATTCAGAAGAAGATTATGGATTAAATTCTTTAGACGTAAGCGAATGTACGAAGTTGACTTATTTGGATGTTCAAAGCAATAGTCTCAATTCTTTAAACGTAAGCAAATGTACGGCATTAACTTATTTAGATGTTATGAGCGATGAACTCAGCTCTTTAGACGTAAGCAAATGTACGGCATTAACTTATTTGAGTCTTTTTGGTTATGATAATTATGGTAATCTAAGTTCTTTGGACGTAAGCAAATGTACGGAGTTAACTTATTTGCATATTGGGGGTAATGAGTTTACTGCAAGTTCCTTAAATGCTTTATTTGGAACTTTGCCAACACGAATTGACAGTGATAATGCTGTTTGTTATGTGTATAATAATCCCGGTAGTTCTACGTGCGATAGAAGTATTGCAGAAAATAAGGGTTGGTCCATAAAGTATAGGCAGGATTATTGAAATTTAAGGGCAGGGGTAAGAGGACTATTGCTCGGCAGAGTCTGCACGAGCATGTCCTCCGCCCTCGCTTACTCACAACTTTGTTTTACTATAGGCATGTGATTCTTTCCTATGACTTTGTCAATGCGGATCATAGGAAGAATTTTGTCTTTTTTTGCTGTTATTCAGGATACGGTTATGCCTTTTACTTCTCAATAAAAAATGCTCGCAGAAAATTATACCAGCACTCCGGAATCAATTATGCCAAATTTTATTACCTTTGCCTTATACAAAACCTTATATGAAAATTATACAAAACCTTATATAGAAATCATACAAAACCTTATATGAAAATTATACAAAACCTTATATGAAAACTATACAAAACCTTATGTGAAAATTATACGAAATAGAAGTTCAATTATAATATATTCTTATAATCAGTAATTTATGTCTAAATACAAAACAAGATTGATAGATAATAAAATTGCAAAAAAACTGCAATCTACCGGTGGGATTTTGCTTAAAGGGGCACGCTACAGCGGCAAAACAACAACAGCAATGCACCACGCTAAAAGCATTGTACGTTTTGACGAATCGAATCAAATTAGAGAACAGGCAAATATACTTCCTGCCGCTGTACTGTCGGGAAACGTCCCAAGATTGATTGACGAATGGCAATTAGTGCCAAGTATATGGAACGCTGTTAAATATGAAATAGATAAAAGAGGAGAAAAAGGACAGTTTATTTTGACCGGATCTTCTGCGCCTTCTGACGATATTAGTATGCATACAGGAGCCGGCAGAATTGCACGTCTTAATCTTCGTACGATGTCTCTATCCGAAAGCGGCGACTCAATAAAAGCCGTCAATATTACAAATTGCTTTAAGAAAAATAAAAAAATAGAAGGATTTGGCGGAATAAAAATTGAAAATTATGCCGATTTAATTGTGCGTGGAGGATGGCCTGCCTTAATTAGAGAACAGCCAAAAATAGCAGCAGAAGCAATGAACGACTACGTTGAAAACATACCATACGCTGATATGAGAACACTTGATACTCCGCCAACACCGGAAAGAATTACAGCACTTATCAGAACTCTGTCCCGCAACATATCAACTGAAGCATCTATTGAAAAATTAGCAAAAGAAACAGGATTGCCCGACACATCGTCAATAGCGGCAGTTACTATTAGAAAATATCTTGACCAGTTATCGGAAATATACATATTAGAGGAACTGCCTTCGTGGAAAACGCATATTCGTTCTTCCGTACAGCAAAGAGTTAAACCCAAATGGCATTTTGTCGATCCTTCAATAGCCGCTGCCGCATTAAGATTACAGCCAAAAACATTGTTAAATGATGTAAATTCTTATGGACTGTTTTTTGAATCATTGGCAATAAGAGATCTGCGCATTTATACCGACACGATAGATGGAAAAGTGTACCATTACAGAGACTCATCGGGCTTGGAAATAGACGCAATAGCAGAGCTACCGGACGGGTCGTGGGCTGCATTTGAAATTAAACTCGGTTCAAATAAATCAATTGAAGAAGCAACAGGCAACTTGCAAAAACTGTTAAACAGATTAGAACCGGCAAAACAAAAACAATGCAAGTCTTTGAACATAATTATTGCAGGTTATTCGTCATATACCCGCAAGGATAATATCAACATTATTTCTTTAGGTCATTTGTATGCGGAATAAGTACTCTAATACCGAATCCACTTCCACAATTCACGCCAAGTGATTTTTTTGCCATACATTAAAATTCCCACGCGATATATGCGGGAAGCAAGCCATGTCGTTAACAAAAAACCCAGTACAAGAAGTCCCAAAGAAAGCGCAATTTCCCATATCGGTACGCCAAAGGGCAGACGCGCCATCATTGCTACCGGCGATGTGAACGGTATCATTGAGAACCAAAATGCCACAGGTCCGCTTGGTTCCATTATAATATTTGACATTACAATAATTGCGAGAATCAGCGGAACTGTTATCGGCAGCATAAATTGCGATGTTTCTTCCTGCGTTTCTACTGCTGCGCCGACAGCGGCAAACAGTGAGGCGTACAGAAAATATCCCCCGAGAAAATAAAACAAAAACATTAACACTAAATACGGAATATTTATTGATGCAATCATATTTTGAATATTGCTCATCATCTCTGTCATTGCGGAAGCGTTTATCTGCTGTCCGCCCATATTCACCGCCGAAACACCGCCTGCCGCAATATCCTGAACATTAACACCGCTACCTGCAATCAATCCACTTACAGTAACGAGCAAAAATCCAAACACCACCCAGATAAAAATCTGCGTAAAACCAACAAGCGCAAGTCCAAGAACTTTACCGAGCATAAGTTGCATTGGCTTCACCGACGACACGATAACTTCCACAATACGGTTTTGTTTTTCCTCAAGAACACCACTCATTATTTGACTGCCGAAAATAAAAACAAAAAAGTAAATCAGAAAGCCGCATATAAATCCGAATGCTGTCTTTACTTCCACGTATGACTGTAAACCTGTTTGAATATCCTGCGAGGAAAGTTCCACATGCGTGCGATTTATTTTTTCAAAAACCTTTTCATCCACACCTTCTATTTGCTGCATTAACACAGACTGTAATTGCGTTTTAACTGCACTTTTAATGTCGCTGATAACGTCTATACCCGGCTCACTCTGTTCATAATACATTGAAATATTCTGTGTGTTGGATGTGTCGCTGCCGCGCCCATGTATAAGCAACATTGCGGTATAATTACCACTGCGCAGCGAATCTCGTGCAACGACTGTATCCTGCATAAAAACGTAATTATTTTTACTGTCGGAAGTAAACGCCTGCGAGTATAATCCCGTTTCGTCAACAATTAAAAATGTTTTAGCGTCTTTGCCTATATTCATGAGCAATGCCGGCGCAAACATCAGTATTACCATAAGCAACGGCATTAGCAACGTTGTGATGATAAATGATTTTTTCTTTACACGCGTTAAATATTCGCGCTGTAAAACTACAAGTATATTATTCTTCATTTGTGCTGTCGTTTTTTACTGTTTGAATAAAAATATCATTCATGCTCGGCAACATCTCGCGAAACTCAACGATTGTGCCGTGCTGCATAAGAGTTTGCAAAAGCGCATTGCTGTTTAAATTCGGTTCCTGCAAGCGAATACGCCACATGTTTTTACGTTCTAATTTTTCGCTTTCAAGAATATCCGTTTGCACGCGAATAGCATCGGACGGATTTTCGTCACTGCCCATAATCACTTCGTAGATATGCGAACTGAACGAGCGGCGAATATCCTCAACACTACCGTCAAGCACTTTACGTGATTTGTTTATAAGAGCGATATAGTCACAAATTTCTTCAACAGAACTCATATTATGTGTAGAAAAAATTACGGTGCTTCCCTTTTCTCTGAGATGTAAGATTTCATCTTTCAGAAGTTGTGTGTTGATGGGGTCAAAACCGCTAAACGGCTCATCAAAAATAAGCAGTTTCGGTTCATGCAGCACAGTTGTTATAAACTGAATTTTTTGCTGCATACCCTTAGACAACTCTTCAACTTTTTTGTTCCACCACGCGCTGATTTCAAATTTATCAAACCAGAATTTAAGACGTTTTTCAGCGTCGCGCTTTGAAAGCCCTTTTAACTGCGCAAGATATACGCTTTGTTCGCTTACTTTCATTTTTTTGTAAAGTCCGCGCTCCTCCGGCAGATAGCCTATTTGGTAGATATGCCTCTGCTGCAATTTCTCGCCGTTAAGCAACACTTCGCCTGTGTCCGGTCCCGTAATCTGATTTATAATGCGGATAAGTGTAGTCTTACCCGCACCGTTCGGACCAAGCAATCCAAAGATACTGCCCTCTTTTACGCCTATTGAAACATTGTCAAGTGCCTTATGGGCTGCATAATTTTTTGTAATGTTGTTTGCTTGTAGTAACATATTTTTATTTATCAATTATTTAAAAAATTCAAACTCTGCTATTTTAATAAGTCCGTTATCTGACTTTTTTTCTTTTGACATTTGAAAACAGGCAACCTGCCGCTGCTCAGTATTGTCCGAATATTTTGTAAAAATTTCTACCATAACAGTAGCAGGTCCTTCATCTTTCACCTTTGTATCACTAAAATAATTTACAAATACCCCATATTTACCCTTAATGGCTTTCTTTAATATAAATTGTTCCGGACCATATCCCCTTGTTATATCCCTACTTATATGTCCGCCTGACAGGGTCTCTTTATGACCGTAATAACATTCCTCGCCATCAGGGTCTTTTATGTGCAAATCAATATCCGTATTATTCATATTCCAATTTATGACTACGCGAATATCTACAGGCATTGCCATAATAATTCTTTTGTCTATCGCAGAACAGTCAAGTTTACTGTTTTTTGCAATCAGGCGATTGATTTCCGTTATGAGTACCTCAGAAATATCCTGTTGCGTATTCATACCTAAGGAATACGAATGTGTGAGAGCGGAATACAAACTGTCTAATGCCGTTTGATATTGAGCGTTGTCTGCCAAAGCCAAAGCGTAATCACGATAACTTTGTTTCTCCGTCGGACGCCACAAAATAACTTTTTTACAAATATATGCTTCAAGTGCGTATTCTTCATACTCTTTAAGGCGATAGCCGAGCAAGCGATAAAGCGATGCGTTTTCCAAATCTAATTCAGCAATGGAAGTCAGTATTAAAAGTGCCTTTTCACGGTTATTATGGCTGAAAAACCAGTCCGCCATATCAAAATAAAAAGTTGGCGTATTCATATAATCGGGACGAATTTTTAAGTAAGCGGCATAGTCTTTCTCTAATACTCCTGTAAGCAATTTACTGTATTCATTATCCTGCTTTATGGGGACACGTCTTATAATTGCTTGATTTTTATTTACTCCACCGACTATTTGCTGTTCTTTCATTGTTCCATATCCTCTAATACGCACATCCTGCAAACTTACCTTTCGCGTATCTGCCGCATTTTCACGTATTCTCATACTCTGCATCTCCATATCCGACTCATCGCGTACACTTGCGTCCTCCGGCACACTACGCAAAGACATATCATCAGGTTTGGGATATTTGGGTTTTTGCACAACAAAGTCCTTCTTCCACCAATTTTGAAGCACTTCAGCTTGTGCTACTGCGTTATTTAAAAGAGTTTGTTCATCCTGCCTCACTCTGTCCTGACTTTCTTTTTTTAAACGAAAGAACTCTTCACGCAACTCTACTGGCGGAATAATATTGTATTGAAGATAATCCTGCAAACTCTCAAGCACAATAAGCGAAGTATTTCTTGTGACAATGCCGAATTGTTGCCCAAGTTCCGTTAATTCGTTACTGTTCCGTTCATAGCACATATCAAGTTCGCTTATTTTCTTTTGTGCCCAAATACGATATACATTGCCTTTCTGCAAGGCATCTTTCGCGTTCAAAGTTACGGTAACACGCTTTTCTACCTTATCTCCATAACCAAACAGAAACGTTAAGTCTGCTTCAGTCCCCTCTAAAATACCGGCGATAGAAAAATTATTTTGTATCGGAACAGATACTGACGGATAAGTTTCACGCACAGAGTTATTTTTCTCTATACCGAGAAAATAAAGTCCTTCAAAAGAAACTTCCTTTTGCAAACTTTCATTAGACAGGGCGTTGAGATTTATATACTTACCTTTCGTTTGAGCAGCAATCCATCTCATTGCGCTATAATCGGCTTTTGCAGAGGATACTATGCAGTGGACAGGAGTTTTGTTTGCCTTAGGCACAAAATCTGCCTCACTTAGAGATGAAAGTCCATCGGAGAAGAATAAAATCTCATCACAAACAATATTTTTCAGTTTGACAGCACTAAAATTCGTTCCTCCATCATAAACAAGTGATTCTAACGTCTTTTTTAAATCAGCCCAATTGCCGTTTTTAATTGAGTAAACACCTTTTTTCGCTATACGATTATTTAAAAGATATAAACTTACGGAAAGATTTTTCTTTTCCTTGAAAATAAGGTCCAACACTTCTAATTCTTTTTCCGTATTACGCTGCAAACCACTTAAAGATACATCCCAAATAATGCCTATACTGCTACCCCATTGCTTTTTACGTGTTTCTGCGGCAGGTGCGCAGGACGCGAGAAAATAATAACTGCCTGATGCCGACTGCATCAATACTTGCGGTATATCATCCGGCGCAGGCAGAGCGAAAATTAAAGCAACATCGGGCTTGTAATTATTACGTGTAAAACTTGCAACGAAATTTTCTCCAATTTCGTCAAAGACAAATTCATCAGCAGGTTTAGCAAGCACCTGGGGTTTTGTTTTGCTTTTCCAAACAATGCATTTGACCGTAAGTTTTTCTATTGCCTCAGGATAAGCCATTGGCAGATGATAGCGAAATAAGGCGTTTTCTGCCGACAATTCTTCCTCGTATGTAATGGAAACTGTTCTTGTGCCATTCGCAGGAATGGGATAAATGCGAGTGCGGAAGTTATTGCCTTCCACTCTTTCAAGCAGTCCCGGATCCACGCGTCTTTGTTCAATTTCTTCAAATACCTGTACGGCTTTGGCTTTTTCAACAGGAACCGCGTCACGCATTTTCCCATTGATGTCCAAAGCATAGTGGCTGACTGTTATTCCATCGGGTAAAGGGAAAGTCAATTCCCCCTCTAAAATTTTCCCTGTACGGTTTTTGAAAACCATTGTATAACGGGTAGAAGCAATATTTCCTGTAACTTCAACCTGAATATCCAAAGATTGCAAATAAACTTCCGCAGAAGCATTTGTGCTTTTAACTTTTAAAACAGGCATCTTAACCTCCCCGCTTTGCTCTTGCTTCTGTTCCTGAGCAAAAGCAAAAGTTATTGCTGCTGCGCATGATAATACAAGGGCGAAAAATTTATTGGCTTTCATATATTTTCAATCTTAAAAATTATCCGCAATGCAAATAGAACTGTACTAACCGCAAGAGTTCCTGCGGGCGGTTTTCTACTTCTTTGCGCAAATGTTTGTCGTAATATGCACGTAATGTTTCGGTGGTTGCATCTATTAGTGCGGGGCTGAATACTCCGTATTTTTCGTAAACTGCGCGTTGATGTTCCAAACAGTCTGCCGCCTCATCGCACGACGCAGGCAGTTGTTTGTATTCTATGCCTTTATTTTCTTCAGCAAAAACATTTACCGATATATAGCGTTCCTGCGCATACTCAACAGCATTCTGCATTTCAAGTCCATGCCGCGCCGCAACGCATAAGCCCGCAACAAGCAGGTAAATATTCGCACTGCCGTCGGGCGAACGAAATTCTACTGTCTGTTTGTTGTCATACTTCGCGGGCGTTGCCGGCTCCTGCGGATTTGCGTCGCCTGCCATATTTTTAGATGTATCCCAACCGAGCGGCACACGCACAAGCGCGGAGCGATTCCTGTCGCCCCAGCATATATTTGTCGGTGCTTCCTGATGCGGTACAAGGCGAAAATAACTCATTGGGTTCGTATTGCCGAATGCACTTAAAGACGGCGCAATATCAAGATAACCTGCTATCGCTTTACGCGCAGTATCGGATAGTTTGCCGTTTTCAAGCATCACATTTTTTCCGTCTTTCATCAGACGCGTATGAATATGCATGCCGCTACCAGCTTTACCGACAGTGATTTTTGGCGAAAATGTTACGCTCACGCTGTATTTCAGCGCAAGCGTTCTTAAAATCCATTTTGCCAAAACGAGCTGGTCGGCAGCGTCAATCATTGCTGTAGGTAGAAATTCTATTTCATTTTGTTCATAAACATAATCGTCAAGAGTAAAATTGCCTACTTCGCTATGTCCGTATTTAATAAGACAGCCGCACTCGGTCATTTTTTGCATTGCTTCTTTACGGAACGCTTCAAATTTTGTAAAGGGACTTGATTCGTGGTATCCGCGCTGATCCTCAGTGTAAAACAAATCATCTCTCCTGCCGATAACATAGTATTCAAGTTCGCCCATACATTCAAAATCGTAGCCTGTCTGTTTATGGAATACATTTGCTGCACGGCGCATAACCATTGCAGGGTCATTTTCAAACGGATTGCCGTCTTTATCGTAGAAAGCGCATAAAAGATCGAGCGTGGGAATTTCTGCGAACGGATTTACAGATGCCGTTGCATAACGCGGAATAACGTAAAGATCGCTCGCTCCTGCGTCAATATTGCGGAACAAACTCGAACCGTCCACTCTTTCGCCGCACGAAAGAATTTCATCTACATAATGTTCGCTGTTAAGAACAAAGTTGAGAGTTTTTAAACGTCCATCGCCTGCTACATAGCGGAAGTTAATCATTTGGATATGCTTTTCTTTGATGTAGCGCAGTAAGTCTGCCTTTGTAAACTGATTGCCCGGCTTGTCAAGATACTGCACGAGCGGATGAAATGATGTCATATTATTATTATAAAAATGGGTTATGGTAGCGTTCGTATTCTATTGTAGTGCGTCCGCCGTGTCCCGGGCGAACTGTGTAACTCGGCAAGCCGGACATACTGCAATCAGGCTCGTCAAGGGTGAAAAGTTTATTGTAGATGCCGGATTTCAGAAGCTCATAGTCGCCGGTCGGAAAGTCAGTGCGCCCGATACTGTCGCGAAAAAGTACATCTCCCGTAAATACTGTGCGGGTGCTTCGTTCCACAAACGACACACTGCCTTCACAATGTCCCGGAGTGTAGAGAATTTCAAGCGTAAAATTGCCGATTTTTACGGTATCTCCCTCTTTAAATGTTTTTAGCTTATCTGCAGCCGGAGTATCCCCAAATTGAAAACCGAACACCTGCGCCGTACGCACGGCTTCGTCCATAAGCGGTACTGCTTTTTCGTGTAATTGAAGCGGCAGACCGAAACGCTGCATGGAACCGTTTGCGCCGTAAATATGATCAAAATGCGGATGTGTTATCAATAAATGCTCTACCTTGATTCCTTCACATTCTATAAATGAAAAAAGCGTTTTAAATTCCGCTTCACTGCTGCATCCCGAATCAATAACAGCACCATTTTTTTCCGTCTTATCCCACAAGATATACGTATTTACTCCCACAGGATTAAATTGGAAAACTTTTATTTGCATAGACGCAAATTTACGTTAAAATTTTGATAAATATACCAATAATTGTCCGCCTCTTCCCATGCTGCCATCTGTCCCTACCGAACAACAATCTTCCCAACAGCACACGTACCGTCGGAGAAAGTAAGGCGCAACAAATACATCCCTCTTGAAATACCCGCAACGGAAATCGGATTACGGTCGGTTTTGAGCATAACTTTACCTGTAAAGTCATAAAGTGCCGCAGTAGCACCGCTTTCCAATCCGTCCACATAAAGAACATCACCGGCAGAAACAGGATTCGGATACACTTTCACACGCGCCCCATCAAGGTCTGAAATCGGTTCATTCGCCAAAGCGTCTTTCAGTGCAGCAGTAATATCACTGTTTTTTGTTACAACGTATTTGATAGATGTTGTATTGCCGATAGTGAAAAACTTTTCATCCCGCCATACATCAAGAGCATAGCCATAATTCAACGTTACCGAAAGCGTTGCCGTATCGCCGTAAAAATACTGCCCGCCGCCGTTAAGAGTTCCGCCCGCCGAAGGGTAACACGTAAGGGTTACCGTATAATGGTTAAGTTCAAAGACGGCAATAAATTCCAAATCTCTGTATATGGAATCAACATGAAACCGGCGTTCGGCAGATACGTACGCGCTGTCTAACACCCAGCCGACAAAATGATAATGTTCGGCAGGCGTCGCTTCCAGAGTAAAAGTACTTCCGTGAAAATAAACGCCTGTATTAAACACGCTGCCGCTCTCAACAGGCGATACGGATGCAGTCACATTATACGTTTTTACCTTATAAACCGCCCTTATTTCCAAGTCTTTTTCTACCGAATAAAAAAGCATATTATTCAGCAATTCCTCTTTTGTAAAAACAGTGCTGTCGCTTAATTCCCAATGGTCAAAAGTGTAAATATCGTTTGAAAACGCAAATAGATACGCATTATCTCCATAACGATAACTGCCGGCACCTCTTATATCGGTATTGCTGCCGGCATTTGTATTTATATTCACATTAAATACCTGCGGAACAAATACGGCATGCAGAGACATACTCGCCGAAGCATCAAATACAAAGGGATTACTGTTGCTCACTGCGGCAGCACTGTCGTTTTGCCATTCGGAAAATGTATATCCGTAGTCTGCTTCCGCCTGCAAACTTACCTCCTGCCCAAGCAGGAAACGTCCGCCGCCGGAAACAGTACCGCCGCCGGAAACAATATCAACACTTATATTAAAAGTATCTGTTCTGAAAACTGCAATTAACGCCGTATCGCCTGTTACAATGAAAGAATACACACTGTCAAAAGATATAAATTTTCCTGTTTCGCTAACCCATTTGTCAAAATAATAATTAGCGTTGGAAGTCGCCTTTATATCTGCGGCATAGCCGTAACGATACATTCCGCCGCCTTCAACGCTACCGAATATATCAGAGTTTACAGACAGCGACACTTCGTGAAGATTTGCCTCAAAAACGGCAGTAATCACCGTTTGATGTGTTACCGCAACATTATAAAAAGTATCTTCCGAAACAACCGTACCATCGTTTAGCCAATGCGAAAAATGGTATCCGCGCAGCGGTTGCGCATATACGGTTAATGTTGAGTTAAACGGAGCAGATGTATTTATTTGAGCAGATGTTTCACTGCCAAGCGTTACCGTTCCTGCCATATCATTGCTTACTTCAATCGTTACATTGTAATTTTCCTTTTCAAAATGTGCGACAATATTTGTATCTCTCACTGCAATAAATGAAACAACAGGGTTTGTAGAAAAGACGACTGACGTATCCTGCGCAAGAGTCCATTTTGCAAAGCAGTAGCCGATGTTGGGAACCGCCTCTACTGTAACACTGTTGCCGTACGCATGAGCATTACCGCCTTTAACGGAAGTATATCCGTACAAAGGATTGCAGGACGATAAAACGGTGATAATATTTTCGCTGAACTGCGCCGTAATATTCGTATCGCCTGTGATAACGAAAAACATCGTATCTTTTCCACCTGTAAAATGATAACCGTAATTCGGAACAGCAATTATTTTTACGGAAGTTTTATGATAAAGTTCCCGCGTTATTTCGGAGACACTGTTCAGGGTGATATTCCCGTCAATAATCAAGTCTGTGTTTCCTTTTAACGGCGTAGAATTTGTAAAAGTAAAAGTATAAATGTTTGTGTCGAACAGTGCCGTTAAGGTATCATTATTTGTAACAAGCCATTTAACGGTATCGCTGAAAACAGTATCATTATTATGCTTCCAGCCGATAAAATGAATACCTTCTCCCGCTGTTGCGTAAAGCGTTTCCGTGCGTGAATATTTTGTTTCCCTGCTCGGCGAAACAGTACTGTTATGCGGATGTGTGGATAACACCGTCAGTTGCATAGCATTGCTGTCAAAACGTGCAGTTATACTGTAAGGCTTATCAACTTCTATTTTGATAACCGTATCTTCCGAAAGCAGTAAATTATTATTCAAATACCAGCCGGCAAAATGATAACCGCCGGAAACATGAGCGGTGAGTTTCGCCGTATCCTGATAGCAATAACGCCCGCTACCTTCATGCAGACCGCAACCGTCCGAAACAATATTGACATCAAATGAATCTTTTTCAAACACTGCGATAAAAGAAGTGTCGGCACCTGCGTAAACCATTAGCGAATTTTCGTCTTCGTTTTCCAAGACTACGCCGTCTAATGTTTTCCACTCTTTAAAAACATAGCCATACGAAGCAATTGCAGTTAAGGGGTACCAGCTTCCTTTTTCGTAATTACCGTTTCCATTTATTGTTCCGGCATAAGACGGCTCTGCCGAAGCCGACAAAAATACAGCCGTATTTGAAAACGCCGCAATTAAATACTCGTCTTTTTTTACCGTATATAAAAATGTATCTTCAATGGAAACAATTCCGGACGAACCGAGTCTTTTCCATCCTGTAAATTTATATCCGTCTGTAACAACAGCGGCATACAAAGGTATTACCGTATTATATTCCGCATTGCGGGTTATTCTTGAAGAACTGTACTGGCTACCGTCAAAACTTACCGTACCGTTGCTATTGTTTGCTTCAATTTCTATTTTGTAGGAATCAGGCTTAAAACGTGCAACTATCAATGTATCTTTGACAATATTAAAACGCGATGTAGCCGCAATATCCATCAAATTTCCAAGAGCATCTTCCCATCCTGCAAACAAATACCCTGTATCCGCACTTGCAACGAGGGTAACCTGTTCATTATGCTCATAACGACCTGCACCCGACACAAAGCCTGTACCGGCAGGCAATATTTCCACTGTAACGTTTTTACGCATAATGCTGAAATTCGCCTTTATATCCGCTGCACCTGTTACTGCATAGTTAAGCGGCGAAACAGTATCTAAAATTATATCATCCAAAACCCATGAGCGAAATTCGTAATCGGGAAATGCGCTTGCCGTAAGTACGGCAGTAGAGAAATGACTGTAAACGCCGTTGCCGCTTACATCACCCATTGACGGATTTTCATTCGTAACGGCAATCAAATACTTTTTTAAACGGAATACTGCATTCAGAGCAGTATCTCTGTCGGCAACAAAAGAAATTTGCGGTAACTTGCTTAACGTATCGGAACCGTAAACCCATCCCGCAAATTCATAACCTTCATTTGCAGCAGCACTTAAAACAACAGAACTTCCATGCTCATATTGCCCTGCACCGCCGGCTTGCCCGCCGGTTGAAGCCGAAACAACAATTTCGTAAGTGTTAAGAACAAAGTATGCGGTATAACTTTTTGCCGAAGTGATACGCCCGCCTGCAATAACCGTAAGCGGATTCTGCGTTGTAGAAACAAGCGTACTGTCATCGACAAATTTTTCAAAACCGTATCCTGCGGAAGGATTTGCCCTGACAGTAATTGTACTGTTTGCATTAAACGCACTGTATAATCCTGCACCCGAAACAGTACCGCCCTGCGGGGGATTTCTGTTAACAACAACAGGGTAACTTATTTCCCTGAAAACACCTGTTATTGAAACGGATTGCGTAATGTTGTAATTAAGGGTCGGCAATTTTCCAAGAGTATCGTTACCGTTTATCCAGCAAACAAATTCACAGTAGGGATTTGCCGTTGCCTGCAAAGTAACTTCGGAATTATAATTTACCTGACCGCCGCCTGTAACAATACCGTATATCGCGTTATTCGGCTGCACATTTACGATGTATTTACGCAGTGAAAAACGCGCTTCTATTGTTCTGTCTTTTGTGAGTAAAAAGGAAAAATCCGCCGCAGTACTTATCGGATTTACACCACCTTCGTAGTAGCCTGAAAACTCATAACCTGCCGAAGCCTCAGCATGTAAAGAAACAGGATAATTATGTAAATATGTTCCTGTCTCCGAGCCGCTGACACTGCCGCCTGCCGCAGCAGATACGGTAAGTACCCACGAAGCACTGTCAAAATGCGCCAACAGGTTTCTGTCTCTTTCAAGAATAAAAGAAATAACAGACGTTTTAGCAACAGTATCGCTACCTTCCATCCAGCAAATAAACTTATTTCCCTGATTTGCTGTTGCCGTTAACGAAACAAGTCCTCCGGCTTTCTGCACACCTTTATTACCTGTAACCGTACCCCTGTGATTTGCTGCATCTGCATTTACAATATATGCATTGAAAATATCTATATCCGCTCCATTGTCGGGAGTTATTAAGGGATAATTTGTAGAGCGCAACCGTATTCTGTAGCCACTGCCGCGGGGGATATTATTCGGAATCGTACAGGGAACTGTTCCGCTTGTGAATGTTGTAAGTTCACCTATCACACGCGGATTTGCAAATGAGCCGACGGCATCCGAAAGTTCTACGATTATTTTATTATCGGGAAGATTATTGTACGGATTCATCGTTCCTTTAAGGGTGTAGGAAACATTGAATATAAAATCATCCGTTGATATTATTCCAATTTGCTGCGGTACTGCATGGAGAGTTAATACAGGGTTGTAAACAAACAGCAAGTCGTCAATGTAAAGTTCGTCGCCATTGCTGCCACCGCCCGGTGTTTTATTTGTTGTAGCATTGATTAAACAATACTTTACATTTGTATTCGGTTTTTTATCAAAGGGAAAGGAAATACGTTGCCACTGGGCATCTTTTTTATCAATAAATGCCTGAACATACGCAACTACCTGACTTTCGTTATAACCGGGTGCCCTTGTATCATTATCATCGTGGAGTATAACCTCAAAACTGCCCTGGTCGGAAGCATTGCCGGGATTAAATTTTAACCAGACAACCACGCTGTCGGGAATAGATGAAAAAGGATGATTGTGCGCAGTATTGCCTCTCTGGGTAAAGTTATAATTTCCCGATGCAGCTGGTGACGGATCACCTGCATTTATCCTGCCTGTTGTGAGATTACCGTTCGCAATAACACCGCCGATAGGTGCTTTTTTTGAGTAAATACGAACTGAATATTGCCCTGTACTTCCGGGACGCTTTTCGGTTGATCTGTCTAACTGCTGTGACTGCGCAAACGCCGCAAGTGACCCCGTACACGTCATAAACGAATTCCAATGTGCAGGCTCAACATTTTTTGTTCCGGGGTTATCAAAATTTTCAAAATTATGATTACCGATTTGTTCTGTTTCATTTATGTATTCGGATTTTTGTGCAAATACACTTGCCGACAAAAAAAATCCTGCAACGAAAAATGTAAATATTTTGAAGTTCATAATGAAAACTTTATTATAATCAATATTTAAGTTTGATAAATTTACCTGTAACTACTTTACCGTCATCAGGAATAAAGCGGTAATAATAAATACCCGCAGCAAGCCATGAAACATTAAGAGTTGCCGAGTAGTCCGCCATCTCCACATCATACAAAACATCACCTCTTGTATCTATAATCTGAATAACACCCTCTCTGTCCGACAAAACATTAAGGTAAGTTTTCGCAGGATTAGGATAAACAATAAGTTTTGCCGTTAATTCTACATTTTCTTTAAAATGCGCAGTATATGTTGCATCTCTTTCAACAGTAAAACGCATTTCACTTTGACGGCTTACCGTTTCATTCCTGTCATTAGTCCAATAATCAAAAGCATATCCCTCATAAGGAATTGCAACAACCGAAGTATCCGTGCCTTTCAGTACTTTTCCGCCGCCCATTACTCTGCCGCCCTCTTCTGCAACCACGTTTATAGTAACAAAGTTGGAATTATACAGAGCCATAAACACCACATCTCTGCTAATTTCAAAAGACAGTGTATTTTCGGAAGTAAGGGTATCGCCATTTTCATCTATCCATCCTGCAAAATCATACCCGATAGCCGTTCCGGCTTCTACAACTGTCGTTGAAAGAGCGTTGTAAGTACCCGAACCTGTGAGAGTTGCAATATTATCGGGAGATGAAAACAAAATAATCTTATAGCGGTTTATTTCAAAATGCGCAACAAGATTTCTGTCTCGCGTTGCAATGAAACTGTACGTTTTTTCACTGCAAACAACTTCGTCATTTTCCGTCCAGTAAAGGAAATGGTAATGTGCGTTTTCCGTTGCAAAAATATTTACAGTATCGCCCAGGTCAAAAGTATTGAGACCGAACGATAACGTACCCGCTTCCAAAATATTCACTGCGGCATTTACCGAGTATTTAAGCGGAGTAAACACAGCCGTAACAGTGTCGTCACCTGTTACTCTAAAAGAAAATTCGGGCAAAGATGATATTCTGACACCTTTGTTTTCCCAATGTGAAAAAAGATAGTCTAAATTCGGTTCTGCTTTTAAAACCGCATTTGAATTATAGTCGTATATTCCGCCGCCGGTAAGCGTGAGAGCCGCACCGGGGATATTTTCCTCAATAACGATATTATGTCCGCGCAATTCAAATACTGCAAATAATCTCATGTCTCTCGTTACGATTATTTCAAATGACGGCTCTTTGCTTAATGTATCGCCGTCTAAAGTCCACGCAATAAAATCATACCCTTTCGGCACTTCTATTCTTATACTTGCCGTACTGCCGTGAGCATATACTCCCACGCCGGAGGGCCAAATGTCCACATCACCGTAAGTGCTCCATGATATGGAAATATCATAAACATTCGGTAGAAATACTGCCTCAATGGTACGGTCTTTATTCAAAGTTATTTCTGTTTGCGCAGAGGTAGAAATGACCCCCATCATGATTTCCTGCCATCCCGCAAAATGATACCCTGTATCAGGAATTGCATTTATTGTATGGACTGACATATACGGTGATATTATTTCCTGCTGCTCATCGTTGCTGTCTATGCTAACAGTGCCTTCGCCTCCCGCACACAGCACTTTTAATAAAAATTCAGACGGAACAAAGTGTGCGTAAAGAACCGTATCCCTTTCAACAAGAACAGATATTTCGGCATTTTCCGAAATAATATTTCCATTGCTGTCTTTCCACGCAGAAAATTCATGTCCATCGGCTATTGCCCACGCTTTTATGTCTGCAGTACTGCCGTATAAAGCATTTTTACTGCCTTTGACAGAGCCGAGTTGCGCCTGTGCCGAATAAACGGTTACTTTATACGTATTCGGAGTAAACTGCGCGATAATGGTGTCTGACGAATTTACCGTAAATAAACAGTCTGCCGTATAACTTACAACTGTTCCATCCTTTTTTACGTAATTTTTAAATGTATAACCGTAATTACTTTCTGCATGCAAAACGGCATTCTGTCCATAAAAATAAATATCGGAACCGACGGTTGCAATACCCGAATTTTCCGGAGATACCGACAAATACAGGCTGTATTGCGTTGAATCATATATTGCATAAAGTACGGTATCACCAAGTAAATTTATTAGCAGTTCATTACTGTTTGCAATACTCACGCCGCTTTTATCCTGCCATTCTTTAAATGAAAGTCCGTTATATTCATGCGCCGAAATATTTACAGTATCAAAACATTTTTTATTTATCGTCTGCGAAGCAAAAACATTGCCGTCTGCCATTTTTGAATGTAATGTTATTGCAACCGGTACAGGAACGAAAAATGCAGTATAACCGGCATTGCCTGCAACTGTAAGTTTAAGTTCTGCGTCTGTGCCTGCTTTAACACCATCTTCATCTTCCCAGTGCGAAAAAACGTATTTGTCGGAAACAGATACAGCCGTAAGAACAACTTCCGTTCCGTAATCATACTCACCTGCGCCGACAGTCTGTCCGACACCTGCAACCGAAGTTGTAATATCATACTGCTTCGGAGTATAAACCGTTTCAAACAAAGTGTCACAAACAACAGTTACCTGAAATTCTGTTTCGGCAGAAATCATCCCTGACGATGTTTTCCATCCTGCAAAATCAAATCCATACGGTATTTCGGTACGGACAACTGTGCTTTCCCTGTACGGAACCTTTCTGACCGTTATATTATTGCCGTCCTTAATCGTTAAAGTAAACTCATGCTGTACAAATATCGCCGTAACGGTATCGTCCTGCGCACGAATTGCGGGATAAAATGTTTTCGCGGTGCTAAGTGTATCGCCGTCCCGCAACCAGCATTTAAAATCGTATCCGTAAAGAGGTTGCGCCATTATACGCGTATTGCCTCCCACATAGTATTGCCCGCTGCCAAGTGCCGTTCCTCTTTCGGGATCGTTTGTCAAAACCGTAAGCGAAAAAGGTACAAGTGAAAACACTGCATAATAATTTTTATTTTCACGGACAACAATACGCAGAGTATCTTTCGTTTCAAAAATATCTGCTCCGTTTTCACTCCATCCTGTGAAATTTATCGCAGGAGTAAGGGAAACAGTAAGCACAGCAGTATCCAGAGCGTAATATGTTCCCTGCCCTGTTGCGGTTGCCATGTTTTCAGGTATTATTGAAACGGAAATAAAATACGACTTGCGTTCAAAATTTGCCTTATAAAAAGTGTCTTTTTCAACAACAATACTTAAAGGATTTTGCTCGCTGACAATATTTCCGTTTCTGTCCGTCCAGTTCACAAAAAAATGATTGCTGTCATTCTGTGCATAAACAACAACCGAACTTTTATATGGATATTTTTTAGTATTTATACCGGAATCCAATGCTTCAAGCGACACAATACCGCCTGCTGCCGCAAATGCTTCCACCGTATATTCGTTGCGTTCAAAATACGCTGTAAACGAAGTATCATGTTCAAGCGAGGGAATAATTATCGGATTATCATAAACGGTATCGTTTAAAGAGTTTGTAAAATACAGAAAACTGAAGCCGTATTCAGGCGCAGCACTTGCCTCAACACTGCTTCCATGCTCGTAAATCCCATCTCCCTGTACTGTGCCGTACGTATTCGGCTCGGCAGTAACAGTCATCCTTTTGCGAACAGGAGTAAATATGCCCTTTATCGTTTTTGCACCGTCAATTTTTATGCTGTATTCCGCACCTGCATACACGGTATCGCCGTTTATAATCCAGTAGCGGAACTCAAAACCGCTGTACGGTACCGCTTTCATATCAAACTCCGCAAAATGCTTATACATGCCCGACATATCCGCATCCTGAGCATACTCGCCATATTCTGCCGGCGATACGGAAACCATTATCAGATATTTATTCACTTCAAACACCGCAGTAAACAAAGTATCCTGCAACACTTCAAAAGTCAGCACGCTATCGGTGCTTACCTGCAAACCGTTTACCTGCCACCTTACGAAATGGTAGCCGCTGTCGGGTCTCGCTTTGAGCGTTACCGTTTTTCCATGCAGATAGTTTCCGGTACCGCTCACGGAACCATTTGGATTGTTGGCACTGACAGTGTAAACAGATGTATCAAAAATTGCAGTAAAGTGATAATCGTTTAATATGCGGTCGTTTTGGATAAATATGTATGGATTATCTGTAATTATTGTATCCTGCAGTGTACCGTCAACAGTAATATCCCATCTTTTGAAAGTGAAGCCTGTTGACGGAATTGCTTCAACCTGCCCGAGTTCTGTTATCACAAACTTACTGTAAGCACTGTCGCCGAGCGTTGTACCGCGTGCTGCAACATCAACGGATGTTGTAACATTATGGGTTATTTCTCTAAACACTGCTTCGTATGTAATATCTCCATTTAAACTCTCAATTGACGGCGATACGATTTCTTTTGAAACGGAATCGCGCCAGCGCAAAAATTCGCAATACTCATTCGCTGTTGCGGTACCTTCAACAGGGTGAAAATGTTTATAAAAGCCGCTACCTGTAGTGCTGCCGAGTTCAGGCGCAGGCGTACCGTCCTCTCTGACAGGGATAAATGCAACCCTGTGCAGATTGGTATCGAACATTGCTTTTATTGTAGTGTTTTCTGATGACTTAAATGTATATTTCGGATCGCTTGATAAAAATTCCGAAAATTCACCGGTAACCTTGTAATATCCCGCGAAATGATAGTATAATCCGTAGAGAGTTGTGTCAATTTGCGGATAGATTGTTGTACCGCAAAGCGACTTAAGAGTGGTTATTGACTGGTCGTCCGGAGATCCCGGATTTAAGAACCATGCTTTGCCCGGTCCTTCCGATGTTATTGCTAAATCATAATATGGTCCTATTGTAATGGTAACCTCTGCCGATGGCGAACTTGTGCCGCTTACTTTTTTTGCACTATTATCGGTATTATCACCACTTATTGTGGTTGCACCGACAAAAGCATAATTAACTATTGCAACTACCGAATATTTACCCTCATGGGAAGTATTTATATTGGCAACAGTAAAAGATGTGCCTGTTGCACCATCTATATTTACACCATTTTTGCGCCACTGGTATGTTACCCCGCCGTCAGCAATCGGATTATCTACAGAAAAAGTAATACTGTCGCCCTGACAAACTACACGTGCCGCACTACCGGTTATTGAGGGCGTCGGAATACTGTAATTGAAAGTTATTATCAATTTTCCATCCCTACCTGCCCCGCCACTCCAGTTCTTTCCTGTGGAAAGGTCCCAAATCCTCGCCTTATAGTATGAACGGCCTCCAGACCCTCCGCCTCCCGGCTCGGTACCTGTGCTACCGTTTTTGTCGTCACTCATACTGCCTGTATTTCCTCCGCCATTACATGCACCGCCTCCGTATCCACCACCGTCACCAGAAGCACCTGAAGTACCGGAGCAACTATTACCATCTCCACCTACCGCAGTACCACCTGCACCACCATTACCTGATGACTTCCTATCGTGACCTGTCCAACCATAATTTGCATAATCGCCGCCACCACCACCATTTGCAATTACATTCACAGAATTGTAAGTACAAGCACTCGCACCACCTGCACTGCCAGCGTACATACTACCTAAACCTGCAGTAAGCTCACCTCTGCCGGCAGCACCACCTCCGCCAACAGATACACTTATATCAGTACCGCCATTGCCACCAAAAGTTTTTACAACGTATGCACCTCCGCCACCGCCGCCAGCCTTTGAAGAACTGCCACCATAGCCTCCATAATAAGCACCGCCGCCGCCGCCGCCGCCGCCCCACGCTTCTGCTTTTACGTCCGTTGCCCCCGTCGGAACAACTGCATTATAACTGCCTGAGCTGTTATACGTTACTGTTACTGTCTGTGCCTGTATTATAGCGTGAAAGAATATCACGTTACAGATAAGTACAATGTACGAATACAATGCTTTTCTCATATAATTATGAATTATTGATTACAAAGTTATATGAAACTCACAATTGAAAACCACACTCACAGTCGAGCTCAGCCGTTTCAGACAAGACAGTTATCGACTTGAATGCCGGCTTTTTAAATGTTCGTTTCATACTACAACAATTTTAAGCAATACAATAATGCAGTGTGGAACCGTAGATTACTTTCACTCACACCACATTCAATTGCACCAACGGCGAATTTAGTATAAATAATTATTTTAAAACCGTCCGTAATTACCGAAATTTTAACACTTTTTAACAATATAAACCTAAATTCATTACAAAATACTGATTACCAATGTTATAAATAATTATGATGTTACTTTGAAAAAAATCTTAATCTTCTTGAAATTTTCCCAATTTTGGCTTATATTATTTATTTTATTTCCGTGTTGCAAGTCTTTACAGGTACTTTATAAATTTCACCGAATTGCATATTTGCGAACGACATAAAATCCTCCGATTTACGATTGAGTTCCGCATATTCAGGTGCATACTGCCAGGGTCAACGCATTAAAATTTTAATTTCCTTATTTACAGATATTTACAGATTTAATCTTTGCCAAATTATGAAATATTTTTATGTACAACTTGCTAATTAACAGTATTATATGATTTTTAATGCGTTGACCCTGGGGTATCAGGGGGGGATTGTGTTTGTATAAAAAAAGTTATTAACAAGTGTGTTTTTTTTCATCTTAGTTCGTTATACATATATACAGTATTCATAATAATGGAATAAGTATTTCCGAAATTCAACACCCAAACCAATGATTATTCGATAGATACGAATTCCGCACTAACAAAAAAATTTATAATTGTATGAACAACGACAAAAAAACTCCGGTAAATGACAAAAAAACTCCGGTAAATGACAAAAAAACTCCGGTAGATGACAAAAAAACTCCGGTAAATGACGAAAAAACTCCGGTAAATGACAAAAAAGAGACAATGCAGAATACGGAATACCAAAACCTGCTGACGGATTTTGGTTTTAAATTTGTATTCAAACAGGAA
>JAIRNR010000109.1 GCA_031257915.1 Bacteroidales bacterium
TTTTCAAAAAATTTACTACTTTTGCACCCGTATTTTTTAAATTAAATTGATTGGAAAGGTCGCCAACCGTCGCCGGTTGACGACTTCCGCTTTTTAAACCCCCCTCAATCGTTAATACATCCAAACTAAAGTCACCGTTTAGTTTGGGCTTTATTTGCGGCATAAATAATGCCGCAATCGCGTTCTCAAATACAGGGTGTACTTCCCCTGTATTTTCTGCGGGCTTTTGATTCTTTTCAGCCCTTTCTTTAACTTTTTTCATGTCTATTGTTCTTTAAATGTATTTATTATTTAATAAATTGCGAGCAGTATATTATTAGTCCGGCGCATATACATACCCCGAACATCAGTACCACAAAGCCAAATGTTGGCAAAAGCCTCATAAGACAAAAGCCCCCCATCCATAATGTAGCCCCTGTTCCGAAGAGAATCCAAATTAGCCGCTTTTCCTTTTTCCAGTCCATAGCTTTTACCTCCAAAAAGTTATTACTAAAATGCCGCCTTTCACATACCGGAACACAATAGGGTCGGAGGCCGGAATTCGTAAGTCTTCTGCAGGAGCGGCGATATACAGTTGATGATAATCTTGTCTCTCGAAGCAATAGATTTTTTTTGTTTTTATTAAATCTGTTCTCAATACTTGTAAATATCCTATATCTTCGGTTTCTAATATTATCCTATTCTGGTCGTTTTTTATAATGTATTTTACTGGTCTGTGATCATCTTCATCAACATTTTCATTCAAAATATCCTCAAGACAATGTTCCGGAATAAATCCTGTGAAATTGTCAATAGTTGATACGATAAGATGGTTTCTCTTTACTATCTCGTCAAACTCTCCTTGGTGGAAAAACAGATATTTTGGATACTTTTCATTATACCTTGTCTGTATTTCGGCATAATCGAACGATTCGATTTTCCATTGCAAGTCTTTTGCATTTTGGCAATTCGACAATCCTTTGTCCCTGATGCGTTGCAACCTGTTCTCGCAATCTTCCCGCGTAACGGCGGCCGAATAAAGCGCAATTCTTTTTAATGCTGTTTCCATTGTGTTTCAAAGCGATTAACCTGTACTTCGCGAGGTTCTAATGTTTGTAATTATTTTTAATTAGTAGCGGCGTGTCAAACGAATGACTGTGCCGACATAGACATGACTAAATAAGAGTACCCGCTGGGAAATACCAGCCACCCCGCATACATGCATATCTCACGTTGCCGCCATATACCACAAATTCAAAGAGCGTTTTTGTCAATTCTACTTTTTTCAACCCCCGCGTGGCTACTTCGCCTGTTTCCCGAAAGACTTACAGATTCCCCGCTTCCGTTCTTTCCGCTTTTTGCCGCTACTCCCAAGCCTGTTTCCAGTGACTGTCCTTATCGAGTTTGTTCGTTACCCGGTTTCGCCTGCGGTGGTTAATTAGACTTTTACGCTTTCCCCCAAATATCTGTTACGCCGAACTTTTTAAATATCGCCTCAATCTCTTTGATTTCGGCTTCACTAAGGAAAACTTTGCCATTCATTCGGTCTCTAAAACTTTGATGAGTAGTTACTCCCATTGCTGCTTTAAGCTTTCCCCGAACCTTCGCGGCGTTCTTCTGCGACACCGCCATCCATCCTCTTTGGAAAATTCTCTTTTCCTTCACTGCCAATGTTTCTTTCATATTTATTTCTTTTTTTTCTTACAAATATTTTTCTTTGCAATGAAAAAGTTTAGTACATTTGTACGCTTTTTTATCAGTTTGCAGGTGCAAAGATAATACGCATTTGCGAATAATGCAAATTTTTTTTGCGCAAATGCGAATAAAAGGTTATAAAATGTTATGTATCAGTAATAAAAAAATTTTAATATGTCAATACAAGAACGAATAAAATTCATTATAGAGAGCCTATTTCGGGGTAATAAAGCGGCTTTTTCTAAACAAATTAACGTATCGCCTACTGTTATTGAAAATGTTGTGGGAACTCGAAACGGTAAGCCGTCCTATGATGTTATAGAAAAAATATGCGCAAATGCGAACATTTCAGCAGAGTGGTTATTAACCGGAAACGGTGAAATATTGAAAAAAAATGAGGTCGTAGAGCAAAAAAACGAGAGTGGAAATGAAATACTTTTTACCCTTATCGAAAAAAATGAAAAGTTGAATCAGGAAATAGGCGCACTTAGAAATGAGAATCAAAATTTGAGAGGTCAATTGGAAGAATATGAATTGAATCGTAAAAAAACCATTGATATGGGTGTTGAAAATCAGAAAATAATATAATAATGAGTTAAATAAGAACCTCGCGATGTACAGGTAATCGTTTTTTAAAACAATGAAAAAGTATATGGTAAAAAAAGTTTTATTATTTTTAATAGTGACAATTGCCGCTTGTGGTAGTCTTTATAGTCAAGATGATAGCGTCAAAGTTCAAAATAAAGTCACTGACACTGTCAAAGTTGTTACCAAAGTTAAGGGTAATAGTTCATATCGACCTTCCAATTCGGGTTCGGGTTCTGTTAGTGTAAAAGGTTATTATCGTAAAGATGGAACTTACGTAAAACCGCATACAAGAAAATCACCCAAAAGAAAAAAGTAAATAAAATGGAACTGAAACCACTTAAAAAACGTAACATTGTCCGCTTTGAAGGTGATGATTTCATGTTTACACTCTCTATCGCAGAAATAAAAGACTGTTCAAGGTCACAAATTGTGACCTTGAACAAGGGACGAGGATACAATATTAAAACATTAAAGGCATGAAAAAGAAAAGTAACAAAAAGCAGTTGAAGATTGATGGACGGAACAAATTTTTTAAGGTGCAATTTTGGCACCTTACGTATCGGTTACAAGTGTACGGTTCTCTGTTCCGGTAGCGTTTCCCGCCATTAAGACAGGAGGTATGCCAACCATCTATTAGTCAGGTAGACTTGGCTCACCGGTACGGATATAGTGAATTATATACCGGGTACTAAGAATAGGATGATTCCAGTTATTACGAGAAAATATCGTACAGAAGAAAAACCGTAATTGCTGGTCGGTTAAAATTCCTACCTGCTTGGCAATTTCAGCCAGTGCAGCGATGTCTGAATAAGAGATTTTGTTTAATAAATCTTCATTTGTATTCATGATATTACATTTTAAATTTTATGCAAAGGTAGTAAAAAAATGGAACTGTAAGAATAATAAGATTAAATAATTATAAAATAAATAATTAACATGGACGGAACAATAAAATTAAGTCAGGTGGAAGAAAAAATCCTGACCATACGCGGTCAAAAG
>JAIRNR010000029.1 GCA_031257915.1 Bacteroidales bacterium
TGTCGTGCATTCTTGCCTCGCTAATGGTTGCAAAAACAGCCATATCTGCATGAACATCGGTCAGCATGTGGACTTTCAGACCGCCTTTCTTCTTACCGTCGCCTTTGGGATTACGCCCAGGGTCAACGCATTTAAAATCTTTAAACAATTGATTATAAGGCATTTATGAAGATTATTTTTGATGAAAATTTATGAAAATTTACGCCTATAATCCATTCATTATCAGCGAATTATCTCATTTAAATGCGTTGACCCTGTCGGGGGCCGGTACATATCTTATAATTTTCATAACTTTGCGTAAAATCCTTAAAACAATTACTATTATGGCAACAGCAAAAACAATAAAGAGAGATCATACTGTCTCTAAACACAAGATTATTGATGATGAATCACTTGAAAGAGCAAGGATTGAAGTCGAAGTTCTTGGAAAGAGAGATTATACTCCTGCTGAACATAAGGCAATTAATGATAAACTGCTTAAAGAGGCACTCTGGCGTGCAGAAATTGGTAAGAAGATGGGTATTAATAGGGGACTTTATGGCTCTCTTGCCGGAAAAGTGAGATTAAAGAACGGTTATAAATTATATTGAAAGGATATGAAAAGAGACCGTTTTATGCTTGATACAAATATCATACTTGGCATGATATTAAAGGATAAATATTTTTCAAAAGAAATAAGGAATATTATTGACTTTAATTCTGCACATGTATCTGTAAGTGTAGAAGTTTTAAAAGAGATTTCTTATTTAAAACATAATGGTAGAGTTGATATAAAAATGAACTTTGAACAGTTTATGGATTTTTTTAATAATAAAGGTTTTGAAGTTCTGCCTTTTAATCAATATGCAGCAAAAAAATATGATGAATTACCATTATTTGAAAATCATAAAGATCCTTTTGATAGAGCAATAATAGCACATACAATTGCAAACCATTCAACACTTATAAGTACAGACGGTAAGTTTAAAAAGTACCGTAGATATGGATTAGACCTTGTTGAGGTTTAATATTTTTTAATTTATAAGATATGGCAATAACAAAAACAACAAATTGTACCGGCCCCCGATAATTTGGACAAAAAAGACAAAGAAGTTTAGTATCACTGAACTTTGTAAGTGATATGGAAAAATGTCGAAAATTCAGTCCCGAAGACCGCTTGTCAATTCTGCAGGAAGGCGAGCGTGAGGGAAAAATGTCAACTTGCCGTAAGTATAACTTATCGCCTTCGCTTTATTCACGTTGGCACGAACGTTATCTGTCAAAAGGAATGAATGGTTTAAAGCCGTTTTACAGGCGGATAGACCCAGTTGTGGCGACATTGGAACAGGAGAACGCACGTTTAAAAAGGATAATCGCTAATCAGGCATTGGAGATAGAAGTGAAGACGGAAATGCTAAAAAAAACTTCATTCATACCGCAACAAAATTGGTCCTGAAATTGAGGTACATTATATATTTTCAGAATGAACAATCTTTTATCAAATATCTACAGAAACGACGGACGCATTAGCAACATTCTAAAAGTCATTTTACAGAGTGGAATAGAATTACAGAACGGAACCAACAATGAAACAACCGTAACGGCGGGACGAAAAATAGGACTCAAAGGACTTGCAGGTTCAGGAAAAGCCCTTATTTGCGGAATACTTGCGGCAAATATCCCCGAAGCGCACTTGTTTATATTGCGAAACAAAGAACAGGCGGCATATTTTCATAACGACTTATTGAAGATTTTCAGCGAACAGGAGCAGCCGCAACAGCAATCCGCACCGCCTCGTATCCTCTTTTTCCCATCACCATACAAACACTCGGGCGAAACCGATAAGATAGACAGCGAAAGCGTATTGCAGCGTACTGAAGTGCTTAACAGTTTAAGAGAGACGAAAAATATTTGGGTTGTAACGTATCCGGAAGCAGTTAAGGAAAAAGTTATTGCCCCGCGCCAACTTGCCGAAAATACCGTAAAGATTCATGTTGAGGAGTTACTTTCACAGGATTTTCTTATTGATTTTTTAGATGAATATAATTTTCGGTCTGTTGATTTTGTGGCGGAACCTGGGGAATATGCGATAAGAGGAGGAATTATTGATATTTATTCCTACTCCAATGATTTACCGTATCGTATGGAGATGGACGGTGAAAAAGTTGTTTCAATCAGAACGTTTGAAATATCTACGCAACGCTCGGTGGAAAAAATAAAAGAAATGTCCGTACTGCCTCTGCTGAAACAGGACGGGAATATCGAACACGTTTCTTTTTTCAATTATTTTTCACCTTTCAGTGTTATATGGACGGAAGATACGGGTTTGCAAAACACGGAAATTACCGAACAGTTAAAGGACAATACTGTTGTAGAACTTGGCAGTGCTGCCTGTTTTAAACATCATTTTTCACAGGATTTTTCAATGAGTGCTCAACCGATTTTCAGTAAACGGTTTGATATGCTTTTGGAAAATATTTTACAAAATGCCGATAAGGGAATTACCACTTGCATATTGTCGGAAAATCCAAAGCAGATAAAGCGTTTGGAAAGAGTTTTTTCCGAACTTGCGAGTGCAGATAATAACGGACAGAAAGTAAACTTTGTTTCAGTTCCCCTCTCTCTCCACGAAGGCTTTACCGATTTACAGGCAAAATGTGCATGTTATACCGATCATCAAATTTTTGAACGTTTTCATGGCTACAATGTTTCGCCGCGTAAGGCGGACAGGCAGGCACTCACAATAAAAGAACTTTATGCATTAAAATCGGGCGATTATGTAAGCCATATAGATTACGGAGTAGGAGAGTTTGCAGGACTTGAAAAAATTTCGGTAAACGGACACGAACAGGAAGTCATACGGTTGCTTTATAAAGACAACGATTTACTTCGCATAAGTATTCACTCACTCCATAAGATTACACGTTACAGCGGCAAAGAGGGTGAGCAGCCCGCACTTCACCGGCTTGGCGGAACCGCTTGGGCAACGCTTAAAAACAAGGCAAAGAAAAAAATAAAAGATATTGCGCGTGACCTTATTCGCCTGTATGCACAAAGAAAAAATACGGATGGCTTTGCATTTAGCGCAGATACATATCTTCAGCACGAGCTTGAATCTTCTTTTTTTTATGAGGATACTCCCGACCAGTTGAAAGCCACTCAGGACGTGAAACAGGATATGGAAAGCACTTCCCCGATGGACAGGTTGATTTGCGGAGATGTCGGTTTCGGAAAGACGGAAGTTGCAATACGCGCTGCATTTAAGGCAGTATGCGACAGTAAACAGGT
Source organism: Bacteroidales bacterium (assembly GCA_031257915.1). GTDB lineage: Bacteria > Bacteroidota > Bacteroidia > Bacteroidales > P3 > JAIRNR01. The sequence goes on from JAIRNR010000029.1 coordinate 3,268, forward strand.
TGCAGTTTTAGTACCTACAACAGTGCTTGCATATCAACATTACAACACTTTTAAAGAGCGTCTCGACAGGTTTCCCTGTACGGTTGATTATTTGAACAGATTTCGTTCCGCTTCGGATAGAAAAGAAATACTGCAACGGCTGAAAGAGGGCAGAATAGATATTCTTATAGGTACACATCGTGTAGTCAGCAAAGATGTGCTGTTTAAAGATTTGGGATTAGTTATTATTGATGAGGAACAAAAATTCGGTGTTGCGACAAAAGAAAAATTAAAACAGTTAAAAGTAGATGTTGATACTTTAACCCTAACTGCAACTCCCATTCCGCGTACGTTACAGTTTTCCCTGATGGGTGCGCGTGACCTTTCTCTTATTCAAACACCTCCGCCGAATCGTTATCCGATAAGTACGGAAATTCATTCTTTTAATGAGGAATATATTACTGCGGCAATAGTGCGTGAATTGGAGCGGGGCGGGCAGGTATTTTTCGTACATCACAGGGTAGAAAATATTGAAAAAACAGGTGCGCTCATTCAGGCACTTGTGCCGGATGCAAGAATAGCAATAGCGCATGGACAAATGGACGGTGAGAAGTTGGAAGAGGTCTTGCTCGGTTTTATAGAAGGTATTTACGATATTCTTGTGTCCACAAAAATTGTAGAAAACGGTCTTGATATTCCGAATGCAAACACGATAATAATAAACAATGCCCATCAGTACGGACTTTCGGAACTTTATCAATTGCGCGGCAGGGTCGGGCGGAGCAACAAAAAAGCGTATTGTTATATGATTGTACCGCCTAAATCAATACTCACTTCCGAAGCGCAGCGGAGACTCAATGCGATAGAAGAATTTGCCGAAGTGGGCAGCGGATTTCAGGTTGCGATGCGTGATCTTGATATTCGCGGAGCGGGTAATATTCTTGGTGGTGAACAAAGCGGCTTTATTTCGGAGATTGGCTACGACATGTATCAGCGAATTTTAGATGAGGCAATAATGGAATTGAAAGAAGAAGAATTTTACGCTGTTTCCGATACGTCTGCTTCACCCGTCGTTACACCCATCAAAGAATGGCAGTTTGACAGCGACCTTGAGATTCTTATTCCCGACAGTTACGTATCAAATATTACTGAACGTCTATCGCTTTATAAAGAACTTAATACGCTTGAAACGGACGAAGAATTAAATAATTTCAGAGATGCAATTAAAGATCGTTTCGGTGCGGTGCCGAATGCGACTGAAGATCTTTTAAAAACAATAGTATTGCGCCGTTTATCAAGAGAAATCGGTTGGGAAAAAATAATGTTAAGAAGTGGTGTAATGACTGCAACTTTCGGTTATGCATCCGATACCGGCTACTATCAAAGTGAGGTATTTACCAGGACTCTTGACTACATACATAAACATCCGCAAACAAGTTCCCTGAAAGAAAAAGGCGAAAAACTCACTATGATAATCAAGGGCGTAAAAACAGTAGAGCAGGCAATTACGGCGGCGCAGGAAATTGTACAGGCGGCTACAACATCAATGCAAGCAATCCAAACGTAATTCCAACGTTTATTCCGAATCCGATTCCGAAATTAGTCCAGATTTTGCGATTTTTAGTGCGCAACGCTTCCCTGCGGTACGTCTGAAAATAAATATCCTCCTGCATCATATCAATATCGGAGATTCCCATATTTTCTATTTTCGGAGGAGTAACGGACGATGGAATTGCGCAGGCAAGCCCCGCAAGCGGATTGACTATTGTGAGAAACAGTGTGCCGAGAGATGCTGCCCGATACATTTTGTAATGTTTTCGGCTATCCTTTTTTGCTTTTGAACATATACCCACAACATAACTAAAATCGGCAGGCTTCATCAGGTTCAACGTTTTAAGTTCTCCGAAAACAGTTGACGTATCGGGATATTCGTACTTGTTAAGCACACCGTCCGGTATGGTAACAATACCTGTAATATAGGGATCGGAACTTAAAAGATTTATTGTGGTAATGCCGTTTTCCTGTATAAAACTTGACATGCTGAACGACCGCTCCTGCTGATGGAGTTTAAACGGATCCTGCGCAACGCATATACTCGTGATAACGGCAAACAAACACAACAGGTATATTTTCTTCTGCATAACAAAATTTTTTATCTGTCTGCAAAGTTAAGAAAATAATATGTTATCCCTGTATTATGACAAACTTTTCTAACTTTGCGCAGTGGAAAATTTTAAAATAAGAAAGTCCTCTGCGGCAGGAACCGCAAAGAATGCTAAAAGCACGCTTGAAATCTACGACCCTGTCCGTAAAAAATATGTAGCACTTACTCCTGAGGAAAAAATACGGCAACATACAATATTCTTTTTAAACTCTGTTTTGCATTATCCGTACGGTTGCATGGGCGTAGAATGCGGACTTCGTGTAGATGACATGTTTTTTCGCACCGATATTGTAATTAGAAACAGGAAAGCGGAAGTTGTGATGATTGTTGAGTGCAAACAACAGGAAGTTGCGCTTACTGAAAGTGTCGAACAGCAAGTATTAAAATATTTCAGAGGCTATAAAAACGCTCGTTTTTTGTTGCTTGCAAACGGAGTAGATATGCGCTGCTGGCAAGTATCCGATAATATGTTTATCCAGGTTGATGAGATTCCGCCCTGGAAAAATATTTTATAAATATCAATTTTGTTTTTATTTTCGTAACTTTGTTGCAATTTTTATTTTTATTAACAAATTTTTTTTATTATCATGAACGTTTTTGTTGCAAATTTGAACTACAAGGTTAGAAGCGAGAACCTGAAGCAGATTTTTTCAGAATACGGCGAGGTAACAGACGCACGTATTATTAACGAAAAAGGGACGCATCGTTCAAAGGGATTCGGCTTTGTAGAAATGGCAAGCGAGGAAGATGCTCGTAAAGCCATTGCAGCATTGGACGGTGCCGAATGGGAAGGTCGTAACATCATCGTAAAAGAGGCGTTACCTCGTCCCGAGAGTACTACTGATGCAGCTCCGGCACCTGCCGCAGAGGAACCTGTTAACGAATAACAGGATTCCTTTTTGCAGAATAAGAACTCCCAACTTAAAAATTGGGAGTTTTTTATTGATAACACTTTGAGAAAAACATATAACATAATGACTGTCGCAGGCTCCGACAACAGCGGAGGAGCAGGATTGGAAGCCGATATAAAAACAATTTCGGCACTAGGATGTTATGCGACAGTTGCAATAAGTTGTATTGCGGTAGAAAATACCCGGCGTGTATTGAAGGTTTATCCTGTAACGCCCGAACAACTTGATGAGCAGATTGCTCTGACGGTTGAAGATATTACTGTCGATGCAGTAAAAATAGGACTTCTGCCGACAAAAGAACTTGTTGCGCAGGCGGCAAAAACACTGCAAATGTTTGCTCTGCCGAATATTGTTATAGACCCTGTACTTGTTGCAGCCTGCGGCGATTCTCTTGCCGACGGTTATATTGTTGAAGCATATCACAAAGAACTTTTTCCAATGGCAAGCGTTATAACTCCGAATAAATACGAAGCCGAACAACTTTTTGCCCGCAATACATTATCGGAAACACTGAATAGAGGCGCGAAAAGTATCCTGTTAAAAGGCGGACATTCCGACAATGAAAACGATGTTATAGACGAACTCTACCTTAAAGGTGAAGCCAATCCGATAAAATATTTTGCAAAGCGGATAAAAACGAATAATCTCCACGGTACAGGCTGTACACTGTCATCCGCAATAGCGGCATTTTTGGCAATTTATGATGGTGATATAATAACAGCAGTAGAAGAAGCAAAAGAATATATCACAAAAGCAATAGAAAGCGGGAAAGATTTGAAAACAGGGCAGGGCAACGGACCGGTAAATCATTTATTTGATCCTGTACCCATGCTGACGCATTAAGAACATAGAGCGGCGAGGGCAATGGAATTCATTTTTGCCATCATACTGTCGCCGCGCGAAGTTAAAATACATGGAACCCTTGCTCCCATAACAATAGCACCAATACCGCCATTATTAAACTTTGTGTGCATTTTATAAAAGACGTTACCTGCTTCAATATTCGGAAATACAAGTCCGTCTGCATCTCCCGCAACGATTCCGCCGACTTTTTTTATTTTAGCCGATTCGGCATCAATAGCAAGATCAAGCGACAACGGACCATCTACAACACATCCTTTAAACTGTCCGCGCTCCGACATTTTTGCAAGCAACGCACCGTCTATACATGCTTGCAGAGCAGGTGAAACTTGCTCTGTCGCGGCGAGGATGGCAATTTTGGGAGTTTCTATGCCGAGAATTTTTGCAATTTTTATAATGCCTTTTATGATTACCATTTTCTGTTTGAGATCCGGAGAAGGGATAATTGCCATATCGGAACACAGGAGGAGTTTATGATAGGAGGGATTTTCAAGCACGGCAATATGGAACAAAACCGACTTTCCACCCACCGGCATAAGCCCCTTTTCCTTGTCAAGAATTGCACGCATATATTTGTCGGTACTCAAAAGACCTTTCATTAACATATCGCCGCTGCCTGAATTTATAAGAGTTACGGCAAGTTGTCCCGCCTTTGTTTCATCGCTTTCCTGAACAACTTTAAATTTGGACATGTCAATTTGTTGCTCATCGCACACTTTTTTAATAGTGTCGGTATCACCTACGAGAGTAGCGTCTATAAGCCCTTTATCCACAACCGCGCTGATTGCCTCAATAGTATGAACATCGTTTGCATAAGCAGCAACAAGATGTTTTTTGGGCATGTTTTTAAGAATATCAAAAATCTGTTCTAAATGAGTAATGTGCATAGAATTACATGTTTTACTTATACAAAGGTATGGAAAATCGCGCTATTTACGTATATTTGCCGCAAATAAAATATTATTATGGTAATTTTTATTAACGATAAGCAGATTCTTACCGATGAAACAAAATCGTTAGAGGCGATACTGGAAGGTGAAAATTTGTTGCAAAAAGAGGGGATGGCTGTTGCCGTAAACGGCTCAATCGTTCCGCGTAAAAACTGGGAAACCGCAACGTTGAATGATGGTGATAAAGTGGATGTTATATCTGCTTTCTATGGCGGATAAACTTATCTCACAAGCGTTACGGTTCCGCTTTTTGAAAGATCGCGGTTAGAATCAATACCGAAAGCGGTACAGCGGTATATATACACGCCGCCCTGACATGGTTTGCCTCTAAACGTTCCGTTCCATCCCTGCAACGGATTTGTCGTGTGAAATATACGTTCGCCAATGCGGTTGTAGATTATAAGTTCGTAATTTATATTCGGCGTATTTTCGGGCAGTATGGGTAAAAAATGGTCGTTTAATCCGTTACCGTCGGGAGTAAACGCGGTGGGAAATTTTATATCTGTTTCCGTAATGAAAACAGTGTCTCTGTTTTCACATTCTTTTGGATAAATAAAAGTTGAATCACTGTTTTTGCAGTTATATTTGTTTGAAACGGTGAGATATAACGGTAAAGTGTCCAAATCGTATAGAAATACTTGAAAGATTTGCTTATTACCTGTCTGCAAATTGTAATACCAAAAATAATTTTCGCAACCGTAGCAGGAATCAGGAGAAATGTTTATTGTATTTTGGTAACATCCTTCAATATATTCAGGCAGAGTAACAGCAGGATCAGATGCAGGATAAAGAGTAAATGTTTGCAGAAATGTATTGCAGGAATTTGAACAGATTACCGTATATGTTTTTTCCGTTTCGGTGATTGTATCGTAAATAATTTGTGCTATGGGAATATTTTTTGCAAGTGTATCGGTGTCATTTTTTATCCATGTTACAAGTCGTCCGTTGCTTATGATGGACAATGACACAACACTGTCAATACATGCATAAATATCATCAATCGGAGCAAGCGAAAACGTTTTATCAACCGCAATATATATTTTATCTTCAAAATAATTTGTCGCCCCAATCATCCGGTCACAGTGAAATTTACAGTTTGCCGTTACGTTTACAAGCACAGGGTCGTAAACAAGATAAGACGCAGGGTCGGAAGTAAGGGCATACATCGGAGCAGAGGTGATAAAGTCGGATAATTCATAATCGTGCAGGTTTATTACACTGTTTTGACAAATGTAAACTGTATCTGTGATGAATACTTTCGGCTTCGGATAAAGAAACACACGTACTGTGTCGCGGTATGAAACTAAAGTATCTGCAGTTAGCAACGAAAGAAAAATATCGCAAATAAAAAGAGAGTCGTTTATATCAGCAATGGTACCATATAAGCCGGGTGCTATACTGTCGGCATCGGGAGTAATCCATACAACACTGTATATAGTTGCGTTGGGGTTATTGTTTATAACCGTAAAGAAAATACTGTCGCCTGAACATGCCGTATCTTTTGAGGAGATAACAGAGGGATTACAATCGGTGTTTATCATACTGCCGGTAACGGACAATTGCTGATACCTTAAACTGTCTCCCTCGTTATATTCAACATCTATCTTATACAAAACACTGTCGTGCAACAATACTGTTTTATAATGGTAATAATGTCTGTTTGTTGATGTGACAGTATATGGAGGATAGTTGGGTACAATAATACTGTGCGGCTCTGTGCTGTCAAAATTTACCTTTATAAAATCTGTTTTTGTTGTCGTATTTGTGAATATAATATCAAAATAAAGTTGTTCCCCTATACAGCCGCTTTGAGTGGGAAAATCTACTCTTACGGGACAGGAATATACGGGTTTGGTAACAAAAAATGTCTTTTTATTTATTTCTCCGTCAATAGTATCGGCAAAGTCGCGATAATAAACAGTTACAGGAACATTTAAAGTATAATCCTGATCTTTTTTTGCATACGCTTTTAATTCATACATTAAGTATGAGGAATAATCGCATCCGTAATATTTTCCATTGACAAAGTGATTAATGCAATCATATTTTTTTTCAGAAAAAGTATAAAGTTCGGGATTACTTTCTATAACAACGCTATCTATTATAATTGCATGATTATGTTCTATAATATATATAGATATTGGGGATCCCGAACAGTTTTCACCGTCAAATGTCATTTCCGGTGAACAATACAAATCTTCCGATAATATTGCAACGCTATCGTAATAATGTTCCGTATTATCACACTTCGGTATGCGGTATTTTACCCGATAATTGACGGATTCCCATAATCCCGGAGTAATGATAGTATCTGTTGTTCTGTAAACTGTGTATATATTGTTAGAACGCAGTGAATCATAGATAAACGAATTTGTATGCGGCGGAAAAAATGTTGCTCCTGTCACATGTTTTTCTAATGTGTGTTGAAAATAGATAAATCCCGAATCGCCCCGGCAAAATAAATATTCAACGGGAACAGGACATTTACTTTCATCTGTCTTTACACTTGCGCTGTATGAAAAATCTTTTTGAACAGTTGAATATAACGCTCCTTCCGGACATTGTAAACTTACGTTTACATAAAGAGATATTTCAAAACTGTCTTCGGTAACTGTTAAACTGTAATTGCCTGTAGATATTGTGTCGAAATGTATATCAGGAGTTATTGTTTTCCGAATGTCATCTTCCGTATAAATACATTTTGAAGCACCGGATCCGAATGGTTTTCTTATGCTAAAGTGATATGTTTCGCAATAACATACGGTTGAATCTCCACATATAAAAACAGGATCACAGTCAATGGTTGCTACTCTTACCTGAACAGGAACATCCGTTAATGTTATCGTTTTGTATCCGCATATATTGCTGTCGCCTTTGACGGTTACCGTTGCTTCACCATAGTAAAAATCACTTTGATTTGCGGGTACATTGGGGGTGAACCAGTTTATATTTGATTTTATCACGGTTCCTGTATCTGTAGTCACTTCAGAGGGAAGCGGAAAATAACAACCCCTGCAAACATTCTGTATATCGGAAAATGGCTGCAGCGTTACTTTCGGCAGAGAAGGGGCTTCTATTATTGAAATGCTTAAGAATTTATATCCTCCGCCGCAAATATTATTTGTGTACTCAAGCCGAATAACGGTATCCTGTACTGCTGTAAAAGGGAATAACACTGAAGTTCCGGACCCGTCAAACTGCCACTGCAACATATCAACATAATGTGTTTCAATAACAGGTTCATCTATTATGCTGTTCTCACAGACGATTTGATATTGAGGCGAAATAAATTTAACTTCGGGTGAATGGGCGACAGTAATGTTTACCACATCAACGTAAGATATACCATATAATGTTGACTGTATAACAAAGACAATATCGCTTTCCGGTGTAATCTTATCCGTACTTGCATAAATATTTCCCGATGAATCGGTAATACTTTCAACGTTTGTAGGAATCCCCGGTGTGTATTCAAATATATCACCCCAAACTCTCATATAATTGCCTTCGGATATGCAAAATGGGGCAGTGCGGATTTGAAGACCACTGCCGGAGGGAGCGTCAATCCACCCCTGTCCGAAAGTGCTGTTACTTACAAGCAACAATGCGCAAATAAGTATATAACTACCTGACTTCATCGTCAACAGAAATAAAAGAAAAAAAGTTTCTTATCTGAGGCGGAAGTGTTGTTACATTTAAATCGGATAGCATGGAAATGGCATTTTCGTAATGGTGTTTGATCTTTTCTCTACATCTTGGTACTGCGTTTGAGGAATTTATTGCGGCAAGAATTTTTTCTATCATACCGTATGCCGGCGGGTCGGCAGATTCCCATATATGGGATATTTCCTCTTTTTCACTTTCTGTTGCCTGTTCAATAAAGTAGAGTGTGGGCAAATTTATTTTCTTCTCCCGAATATCCTGTCCGTATGGTTTACCGTCGTTTTTTGCGGGATTAACATCTGTTAAATCATCTTTTATTTGAAATGCAAGTCCGAGTTCACGACCCATTTTGCTTACAATTTCTATCTGTTCTTTTGACGCGCCTGCAGTGTATGCACCTGCACGGCAACAGCATGAGAAAAGTCCTGCCGTTTTACGGTCTATAATTTCAAAATATTGCTGCTCGGTAATTGTCGGTAAGATATTATACTGAATTTGCAATAATTCACCCTCGCTCATATCCTTAACAACCTGTATAAGCATCTGCATAAGCGTATCGTCTTTATCGTCAAAAGCACGTAAGAATGAGTTTGCCAGCATATAATCGCCGGCAAGAACTACTGCTTCGTTACCCCAAAGCGCAGAAGCAGACGGTTTGCCTCTTCTTTGCTTCGCCTCGTCAACAACATCGTCGTGCAGCAAGGATACGGAATGAATAATTTCAATCAATGCGGCGGAAAGATATGCTTTTTTTTCAACTTCCTGTGAGAAAATTTTGTGAGTGTAAAAAAGCAAAAGCGGTCTCGTTTTTTTTCCTGACATTGAAAAAATATAATCGCTTATATTTTTAAAGACAGAAAAATCACTCTCTATCAGACGCTTAAAATATTCGTCAAACAGTGCAAATTCTTTTTTAAAAATAGAGAAAAATTGACTTCCCATAACCTGCTAATATAGGTATTTTTTTTGGGATTTTGGAGTTTTGGGTCTTCTTAATTCAACTCTTGGGCAGGATATTTGAAATAAAATCGTAATTTCGCAGATATGCAAAAAATAATATGAGAGAATTTAACACAGCAGGTCCCTGTGTAAAACGCTGGCATTATATGATTGATTCATTAGAGCGTATTCAGGGCGTGGACGCACTTATCAGTGGTGGAAAATACTTTGTACTTCATGCTGCGCGGCAGAGCGGTAAAACTACTTTTATTCGAGATTTGACAAATCATCTGAACGCAGAAAATAATTGTTATGCAGTATATTGTTCATTAGAAAATATTCAGGGAGTAACCGATGTGGAAAAAGGCATACCTGAAATTGTCAGAAGTATTCAGCGCGATATTTATAATTATCAACTTCCTTATTTTGAAGATTTTGCGAAAAATGCCAATTTTGAAAATTTTACCGGTGTTTTACAGCAGGTATTATCAGATTATTGCAGAAAATTAGACAGACCGTTTGTTGTATTTTTTGACGAGGCGGATTGTTTAAGCGAAAGTACGCTGATTGCATTTTTGCGTCAATTACGCAATGGACACAATACCCGCGATACAACACCGTTTCTACATTCTGTTGCCCTCGTGGGTATGCGCAATATTCGCGACTTTAAGGCAAAAATACGTCCCGACTGCGAAACGCTCGACTCCGCAAGTCCGTTTAATATTGTAACGGAAATATTGACTTTAACTGATTTTACCAAAGATGAAGTTACCGAACTCTATGCTCAGCATACTGCCGAAACAGGACAGAAATTTGACGATGACGCCATTGATTTTATCTACACTCAAACATGTGGACAACCCTGGTTAGTGAATGCTGCCGCAAGAGAAATTATTGTGGAAAAATTGAACAGCGATTTTTCAAAACCTGTTACCAAAGAACTTGCCCAACAAGCAATTCAAACCATAATTTTACGCCGTGACACACATATTGACTCCCTTTTGGAGCGGCTGAAAGAAAAACGTGTAAGGAAAATAATTGAGCCGCTTATTCTGGGCGAAAATATAGGTAGCCGTATTTCGGACGATTTTATGTTTGTCAAAGACTTGGGCTTGATAAAAGAAGAGAACGGCAAAATAATTCCTTCTAATCCAATCTATTCAGAGGTAATTATCAGAACTTTAACTTACGATTATCAGGAGGATTTGCGTGGACAGTTTCCCGAATATCAAATGCCGAGATATTTTAAAGACGGCAGAATTGATATGGATTATTTAATGTCCGATTTTCAGCAATTCTGGCGTGAAAACAGCGATATGCTGCCTGTCCGCTTCAATTATGCAGAGGCAATCCCGCACTTTGTACTGATGGGCTTTTTGCAACGGATAATCAACGGCGGCGGGCAAGTTATACGTGAGATGGCTGTGGGTAACGGACGATTGGATTTATGTATTATTTACCAAGGCAAAAAATACCCGATAGAGCTTAAAATCGAGCGTGGTGCGGCAACACTGCAAAAAGGTTTGCGGCAAACAGCCGAATATATGGACATTTACGGTTGCACAGAGGGCTGGTTGTGCATTTTCGATCGTTCATCCGACAAATCGTGGGACGAAAAAATCTATACACACTGCGAAACGGTTGAAGGCAAAAAAATCACGATTGTCGGATTGTAAGCGCGGGCGGCACAAAAATCTATTTTGTTGTGTGTAAACTGGAAAATTTCATGTATATTTGCAGGCAAAATAATTACAAGGGGTAATGCATACCGTTATTAATTACAATATTTTCTATTTGAAAAATCAGCGTAACTTGCTGACCGTAAGGGACGTTTACCTCCTCCCCCCAACTCTGTGATAATCAGATAATTACAACGATTTATGCACTAAAGTCCTTATTACATAAGGGTTTAGGTGTATTATCTGTTTTTTATCCTGTTTCTTTATCTGCAAAAATTACATACAACAGTATTTTAAAAAATGCTTACGGCTCAATAAAACGACAGAAGATATTTTTATCAAGCGATAGAAGGTAATTTAAGAAGTTACAATGTAATGCAACAACTAAAGTCTGCACAGGAGCGGACATAAAACAGAAAAATTATGACAAAAAAAATGAATTTATTACTGCTGATAGCAGTATGTGTTTTTGCTTCGGTGGAAATTGCCTTTGCAGATAAAGTTGTAGTGAAAATTTCCGGGACGCAAATAAAATCCTTAATAAATAAAGATGTTACAAATTTGAACATTGACCGGGGTGATGGAACAAAATCGTATAATTTGGATGGTTATAATCAAGATGATTATTTAGGATTTGATCATAATTATACAGATGAAAAATCACCACATACTATTATTATCAATGCTGATAACATTCAAAAGTTGGCTGTATCTCTGAATTTTTCCATAACGAGTTTGGATGTAAGCCAGTGTCCGAAATTAAAAAAATTATATTGCCATTATAATAAATTAACGAGTTTGAATGTAAGTCAATGTCATGAATTGACAACTTTAATCTGCTACGAAAATGAATTAACGAGTTTGGACGTAAGTGATTGTTATGAATTGATATATGTAAGCGGAGATATACGACCGAATTTGTATAACACTCATAATGTAAAAGTTGAACGTATAGAGAGCCGTGCTTTATCCCAGTCCAAATCCATGCCAAATCCGAAAGGGACAATATCGGTAAATATGCGCAACAGCGATAATGGGAAAACGATTGTTACTCCTTCTGGTTTTAAATCAGGCTTTTATATAGGAAATGATAATAATTTTCGCGGCAACGGTTACACATTTGTAAGGATCGGCAAGGTAAAGGGTTTGGGTAACACATTTGAGAAAAGTTTTCCCGAAACAGGATGGACAGATATTGCAGCTGTAGCAGAGGGATACGGCTATTTAGCCAAATACAATGATGTAACTGCCGGATGGAAAACTCATTATATCAGAATATATGTAGTGCGGGAAATATTAAGCGCAACAGAACATCCTGGCATTATAGGAGCAGAAATAGATTACTATGTTGATAACAAATGATAAAAGTTGGTAGTACCATATCACCATGCTGGTACATATTGTCGCGCCGTTTGCAGGATATTGACGTTACTGTGAAGTGAAATCCTTTTCGGAAAGTTGGCAAAACTTCTTAACCCCGCCCAAGTAATGTTTAAGAACAATAGAGCGGCGATATATACCTGAAGGATATTCCCTGCGCACAAGTTCAGACCATTTTTGCCTGTTCTTTTTCCGCATTTTGAGAAAACCTCCCAAAGCCTTGTAAACAGATAAAAATTCTTTAAAATTTCCTTTTATAAGAAATGTAAGTGACGCCAAAACATCAAGTGGAAAACGAAGAATGATTACTTTATAAAATTTGTTTTTTAATAAATTTTTATACAAAAGAGCATAGTTGTTTCTGAAATTAAGGTATGTTTTTCTTGCAGAACTTTTTGGTAAAGTACCGCCGCCGATATGGTAAATTACCGAATGTGGGCAATACATAATTTTATATCCCTTATTTTTTGCCCGCCAGCAAAAATCAATCTCTTCCTGATGAGCGAAAAAGTCCACATCAAGTCCCCCTATGGAATGGTACAAATCAGCCCTTACAAACAGTACCGCACCTGTTGCCCAAAAAATCTCACATACATTATCGTACTGCTTTTTATCGCGTTCAAGATTAAAGAAAATTCGCCCTCTGCAAAAAGGATAACCTAAACAGTCAATAAACCCTCCGGCTGCACCTGCATATTCAAATTCATCTCTGTTGTAATAAGATAATATTTTCGGCTGTGCAGCAGCAATGTTTTTATCGCTGTCCATCAGAGCAATAACCGGCTCAACCCAGTTCGGAGTTACCTCAATATCGGAATTAAGCAGCACGTAATACTCTGCGTCAATCTGCTTTAATGCGGTATTGTAGCCGCCTGCAAAGCCTTCGTTCGTGCTGTTCTGAATAACGCGTAACGATGGATAGTTCTGTTGCAGAAATTCAACGGAATTGTCGGAAGAAGCATTATCGGCTATAATTATTTCAGTTCCTTCGCATGCAGTATATTCAAGCAATGCCGGTAAAAACTTTTTTAAAAAATGTTTTCCGTTCCAGTTCAAAATAACTACTGCAATCTTCATATCTATTTTACTTCAATAAGTTCGTATGTCCTGCTCCCGATTCCGATTTTTTCCGCATGTTCAAGCCCTGCGTAAAAACGGGCGTTAGGATGGAGCAGATGTGATTTATCTTCGCCGATACCGTTATGGTGAACGTGTGCGCAGCCGCTTTGCGCCAAATGCGGATTTTTATCAGTCAGGAATGTACCTTGCAGCACAGGGGCATTTTTTACAATATCCGCACAGCATATATCAAGAGCAACAGGGTCAAATGACGCCGCAATACCCAGGTCGGGAATAATTGCTGCATCGTTATGTCCCCAACAGTCACACTCAGGCGACACGTTCATAATAAAATTTATATGAAAATGCGGTTTATCCATAATTACCGCCTTTGTATATTCGGCAATTTTACGACTTAAATTTTCCGTTGTATCACTTGAACCGAGTACAACACCGTCGTACTGGCAAAGAGCAACGCATTGCCCACACCCAACACATTTGGCGTAGTCAATAACCGCGCGTTTATCTTCACCCAAAGTTATGGCACCGTAGTTGCAATTTTTAACACATACCCGGCAACCTGTACAGCGTTCTTTTTGCACACGCGGTTGCGAACTGCCGTGCATTTCCATTTTTCCGCCGCGGCTGCCGCTGCCCATTCCTATATTTTTAAGCGCACCGCCGAAACCTGCCTGTTCATGTCCCTTAAAATGGTTCATGCTGATAAAAACGTCAGCATCGGCAATAGCGGAGCCGATTTTGGGCGCACGGCATAACTCGCCGTTAATTACAACTTCACGGTATTCCGTGCCTTTAAGTCCGTCTGCAATAATAACAGGACAAGGCACTGCTATCGGATTATAACCGTTATACATGGCACACATAAAATGGTCAACCGCATTTGACCGCGCCCCTGTATAAAGCGTATTGCTGTCCGTAAGAAACGGTTTACCGCCGAAGCGTTGCAGCAATTTAACAATTTTTGCCGCATAATTTGGGCGCAAGTACGCAAGGTTGCCCATTTCGCCGAAGTGAATTTTAACAGCAATAAGTTTTTTTGTGAAGTCAATTTGTTCAATCCCCGCTTTAATTACAAGTTTTTCAAGCTTGTTCAGAAGATTGTAGCCTGCGTGTGTACGCAGATTTGTGAAATATACTTTTGACATCATGACAAAGATAGTGAAATGTTTTTATTCAAAAACTATAAATTTTACTAACTTCGCGTGGCTGAAATAAAATGAAAGAGAGTTGTGTTCGCAATAAATTTCGCAAATCTATGGGAAAATACGTATTATTTACTATTGTTGCAGCATTACTTGCGGCAATAGCATTTACCACAACATTGTACGCTGAAACGAAATACGTAAAGCAGGGCGGCAGCGGCAGTGGTATGTCGTGGGCAGATGCATCGGGCGATTTACAGGATATGATTGACAGTGCTTATGCAGGTGACAGCATATTTGTTGCAGAGGGAATTTATATTCCCGAAAGAACGCCTGCTTCTTACCTGGTCCAAAATGCAAGAAGCCATACGTTCTACCTGAAACAGGGTGTTGCAATTTTCGGAGGTTTCCCGAGTACAGGTAATCCGTCAATATCCGACCGCGACTGGTCTGTCCATATAACAATATTAAGCGGTGACGCAGGAGTTACAGCGGACAGGAGTGACAATCTTTATCACGTGCTTGCCCTTGATGGGGTTCCCGACTATACATATCCCACAATACTTGACGGATTTATTGTTGAAAACGGTAATGCCGATAATCCTCTTCCTCCTGATTTCTCAAATGGCGGAGGTATTATAATAACTCAGACTCAGCCTGCTCTTATGGTTCTTCCATTCCAAATGAAAAACATGATTTTCAGAAATAATGAATCTAATGAAAAAGGAGGTGCGGTTTTTGCCGCAGGCAGCAATATTTTGATAGAAAATTCCGTATTTCAAAGCAATAAAAGTGAGGAAGGAGGTGCTATTCACCTTGATAATGACATATATTTCAATATAGTTAATATAGATAATTGCAGGTTTTTAAATGATTCTGCTACTTTGAGAGGAGGGGCAATATACGCTATTCTCAATCAGCTGACATGCACAAATACATCTTTTGAACAAAATTTCGCATTTATGGAAGGAGGTGCTGTGTATAGCAACCCTGTAAGCGGTAGTGGCAGTTTTTTCAATTTTGATAATTGTTCTTTTGAAAATAATGTTACGACGTACTACGGCGGAGCGTTGTACAGTTCAAGTTCAAGTGGAGCAACAACGGGAGCAAATATTATAAAGAATTGTTCGTTCAGGTGCAATACCTCAGAGCAAGATGGAGGAGCCTTATACTGCTATAATGTCTCTAACGATTCTATTATTTATTCCGACTTTACAGAGAATTATTCCGGTGCTTCGGGCGGAGCGGCATATTTCAGGTCGGATGTTCCGGAAAACCATCATTCTTATCTTGAAGGGTGTTCTTTTATGAAAAATATCGCACAGTCAAGTGCGGGAGCAATACATAACAACGGGTATATATTAAGCGGTTACCGATGTAACATTGACAGTAATTTCACAAGTGTCGGTGTAGGAGGCGGAATAGAAAACGCATATGACGCATCTCTTTCTTTAAATTACTGTAGAATAAGAGGTAATGAAGGGACAATTGGCGGCGGCATCTATAATACCATTTCGTCCGTTAATCTCTTTTCGGTCGATTTAACAGGAAATAACGCAAAAAACGGTACGGGTGGGGCTGTTGAAAATTATATGGGTACTCTTAATGCGACCGATGTTGTTTTCAAAAGCAATTATGCGACAAATTGCGGAGGGGGATTGTCTAATGAAAATAATTCTACTGCGACTCTTAAAAATTGTGATTTTTTGCTTAACAGTTCCGTTTACGGCGGAGGAATAGCAACTCGGACGAACTCTAAGATCGTATATTATACAGGTACGGTTCGCGGCAATATTGCTCGTATAGAAAGTCAGCCGGGAGTCGGCGGCGGCGGTATTTACTCATGGAATCTTTCGTGGACGGAGAGTAGTGTAAACAGTGCAACAATCGTTAATGTATCCATAACGGAAAATCTTGTAGAACGAACGGGCGAAGGAGGTGGAATATACACTGAAAATTCAAAATTAAAACTCGTAAACGCTACTGTTGCAGGCAATTCTACCGAGAATGGTCTTTGTGGTGGATTGAAAAATGGTACAGGTTTTGGAGATCCTGATACGATAGATATTTACAATACTGTTATTTTGGATAATTACGCAAAGGATGTTAATAATGTTTCCGGCTCTGATATTTTAGATGTCTTTAATATCCCTTTACCTGGAACAAATTTGAAGCATAATATACGTTATTCCGTTATCGGATCATTTACAGGTACGGCAAATGGTAATATCAATTGGACAACCGCGCAGCCGAATTTTGTCAGCCCTGTTCCCGATGCGGTTTATCGTCCCGAACTTTCGGCAGACTATAGAATACGCCGTAACAGTACAATTATAAACAAGGGGCAAAACGACACTTTTTATAACGCTGTTTCCGAGATTGGAATGACTTCAGTTATTTATGAAGATGCTGCCGAAAGCCCGCGTTTTATTGACAGTATAATAGATATTGGTGCTTATGAAAATTTATATTTGAAACCGAGCAATAAAATTATCTATGTAGATATTAACGTCGCTCCCGGAAGCAAATGTACAGGCGAATCGTGGCGTCATGCTGTGCCTAAATTAAGCGACGCGCTTGCCGGTATTGCGGATAATCGCGCTTTGGGTTTATGGTCGGGTGTAGATACCGTTTGGGTTGCAAAAGGAACATATTATCCGAAATATGATGCTTCAACAGGAAAATTTATACAACGAAGTTCCCGCGGTAATTCTTTTGTTATTCCCGATTCCATTCAAATTTACGGCGGCTTTGCTCCGGACATATTGCAACCGGAAGCCGCAGATGAAATTTCAGACGCAAATCCCGATTTGAACATTACGTTTTTGAGCGGTAATATCGGCGACCCTAAAGACAGTACCGATAATGCAAGCCATATAGTTATCGCAGCCGGAATAAATCAATCTTCTTTAAGCGGCTTCTATATTGACGGCGGTTATGCGAAAGACGGAGATTTGATAAACGTTAACGGAAAGCAGATAAATCCCCAAAAAGGCGGCGGTATATATGTAAATTCCGACTTTGATATGAAAACACTCCGTTTTACGAATAATTATGCGCAGACAAGCGGGGGCGGTTTTCACAGTGCCGATGGAAATTATACGATACGGGATTTTCGTTTTGAAAATAATGCAGCCGGAAATAACGGCGGAGCATTTAATGCCGACGGCGGAGCAGGCAGAATAACAAAAAATACTTTTGTTCGTAATAATGCGGAAAAAGGTGGTGCAATATCCACCGATAACAATGCTTCCCTGTCAATATTAAACAGTAGAATTATTGCAAATACTGCAGTTGAAGGAGGTGGAATATATGTTAATTCTACCGGTACGGTTTCGGTTGCAAATACGCTTATTTCGGATAATCAGTCATCGGTAAACGGATGTGGCATAACGGTAAATAACGGTACGCTGTATTGTACGAATATTACCGTAAGCGGTAATTCGTTTAACGGTAGTAACGGTATCGGCAGCGGAATATATATATCAGGCGGGGCACACCATATAAGAAATACTGTTGTATGGGGAAATTCCGACGATCTTTCTCCGCAGGCAACACCGACAGGTGCTCAATACGACCATTCTATTGTACAAAATCTTGCGCTTACAGGTACAAACCTTGACGGCACATTATCTGCAAATGACCCGCTTTTTGTAGATAATAACTACCACATATCCCCGTTAAGTCCGATATTAAATAGAGGATTAAACAGTCGTTTTGACGAGGGACAAATTCCCGATTTAAGCAAGGATACATTTGACCTTGACGGAAGAAACCGCATTGCAGGAGGTACTGTTGATATGGGAGCATACGAATACGACGCAACAATTACTCTCACTGTCGGCGATAAAACAGTTGTCGCAGACGGAAGTCCGCAATATATTGACAGCACTCTTCTTGAAATTGACAATATCCCGATTTCGGGAACAGATACTTTAATTGAATATTATTATTATGTTGACGGAGTTCTGTTGCCGCACCTCCCTGTTTGTCCCGATACATATACGGTTGTTGCTGTTTACCCCGGCGGCAAATATTCGTCATGCAGCGATACGGCAATTCTGATTATTGAATTAAATAATACTCCGCAAACAATTACTTTCGACGCTATTCCGGTCAAATATCTCAATATTGATCCTGATTTTAATCTTACCGCAACTTCTTCCAACAGCATGTCTGTAAAATTTACAGTTACGGGAGGCAATACAGGATGTATCGTTCTTTCCCCTGACGGATATGTTGCAATGCTTGATACGGGGACGGTTTATATCACCGCTTATCAGGACGACAGTTGCATATGCGTTACGCCCGATGCCGTAACCCAAGTACTTGTGATAACGAAATTAAATCAGGAGATAACATTTGACACAGTGCTTGAAAAGTCAATTATGCTTGTAAATGGAGTGAATATAAATCCGCCGGTCTTTTCTCTTGCGGCAGTAGCCTCGTCGGGACTTAATATCACGTACAGTATTACAGGCGGCAATTCATCTATAATCACTCTGACCCCGAATGGCGATGTTACTCTGCTTGATACCGGAGTTGTATTTATACAGGCTTCGCAAAGCGGAGACGGAGTGTATTACCCCGCAACACCTGTGGTTTGCCGCTTACATATAAGTCCTGTTAACGCAATGCTTGACAGCATTACAACATATAACGGAAAAATTCCGTTTGACGGACGCGATTCCGTTATCTATTATCTTGTTCCCTGCGATTATGTTTTGCCGGATATTGAATTTAGTTTTTATCCGTCAAGCAATGCAATCGTATATCCCTCAGGTTTTAGCCCGCTTACGGTAGATATTTCCATTCCCGGAAAACAAATATTTTATTTTGAACTCTATGTTGCTCGGGAAAATATAAGTGTCCGTTATACTCTTATAGTTGAGAAACGTTTTATGTTTGACGACCTCGTTGTAACGAAATGGAATAATACGTTTATAGCAAACAATAAACGTGCGAGAGAGGAATTTAACCTTTATCCCATAACGCAGTACAGATGGTATAAAAACGGCAATATTATAAGCGAACTGTCGTATTATTCTGCGGGAAACAGCCGCAGTGATGTTCTTGACCAAAATGCCGAGTATTATCTTATTGTTAACACACAGGACGGCAGGGAAGTAAGAACATGTCCGTATATTCCGCCGGGAGTGCCTGTTTATCCTTCATCGGCATATCCTAATCCTGTAGCGGGAGGCGAAACTGTAACAGTTGAAAGTTCCGTTTTTGAAACAGACCCCGAAAATGCCGTTATTGATGTTTATTCTCTGCAAGGAACGCTTATTGGGACACAGAGAGCGGCATCAAAGCGAACATCCGTAAGAATGCCCTCGCAAAAGGGACTGTATATTATACAAATTTCCAACGGAAATAAAAAAGAACAAATAAGCGTAATCGTACGATAAAAAGATGAAACATATTAAATTTTCAACATTGCTCATTTGCGCTTTAGTTTCTTATAACCTCTGCGCACAGCACGAAATTTGCCTGGATGGCGGCGGTGGAATTTCAGTAATGCTCTATAAGAGCAATGCAGGTAAAAATCGTATAAATATTGGTTATGCGGGAGGATTGTCGTACTCGTTTTTTTCTACTAACCGCACTATTGCTTTCCGTACCGGTCTTGAAGTAACTAATTATAAGGCAGAACTGCAAATAAGCAGTATGAAAGATGCTTACGATACACGCGATATGGATGGCGAACCGATAAATTTCAGATATACCGTTCGTGATTATTCCGAAAATATATCTACTCTTTATTTGCAGATTCCGCTTTTTTTACAGTTTATGAATCGCGGCAATAATCTTATTTCCAAGCATCGTTTTTATGCCGATTTGGGCTTTAAGTTCGGTATTCCGGTACGTACGGAATTAAATGTATCGTCCATGAATATGACGAGTTCGGGATATTATTACAGATACGAAAACGAAATTGATATGCCTGAATTTATGGGCTACGGAAATTTTGATGTAGCGGGAACAAAACCGTCCGAACTGAAACTGAATATTTCCATTTTTGCAAGTGTGGAACTCGGTATGCGCTGGCATTTATATCACGATATGCTTTTTCTTTACACAGGACTTTATTGCGATTACGGACTTAACAATATTTCCGGTGTTAATGCTTCTGCCGATAATCAGACAGATAATCATCTGATAAATTACAATCCCGAAGATCCCACGGCATTTACAAGCAGCAGTTTATTGTTTGCGAAAGAGACAACTTCTCAGGGTGATGTTGTTCAAGTGGTTAAGCGCATATCTCCTGTTGCCGCCGGACTGCGCGTTCGTATCGGTATTTTTATGGAAAAGCCGGCAAGTAAAATGAGATGGGCAAGACATCTTTAAAAATAATTTATCTATTTATAGGTATCGCATTTGCAATACTTATAGCGACACATTGGACTGCACAGTTAATTGTGTCTAAAATGGAAAAAAGCGAAGAGCAGCGAGTTAAAAATTGGGCGTCTTCTCTGCAACAGCAATCGTATCTGATTGATTACACTAAAAACTTTTTTACACAATTAGAGGAAGAAGAAAGAAAATCAGCCGCTATTTGGCAATATGCGTATCAAAGGATGATGTCGCCGATAAACGTTTCGGATTTTAATTTTTTTATTGATATTTTTTCTAAAAACCGCACAATTCCGTTTATTATTACCGATAGAAATTACAGTATAGTGGATTCGCATGATCCCGAAGTTAAGGTTACTGTCAACGGCGTTTTGAAGGACAGCATACTTGATATGTACAAAGAAAATCCACCCCTGCCGTTCAAACGCACAGGAAAAGAATATTTGTTTTTCTACCGCCGAAGTACGCTTTTTACGGAATTGCAAAAAGCGATGAATATACTTTCCAATTCTTTTAATGCAAACATTCTTGAAAATGTTGCGTCAATTCCTGTAATTGTTACCGACCACACAAAGAAACATATTATAAATTTCGGAAATATAGACGGAGAAAAATTAAAAAACAATCCTGAATATTTGCAAAAAACATTAAAGCAGATGCAGGATGAACATGAGCCTGTACTATTGAGCGATTTCGGTTTTGAGGAAAATAAACAGCCGTATTACGTCTTTTATCAATCATCTTCATTATTAGATAATCTCCGGCTCTTTCCGTATATCTTATCTCTGTCGGTACTTTTTGTTTTGTTTGGAATAATTCTCGTTTTTAAATATTCCCAAAAAAGCGAGCAGGACCGCGTATGGGTGGGGTTGTCAAAAGAGACGGCACACCAGCTTGGTACGCCGCTTTCTTCTTTGCTTGCATGGATTGAATATTTTAAGGCAAAAGAGGGCGAGCCGATTAAAATAGAAGATATATCGGAAGTTGAAAGAGATGTTGCACGTTTGGAAATCATTACGCAGAGGTTTTCAAAAATAGGTGCCGTACCTGAATTAAAAGAGGAAGATATAGTGCTTATTCTTGAAAAAGTTGTCGATTATATGAAGAAGCGCTGTTCTCAAAAAATATCGTTTTCCATAAATGCAGACACGCGGGGTATTTACGCAAGAGTAAACGCTCAATTACTTGACTGGGTTATAGAAAATCTTTGCAAAAATGCTGTAAATGCTATATGCGACAGGGTCGGCTCAATTGAACTTTCTGTTAATCAAAGGGGCGAATCTGTGAATATAGATGTAAAAGATACAGGTAACGGAATTTCAAAGAAACTCTTTAAAACCGTATTTAAGGCAGGATACACAACGAGAAACAGAAGCTGGGGACTTGGGCTTACGCTGTCTAAACGAATAGTAGAAAAATACCATCACGGCAAATTATTCGTGAAAGAATCAATTGTGGGAAAGGGGACTACATTCAGAATAATTTTGCCGTTGAAATAATGGTATTTTCTAACAGGATATTCGCTACATTGACATTCCGAATCTCACTATTTTTGCCAGCGGATTCTTTACTGCTGCCCGTAACAACCGCTCCATGTGCATCAGTGTTGACCATTCTTCCAGTATGGCTTTGTAGCTGCCTCGATATATGAGCAAATTTTCACAATCGGTAATATACATTGGCTCGCAACCGGAGAAAATGGATGGTGCGCGTCCCCGTCCCCATTCTTCATTGAAATGTGCGATAAATTTGTCAAAATCATTGGAGGCGACAATGGCGTTATATTCATCGTCGAATTTTTCATCATCGTTCATGCATGAGGACTCGCCAATCAAGTTGTGGAATTCAAAGAAGAAGTCCTTGAAATTAGGCAACAATATCTCCGGTTTTATAAAGTAGTAATCTACCTTTACCAGCTTGTTATTTTCTTTTTCTTTCCGTTCTTCCTTGTTGTAGAACTTAAAGAAATCTTTCGGGGCATATTTAATAAATTCGTCTTTTTGCTCTTTGCTGCCCCGTTTCTGAGTCCATAAATCACCGTCAAAGCAAAATGAAAGAGGGATAACCCCCATAATACCTGTTCCCATAGTTTTTTGTTTTAAATTTTTAAGTTATAGATAGAAAAATTTGTGTAATTCTCATACTTTATACCTCAACCATCCAACCATATTTATCCTCAATTATACCGGACTGGATGCCTGTAAGAATGTCGTATAACTTTTGCGTTTTCGGACCTGCTTCGCCACCCATAGTGTATATGTACTCATTATTATTACTGCGGTTTACCATACGGCTGACAGGAGTGATAACTGCGGCAGTTCCGCACGCACCGATCTCCTCAAATTCGGCAAGTTCATCAATAGCAATATGACGGCGTTCAACTTCCATGCCCAAATCAAGTGCAATCTGCTGTAATGTCATATTTGTAATTGAACGCAGAATAGAGTGAGAGTCGGGAGTTATGTAGCGATTGCCCTTAATAGCAAAGAAATTTGCGGGACCTGCTTCGTCAATAAATTTATGGTCTTTTGCGTCTGTAAAAAGTACAGTATTAAAACCCTCGCCGTGAGCGCGTTCGCTTGCACGCAAAGAAGCGGCATAATTACCGCCTACTTTAAACATACCTGTTCCGAGCGGTGCGGCACGGTCAAAGTCTTTTATCAATTGCATGGGCATTGGCTTAAAGCCTGTTTTAAAGTACGGACCGACAGGACCACCGAAAACCATGAACGTGTATTCTTTGCTTGGCTTAACCCCGACTTCGCCGCCGGAGCCGTAAAGTATCGGACGCAGATAAAAAGACGCACCCGACATAAACGGCGGCACGTATTTTTCATTTATCAGAACAACTTCCTTACACGCCTCTATAAAAATCTCTTTCGGTACGGGTTGCATCATAATTCCGTTAGCAGAAAGAATAAGGCGTTTTGCGTTTTCTTCCGGTCGGAAAAGACGAATTTTACCATCTCTGCACCGAAATGCTTTTAAGCCTTCAAAGCACGATTGTCCGTAGTGAAGGGCAGTAGCAGCAATGTGAACGGGGATGGTTTCATCTGTTGATTTTTCAAATTTACTCCAACGTCCGTCACGATAATAAGCGCGGATGTTGTAATCGGTTTTTAAATAGCCGAACGGTAAAGACGACCAGTTAATGTCTGTGGGTATGGTACTCATAAGAAATAATGATTAGAATTTTATTGAAATTAAAAATTTGTTTTTGTCAAATGATATTTTTTACATAGTAAGTACAGTTGCTCTGTTGCCTTCCACAACTTCAAAAACACCGCCCTGTATGTGCAGTACGGTTTCTTTTCCGTTTTCTTCAACAATGCGGATATTGCCTGCGGCAAGAGTTGCTACTATTGGGGCATGTCGGGGTAATACTTCAAAAAGCCCATCAATACCGGGTAATTGAATAAGCGAAATATCGCCATTGAAAAACGTATTTTCAGGGGATAGAATTGATAGTGTCATAGTTAAAAATTACAATCGTTTCGCTTTCTCAATAACATCTTCAATCGTACCGACAAGATGGAATGCCTGCTCGGGGTAAGAATCCATTTCGCCGTTTAAAATCATATTGAAGCCCTTTATTGTGTCGGCAATATCAACAAATACTCCTTTTAAACCTGTGAATGCTTCTGCTACGTGGAATGGTTGCGACAGAAAACGCTGAATTTTGCGGGCACGTCCTACAATAAGTTTGTCTTCTTCCGATAATTCGTCCATACCGAGAATGGCGATTATATCCTGTAACTCTTTATAACGCTGCAAAATATTTTTTACGCTTTGCGCTGTTTTATAGTGTTCTTCGCCGACAACGGCTGAATTTAATATGCGTGATGTCGAATCAAGCGGATCTACGGCGGGAAATATACCAAGTTCGGCAATTTTGCGGCTCAAAACCGTTGTGGCGTCAAGATGCGCAAAGGTTGTTGCCGGAGCAGGGTCGGTAAGGTCGTCTGCGGGAACGTAAATTGCCTGAACGGACGTAATACTGCCATGTTTTGTCGATGTGATACGCTCTTGAAGTAAACCCATTTCGGTAGCGAGAGTGGGCTGATAACCTACTGCCGACGGCATACGTCCGAGCAACGCCGACACTTCTGAGCCTGCCTGCGTGAAGCGGAAAATATTATCAATAAAAAGCAGGATATTTCCACCGCCTTTGTCGGATGCTCTGTCGCGAAAATACTCCGCTATGGTAAGCCCTGAAAGCGCAACGCGGGCGCGTGCTCCGGGCGGCTCATTCATCTGTCCGAATACAAGCGTTGCCTGCGATTTTTTTAATTCTTCACGGTCTATTTTGTCTAAATCCCAACCGCCTTTATTCATGCTTTCTTCAAACTCCTTGCCGTACTTTATAACGCCGCTTTCAATCATTTCGCGCAGCAGGTCGTTTCCTTCGCGAGTACGCTCGCCAACGCCGGCAAAAACAGTTTGACCGGAATATTTTTTGGCAATGTTGTTAATCAGTTCCATAATAAGAACTGTTTTACCAACGCCCGCACCGCCGAACAATCCTATCTTGCCGCCTCTCATATACGGTTCAATAAGGTCAATAACTTTAATTCCTGTGAAGAGAACTTCCTGCGATGTGGTAAGTTCTTCAAAACGCGGCGGCTCGGCATGAATACTTTTACGTGTTTCTGCCTTTACAGCAGGCATTCCGTCAATTGTCTGTCCGATAACGTTAAAAAGCCGTCCGTTAATATCGGCACCAACGGGCATTGATATGGGATGTCCCGTCGCAGCGACTTCAGTGCCGCGGGCAATACCGTCTGTAGAATCCATCGCAATAGCACGTACCGTACGTTCGCCGATATCCTGTTGACATTCTAAAATAAGAGGTGCGGCACCATTGCCGCGTTTTACTTCAAGTGCTTCATAAATACTCGGAATACGTTGCCCTTCTTTGAAATATACATCTACTACGGCACCGATAATTTGCGAAATTTCGCCGGTGCCTGATTGTTTCTCGTTGTCCATATATTATCTGCGTCCTATTGGGGTTTCCGGTGCGGGATGATGTTTCGGTTTTGAGCCGTAAAAGTGCTGTTTACCCGGTCTTGATACGAAGTCACATACGGAATCTTGTGTGGACGATGATGTTTTCGCCCCGCTACTGCAAGATGCGGCAGCGAGTATGAACGCAGCAGCCGCAACGAACATCAGCGCAATTGATAATTTTTTACGCATAGTGTTTGAATTTATAATCTTTTCAAATTTACACTTATTTTTTATATTTTCGGATTTTAGTATTTACGGGTAATCGCAATTTTGTCAATTAAAATGGGAACATGCGGATTTCAGCAAAACGAAGTCGGCAAGTGTGATTGCCATCATTGCTTCAACTATCGGCAAGGCGCGGAAAACGCACGTTACATCGTGGCGACCCTTTATGCTGTGCTGTACGAGTTCGCCTTTGTCGGAAAGCAATGTCTGTTTCTTTGAGATAGACGGTATCGGTTTAAAGCCGACACGCAGGACAATGTCTTCACCTGTGGATATTCCGCCGCGCACACCGCCGGCATAGTTGTTTTCCGTTGTGCCGTCCGCGTTCCACCTGTCATTATGTTCGGAGCCGTACATTCTTGCTGCTTCTATACCTTTTCCGATTTCAAACGAGCGGCTGGCGGGGATACTCATCATTGCATAAGCCAAACGTGCGGAAAGTTTATCGTATAGCGGTTCTCCGAGAGAACGAGGCACACCCTTTGCGACACATTCTATTATACCGCCTGCGCTATCACCTGCAATACGGGCTTGCGCAATATCGCCCGTTTCTACAATTTTTGCTTCAACAGTAATACCGCTGTTGCTGCTCTTTGTGCCGTATTGCCGCAACATCATTTTCGCAAACGCTCCGACAGCCACACGCACGGCTGTTTCACGTGCCGAAGCCCGTCCGCCCCCGCGATAATCACGCGCTTTGTATTTATGAAAATAGGTGTCGTCTGCATGTGCAGGTCGGAACAGATGTTGCAATTCGGTATAATCTTCGCTGCGGTTGTCTTCATTTCGGATAATAAAACCTATGGGAGTTCCCAAAGTGCGTCCCTCAAAGACTCCTGATAAAATTTCTACCGTATCACTTTCTTTGCGGCTGCTGCTGTATGTGCTGCTGTCTGTATTGTTGCGGTCCGTTTTGTTGCCGTCTGTATTGTTGCCGTCTGTTTTGTTGCCGTCTGTTTTGTTGCTGTCTGTATTGTTGTCGTCCGCTTTCGTTTTATCACTGCAAGTCCGACTGCCGGTGCATTCCGGTTGCGGATAATCTGCGTCCGCTTTCGTCTTATCACTGCAAGTCTGATTGCCGGTGCATTCCGGTTGCGGATAATCTGCATCTGCTTTCGTCTTATCACTGCAAGTCCGACTGCCTGTGCATTCCGGTCGCGGATAATATGCGTCCGCTTTCGTCTTATCACTGCAAGTCTGACTGCCGGTGCATTCCGGTTGCGGATAATCTGCATCCGCTTCTGTCTTATCACTGCAAGCCCGACTGCCGGTGCATTCCGGTTGCGGATAATCTGCATCCGCTTTCGTCTTATCACTGCAAGTCTGACTGCCTGTTGCGCGGCGGCGAAGTTCGCTGTGAATAAACTCCGTATCGACCAAAACGCCCGCAGGTATTCCGTCAATTATCCCGCCGAGAGCCGCTCCGTGTGATTCACCGAAAGAAGTGAAGCGAAAAATTTGTCCGAAAGTGTTCATTTTGCTTTTTCAGGTATAGTAGCATCTGCATTTAAAAACCATATAGCAGTATGTGTATCTGATAAATATTTATTCATAATACTATTTTCATTTGTGTACTTCCCGATCCTGTTCATTAGCCCATTCTTCCATAATATCATTATTCAAATTGTGAGTTTCCCAATATTCATCAGTCAATTTATCTAATTTATTACGATAATACTTAAATAGAACATTTTTTAATTCTGCAAACTCTTGTTCTGATTTTGTATAATTAAACATCCGTAACAAGTGTATTTGCGCAGGATTTAGCGGCGTCGTTTGTGCTGTATTCATAATGCTTTATTTTTTAGTATTTTCAGTTTTGTTTTAGTACACAAATGTAACGATTTTTCTACAAAAGATAAAGCGCAGAATGTGCATTTTCCAAAAATATTAACAAGTTGTTGTAAACTTTAACAAAATTTATATAATTTTGTGATTGAAGATGATAAACAAATCAACAGTAAATTTAAAAACAGGCAAATGTTTTAGACATATTTGAGGCGGCGGAGTACCCCGCCTTTTTTATTTAATATCTGGGTGCTAAAATTAAATTATATGAAAACGAGAGAGGAATATATAAGTTTATTGAGTGCGTATAAGGAAAAGCACGCTGATAAGTACGGTATCAGCAAGATGGGTATTTTCGGTTCTGTGGCATGCGGCGAGAATAGAGAGGACAGTGATATTGATATTTACTACGAAGACAAAGAGTTGGGATTAAAGTCAATGAAAATAAATACCGATTTGGAAGCACTTTTTGAGCAACCTGTTGATGTCTTGTTTTCCGCAATAAAAAGTTGCAACACCCATTAAACATTTGATACTCAAATAAAAAGTGTTATTTTTGCGCCAAATTTGGGTGTTGCAAATATAATTTTCGGACAGATTATGTTGATGGGCGCAGATGGGTTTTACAAGTTAGGACAGGGCGGCTGACTTGTGTAGCTCGGTAACCTGCTCAAGCGTCAAACCTGTAAGCGCAGATACGTCCTGACATGTATAACCGAGTTTGAGAGCACTTATTGCTACTTGCCGCATG
>JAIRNR010000086.1 GCA_031257915.1 Bacteroidales bacterium
AATTGCTCCATGCGCGGAGATACTATTTTATCCACTGGAACACTATAATAGGCTTTATTGCCATGAAATTCAATGGGGCATACCCATGCATTGTTCTCTATCATGGAAGAAAGCGCCTCGTTATGGTAATTTCTTTGTTGTATTCCTGTTGAATTAGTTATAGCAGCATACTGCTCCGGGTCTATCTGCAGCATATTCGTTTGATCAATGTTAAAAACATCGTATGCACGAAGAAAAGACTTAACATTGCATTCTTTTTGCTCTTCCTTTGTGAGAGATTTATAATCGGCTATGTCTATTTTGTTCTTTGCTTTATCAGTAATCGAAATATTATGGTAAAAAGCAGGAAAAGAGCGTTCACCTTTTTTAATTTGTAATCCGGCTTCTTTGGCTTGCAAAAAAGTTAAATAAATCGGCGCTTTATACCCTCCTTCTTCCGCGAGAAGTGAAAGAAACAATAAGTTAGATCCACTATAATAACGCCCGGATATATTGCGGGGAAGGCCACCACCGATATTAATCCACGGACGGCGCCATTCGGGATGCTCCAGCTTCTCCAATTTGGCGATTATCATATCCGATACCGCTTGCAGCTTCTTATCTAAATAATCAGACATACTTTACTTCGATATCTTCATCTTCAAATTCATCATCACTACCACTAAATTCAACATCGGTCATCATCAGCAATTCAACTACTTCTTTTTTAATATCTTCTAATGATTGATTTGTTTCCATATTATTTATTCTATTATAACTTTTGTAGTAACCACATCACTCCATGCGCCATCATTATCTTTTACCCTGCACTTTACATCATAATTTCCCGCCGTTGGAAAAATATGATAAATCGCATCTTTTTCAGTCGTCAAAAAATAATAGTTGCCTATTTTATACTCATAAGTAACGATATTGCCGCCGTACTTCTCATCAGCGTCGAATGAACTTGATAAATCAATTAAATATTCATATGCCGACACTTCTTTTACCTCTTTAACGTCTATTTTACAGGTAGGATAAAGGTTATCGAATACATATAAAGAAATTAATAACGATATTGATTCGTTATAATAATCTACAAGTTTAAGCTGACCGGTAACTTCACCGGGTGATTTGCCAATAATATTTATATTGATTCGTTTTCCAACCGTGACTAAATAATTGTGATTTGGTATTATAGTGTCACCATCAAGTGTCAGTACGACGTTATTTTCTCCTTTGTCAAATTCAAACGCTGCAGACAATTCTTTCATGTCATCCTGTAGAGTGAGATAAACCGTTCGTGGTTGATTGATCTTAACAGAATCGGCATATTTGTCGTATAGGTCATAGTTGTACAGTCCGTCATCTGTCCGAAGTTCAAACGCAATTTGATCATTTATGTTCTTAAATAAATCCGTCGATGAATCACAGGAAAGCACTGCTATTATTAAGATGCAAATAATGCAGATGAATAAAGTAACACAAGACGCGGCAGATAAAATTGGATTATTATTCCTTTTCATTGTTTTACTGTTTTTATAACTATTGGTTGTCTCTTATCCTTGAAAAAACATTTGATGAAATAAATCCCTGAAGGGCCTGGAATTGTTATCAAACTGTTTGCGGCATTATCATATATTATATTCCCCATCACATTATATATAACAATCCTGCTTAGCAATTCAGCGCCAACTACATAGCAATATCCTGTCGTGGGATTTGGATAAATCTTTATTTCACCTTCCCCTGGGTCTTCATACTTATCATCGTCTTCTGACGATAAAATATAAATTGTCCCTCCGACACTCATTGTCTTTAATCTGTTGGCTTTTGTCACTGAAACAAAATCATCCTTTGAGACAGAACGGATACATCCCTTTCTGTCCTTCATCTCAAGTGACACTGTGTGCGTGCCCGGATGGTAATAATAGTGCCACGGCGATGGCTCGAATGAATATGCTCCGTCGCCGAATGTCCAATGGTAACTGCTTTCTTCTGTAGAGGGCGGGATAAAATGAACTTTACCACCATCGCCGACTGTTTCTACATCCACTGTAAAATCAAGAAGTTCAGTATTTTCATTGCGAATTATTATTTCCCTCGAAAGAATACAACCTTTATTTGCTACGACATAGGTTATATGAACTTCACCGGAAGTGGCAATATCTCCGGAATATATTCCATTTGGCGTTGTATATTCACCTGTAAAGGTGCCACCTGCCGGAGTAACCATTTTTCCCAAATCCATGCGAGCGCCGCAACACACAATAATATCATCAATTTCAATAACGCCGCCGTTGGGCGCACTGTAAATCTTTGCTGTCGTGCTTATAGAACGCTTACAAATGTCGGTTCCATACGTATAGGTAATAACATTGTCTTCAGTTGTTACTTCATTTGGGTAGAAATATCTGTTATTTTTAACACCTTTTCCTGAAAATGTTCCGTCTTCACTATTCTCAATGTATTCCATCAAGTCTATTGCTTCACCCTGGGAGCGGCAAAATGCCGGTAATGTTTTAAAACGAACATTTGGCGACAATAATGATACTACTTCTATCGTCGTGTTTGCATAAATGTTAAAAATACTGTCTTTTACCACATAAGATATATCGTGCTTACCTATTCCGGCCACATCAGGATAAAAATCTGTACCAACCACGCCGGCGCCGGAAAATGTTCCTGTTTTAATATTGACGTAATCTATCAAATTCACCGGCGTAGCATCACAGCGCTTCGGGATAGGCAGGAAACTTACTGGTGTTCCTGTGTAATTTACGACTTCTATCTCATTTTTTATTGTTTTCTTACAATTTCCTTCACCGTAGGTGTAAGATATTATATTAAATCCTTCTTTTGCTCTGCCAGGATAAAATCGGCCATTCTCCACGCCGGTACCGGCAAATGTACCACCATCATGATTTTGAATATAAGAACGCAAATCAATATATCCCATGTCTTGCTTGCATAAAACAGGAAGGGAGTCAAAAGCAATATCCGCTTCCATCAGATCGCCAATTTCTATGGTAAATGTTGCTTTTGAGACACATTGATCCTGGGATACCTCATACGATAACTCGTGTTTGCCTATACCATAAGTCTCCGGATAAAATAATTCAGAAATGTTATTGGATGCGTAGCTGAATACCCCGCCTTTTAAATTTACGAAATTTGAAAGATTAACAACGTCTTTTGAACATACATAAGGAATGTTGTTGAAAATTATGACCGGTGGGATATTAATATATATTTCACTTTTTATTGTCTTTTTACAATTCCCTTCACCATAAGTATATGATACCACATTAAATCCTTCCCGGGCGCGGGATGGATAAAACCGGCCGTTCTCCACGCCGGTGCCGGCAAATGTGCCGCCTTCATGGTTACGAACGTAAGGAGCCAATTCATAATACCCATCATCATTCTTACACATGGACGGTATAGTATCAAAAGCAATATCCGCTTCCATCAAATCACTTATTTCTATTGTTAAATCCACTTTAGAGGTGCATTGCCTATACGGAACCTCGTAATGCAACTGGTGTTTGCCTATGCCGTAATTTTCGGGATAAAAATTGTCAATTAAATTACCGCCGTAGAAAAAGTTACCACCTTTTATATTTACCAAATTTTGCAAATTAACATTACTTTTCGTGCACACATAGGGAATGCTGTTCAACAAAACCGGTTGTGCCATTTGCACGTAAAATTCGGCTTTTATGGTTTTCTTGCAATTTCCTTCACCGTAGGTGTAAGATATTGTATTAAATCCTTCTTTTGCTCTGTCAGGATAAAACCGGCCGTTCTCTACTCCGGTACCGGAGAAAATACCGGTTTCAACAAGATCATTAATGTAGTCGCTTAAATTTATTGCTTCATCAGTGTTACATAATTGGGGTAATTCATTACCTTTCCATGCTGTATTTTGAGAATATAAATCAATTACTTCTACTTGTAATGGCGTTCTGACAACGCATCCGTTTTGATCCGTGTAAGTATGATTTATATTATGTTTGCCTGTTCCGGCCACATCAGGATAAAAATCTGTACCAACCACGCCGGGGCCGGAAAAAATGCCGCCGCCCGGGGTAACATATCTATTCAAATTAATGACTGTACCACTTTGGCAAATCTTCGGCAATGCTTGAATATTTACTGTTGGCATAACATTTATCAAAATCTCAGCAGTTATAGTCTTCTTACAAGAACCATCCCCAAAAGTATAAGTAACGGTGTTAAATCCCTCCCGGGCGCGGGACGGATAAAAACGATAGCTTTCTATACCGGTGCCGGCAAATGTGCCGCCTTCATGATTGCGAACGTAAGTGCGTAAGTCCACATATATAGAATCACTTTTGCAATAAGAAGGAAATGTTTTGAAAGCAATATCCTCTTCGCGCAAGTCGGAAACATTTATGGTCATGGTTGCCTCGCCGACGCATCCGTTAAAATCGACAGTATATTTTACGGTATGTTGTCCTATACCGGCAGCTTCGGGTATAAATGTATTTCCTGATATACCAATACCGCTAAATATCCCACCTTTTGTATCCGTATAATTATTCAGATCAATAATCTTTTTATCGCATACTGTTGGGATGGAACGGACATACACCGTTGGGACAGATTTTACATACACTTCAGTGGTGATCGTTTTACTGCAATTTCCTACATTAAAATTGTAGCGTATGGTATTGAATCCCGTTTTTGCCCGGTTAGGATATAACCTTGTCCCATCCACACCATTACCTGAGAACACTCCATCTGTCGGTGCATTTATAACATACGCGCGTAAATCAATATAATTCTCATCTGTATGGCAAACATCATCAATTGGTAGAATAGAAGCATCATTATCAGTTAACCCTACTACGTTTAATATTTTTTCTCCATGTACCGGGCATTGGCCAACAAATGCATCATAAGACACAGTATATTGCCCCAACCCAACCAGTGCCGGATAAAAAGAAGTCCCATTTACTCCGGGGCCACTAAACGTGCCGCCGGATGGAGTAACATGCTTAGTTAAATCAATAGCGCCATTATCGCATATGTTACCCAATCCACTAAACTGTACTTGCGGGAGAGAATTAACATAAACTTCTGTTTGAAGGTTGCGACGACAAACACCCGTCCCATAAGTATAGGTAATAATGTTAAACCCGGCAATGGCCTTGTTGGGGTAAAAACGATTATTTTCTATTCCACGTCCGCTAAAAGAACCACCTTCATGACCTTTTATGTATGATGATAAATCATAGTAATTAGCATCGTTGGCACAAAATTGAGGTATTGTTTCAAATTTTACATCCACGTCTCTTGGAAGTAAATCGGATACCAGCACAGGTAATTTAGCCGAAACGGGACAATCATTATCTGTAGTTGCATTATAGGTCAATTCAGCTACGCCCAACCCGGCATCAGACGGCGTAAAAATATTATTCTGTACGCCAATACCTGTAAATGTTCCATCTTTTATGTTCGGCAAATTTGATAAATCAACAGGCGCTATTGTACATATATTCCCCGGCGAAGAAAATGAAAGAGATTCTACTTCCTTTATTCTTATTTCTGTGCTTATAGTCTGTTTGCACACAGAACTGCCATAAGAATATTTAATAACATTAAACCCTTCTTTCGCCTTATCGGGATAAAAATAATGCCCGCTTTGTACACCGGTGCCCGAAAATGTACCATCCGTCGGAGTTGCATCAAATTCAATATAATCATTCAAATCAATAAATTGCTCATTTTGACAAAGGGTAATTAGAAGTTGTCTAAATTCAACAGTCGGGTTCAATTCTCTCACCTGAACTTCTTGTGTAATTATTGTTTCACAACCATGTGCTTCATCTATATACATGTATGTAATAGGATGATACCCTATGCCGGCTGCATTGGGAGAAAAAACACTTCCGGTTATCCCATGCCCACTAAAGGTGCCACCAGAAAGCGTAATGTATTTTTCTAAATCAATGTCCTTATCCTCACAAATAGCTGCAATTTTATCAAAAGTTATCTCAGTAGATGAAGTAATAGTCTGTGTATAGTTTTTTGTTATTTGACAGCCGTTACTGCTTGTGTATTTATAAGTAACAGCAATAGCTGTCAAGTCCGCTTTTGCGGCAGCTGCCACATCCAATTCATTATTCTTGATGTACGAACCAGTATAAATGCCTCCTTGGGGTGAGTACCGTTCGAGAATTAATTTATCAGAAGAACTGCAAACAAACTGCTCACCATTATCTACAAGAGGTTCCGATGCAACAACTGTAATTTCCATATACATGGAAATATTTTCATTGTTATCCGCTGTATAATATGGATAACAACGCACACCTATCTTGGTGTCAGTTGTCACACTACTTAAATCTAATGTTGCATCGTCTATCAAAACATCCGTACGGCCTTTCTCGATCACAAATTTCCCGGAAAATTTTCCAGCGCCTAAATCAATTAATTCTCGTAAATCTATAATTTCAGAACTGCAGTATGTGGCTTTTACAGCGTTTTCTTTCCATTTCGGCCGGTGGGAATATACATGTATTTTTGCTAAATTGGCATATTGGAAAAACCCCAGCCAAGTATTAAGTAAACCGAAAAATCCAGCCTCACCCCCCCATTTAAACTCCCCTTCGTCGTATTGATACACTACACTTCCTAAAACTCCATTTTGAGGGCCACCAGAACATCTTGCTCCTAACCCCGGCATCTTTACTTGATGTCCATATACAACATATACTTCAACTCCTCCATTTAAATTTCTTACTGAGCCTAAAGCATCTGTATAAGATTCAACATCTTTGGCCCAATCCGCATTGGCCCATTCTTTAGCATTAAATATTTGATGATTAGCCCCATATTTCGCAACGTAAGGACGTGTATTTACAGCATAAATATCACTTGATGGAACGCCATTTTGATGAAAATCATTACCATCCGTTCTTAGGTGTCGGGCACGGTGAAAGCTTGTTGTGTAATAAAATGTCATGTTGTTACCGTTGGCCCTAAATGGAGCAAAAACTTTAAAAGCCCCATTGTAATATTCCACATCCTGATGATTTTCAAACGATAAGTCTTTTAAATTTATCGTTGTCACGGCGTCGTCGCCGTAATAAACCTTTTTCAAAATAGACTTATTTATGTAACTTGTAGTATTTTGTGCCGGTATCCAACCGCCGTACACAGGATAGTAATAGTCCTCCCATTGTTCGTATCCCGAACAATCGGCTCTACCATTAATACCCGCCCATTGTGCAAGCGGGTAAAACCTATTATTCGATAATCTTGAAGGATAAAAAGTAATAGAAGAACGGTCACAAAGTTGATATTGTGACGGAGCATATGTGCAATAATCCCATGGGTGCCCACCGGTAGTCAGTGCTGTACTTCCGTTATTATATACTTGTTGCGTGCTCCCCAAAATTTCAAAACAGAATGAATTGATACCCTCCCATTCCACGTAACCTTTATCAAGATCACTATAATCAAATGTTTGTGCTTGAATTGTTTTAAAGAAACAAAGACACAAAATCATTAGTAAAATATGTTTTTTCATGATTGAAAATTTTAAATCCCTATTTTTATGCCGGCTGTTATACAATGACGAAAACGAATGGATGTAATCTTCTCCATACACCGCATTTCCTGCTGTACGGCGGCAAAAATCCCAAAAGCATCTGCAATCAAATACTCACACTGCAAAGCCGCTTGGCCGCCATAGATAATTACTGTTAAATGTTTGTCAAAAATCAAACTTCGTTGATCCGACAATCCGATCCCTATTCCTGCACCAAAAAAGGTGCGAAAACTCCCGGATCCAAGGAGTTTCCAGTAATACGAACCGGACAAATCAAATACTTGTTCCTTCTCCGTATCTGTCTTCGTATAATAGTAATTTAAATTAACTGCCCGCAAATTTTGACTACGGAGTACAAACATATATCCTATACCGCCACCAAAACGTGATAAATCGAAAGAAGTGACGCCATAAAATGAAAGGTGAGCCGTATTGGCCGTATATTTCGAAGAATTTCGGAACTTTCCTTTACCACCATCTATCCGTGTCTGCGCCATGGCGCTTATACTGGATAAACAAAAAATCGCCACTATCACTATTATTGATAATTTTTTCATATCTCATTTGTTTGTAATCGCTAAAGCTAAATATACTTCATAACCATCTTCAAGCGTTATAGTTATTTTGTTTTGTTTTTCTAAAGCTCTTTGTGTTTGCTTGGCAGTTTCTTTGCCTACACTTTTTACTACACTGCCAAGCGGAACAGCAGATGTGGCTATATTTATTGCTGCATCTGTGGCTGAAGACACATTGTCCTCAGTGGATTCAGATACCTCCTTTACAAATATGCCTTTCACAAAGTCGTTATCATACACCGACATTTTGACGGAATATCTACCATCCCGGGAAACCGCGGAAGTTACATCAACAGTCATCCGGTTTCCTGACATTTTAGCTGTACCACGAAAAATACTGCCAGCCGCAATAACATGCCCATTGGCCGTTATCGTTTCTGTATTCCGTAACGTAAGTGTTTCATTTGTTTTGATTTTTTGAAAACCGTAAACTTTTGCGGAGAAAAGCACCACATTATCATGCGTAGTAGTCAATTCTTCTTTATAAGTGCTATAAACCGACGGCTTACGACTTTTTACTACGGTAAGATTAATGAGGGGGGATTTAGGTATTTCTTCTTTCTGCTCGGGTTCATGTTTTTTAGTCTTCGTTACGGTTGTTCTATTTTCAATTTGCTCTAACTGCTGTTCAAGAGCTGTTTTAACAGTAGTGTCTGTAGCAGGTACTGTCCGGGCGCTATTATTCGTACGTCTATTGCCGGGTTTCTTAGTCGTTTCCTCCGGTATTGTTTCTGCCGGTGCCAATGCCGACACAAGCGACGCATTATGATCTGTTATGACAGGCTCCGAAGAAGCTTGTTCCACCTGTGCCGGCTGCTCTTTGGTACTACTGCTACGCAATGAATCCCGGCCGGCAAAAATCCCGGCAGCCGACTCCCTCGAAACCTCGGAATATTCCCGGTTTCTGGTCGATTCTGTGATCTTAGGATCGCTAACAATTGTTTGTTGTTTATCTCGGGCGCCTTTGAAATCTGCTATTTTTACCCATATATATACAACCAGCACAACCAACGCTATCCCGGCACCGGCTACTATATATAAATTCTTTTTATCTTTAAAAAAATTACTCATAATTAATAAATTAACGACGTTTTTCAAGCACTTTAGCCTTCATTATATCCTTGTTTGAAATTGTAAATGCTATATTACGCAATCCGGCACGCTCCCTGAAGGTAATCAACAACTCTTCTT
Source organism: Bacteroidales bacterium (assembly GCA_031257915.1). GTDB lineage: Bacteria > Bacteroidota > Bacteroidia > Bacteroidales > P3 > JAIRNR01. The sequence continues at coordinate 9,328 of JAIRNR010000086.1, forward strand.
TGGGCCTGATACCAAAAATCGGAATAATATATACCATGACCTCCTGCCTGTATGCCGGGACTAATGTTTTTGCGTTGATTACGATTGGAAAAACATCCAAGTATTGAATCTTCTTTTTTCGGAATAGTCCGGTTTTATATTTTTGAACATACTGGAAACTAACCATATCAAATTCATAATCAACAGCTGTGTCGTTATCCACGACAAACTTTAAGTAAGCGTAATTGTTGTCCGTGCGTATTAAGCGAAGATGCGCCGAAAGCCCGTTTTCCGCCACGCCCAAATCAGTAATCTCATCCGGCATTTCTTTTATAATTTGAGAAATTGTTTTTAGTTCGGATAAAAAATAATTTTGTTCTTCTGACTTCTCCATTGCCTGTAGTTCCTTGCGCTGTGCGCGGGATGTGATATTTTTATTGTATGTGTCCCGGAAGTCATAGTATTCCCGCATACTGTCTGAGGCGTACTGTAAAATAGCATAATAATATTGAACATAAGTGCTATCCCCGTAGCTGATAAAAATGCTTGACGGTTTATTATTTTTTGAAATATTGCGAATCATCAAACAATTTTCATGCGCTTGTGCAATAAAGTCGGTTTCATTGCCCAGGGTGAACGAAAAAATATCATGATTAAATATCAGGTACGAAGTGCCATTATTGACAAATATCGTATCGTATGAGTTGGATTTTGACATCACACTCCCATCTTCTACCCATACCTGTGCGGAAGCGAGAAACGCCACAGATATAAAAACCAATAGTGAAATTATCTTTTTCATAGGTTATTTTATAAAATTAAAATCGTATATATACAGCCCAAATTTGTTACTCCTGCTGCGGTCAATTTCTTTAATCACAAACCGCATATTCAGTGTGGATTCTAAAGGATCGCCAAGCGAAAAAACAGCGCGATTTTTTCCAAAAACATATAACTCTCGAAATTTGTTTTTCGTAATAACATTCATGCTATCTATCGTGTAGTATAATCTTGCGTCGTATTTTTTATAATAATCCGTCACCCTTTGCCCCTTGTACTCAAAAGACTTCATAATATAATTGAACGTGTTTTCATTCATAAAATCTTTTACCAAATCTGTCCTTTCTTTAAATGAAAATTGATCGTGCGAGAACATATTATAAACCACGACTTCACCAAAGATTTTATAATCGTTATCATCCTTCGCCAGCGTTTTTGGAATCGCAGAATAGACACGATCTTCGACAGCGATAAAAATCTCATTATTAACCCTGTCGGACAAGGAACTATTTCTATACAACAGCAATAGACAAATCAACCCTAACGCAACCAATGCAAACAAAAAAATGTAAACCTGTCCTTTAAGCTGTTTGTGATAATTCCTGATGAATAGCTCTTTATTTTCACTTTCCATATTATTTTCTTTGAAAGGTGATTTCTGAACAATGTAAATAAGTTGTCCGATCGGAAGATTTTAATAAAACCAGCTCAGAAATATTCAACTTAAGCACCTCAAATTCTAAATCGGCAATAAAAAGTTTCTTTCCTTCCAAACTCCATGACCCTGTTTCTACAATCTCGCCCATATAATATTGTTCATAACTATCTTGTTTAAATACATAAATAGTTTCCGTAGGTGTAGATTGCGACTCGTTGAAAATAGCACCTGTAGCTATATCTTTATCATAATTCCTATAAGAAACCATTTCCCATGTGCCGATCAACGTGGCAACTTCTATTTTGGTTTCATCATCGTCTTTACTGCAACCGGTAAATAATAATACCATTAGTAAACAGCCCCATTTAAATAAATTTAGTGTTTTCATAATTTTTATTTTTTAATAGATTAATAATCAATTTTTTTTACAGACATCAACTTGTCTGCCATGCCAATACGCAATCCGGCATCTTCAATCCGGCACACATCGTTCATCAGGTCTAACATCCACTCCGGTGTCGCTTGACAAAATGCCGGCGGCTCTAATACATCCGGCTGGGTATAGGGACAGTCATTCTCTACTCTGCCAGGCGCATACTTGCCGGTCTTCCGAACCACAGGCAACAGCACCGACGTTACCCACTTCCGGAATGCACGGGCCTCCGGCTTCCGGGATTGGAAAATAAGATTGTAAAGACCACTCTCGTTAACAACCGTCATCTTACGCTTTTGAGTGGCACTCCCTTTCGATCTGGTGTCACTAATAGTTACATCAGATTTTTCATCATCATCTAAAACATTTGTGGCTTTACGACTATTTGTGAGATTTAAAATATCACACACATCTTTCGCAACAAACCACGGCTCGCCGTCAATCATTTCCACCCGGACAGGCTTATGATTGTGGTCGAAGGTAAACAATTCAGGTGCTTCCTGAACATCGGCAGTCTGTTTTTTGTTTTTAGGTTTCATAATTTCTGTTGCTTGGTTTAATTTGGTGATGAAATTTACATACTTTTTTATATCGCCCCGGCATGAAAATCCTTTACCCACTCCTGAACAGCCCGGTTAAAATTGTATTGCGACTTTAATTTATTGAAATGGTTTCGTTCCTTCGGATTGGACGTAAGCACCGGCATTAACTCGATAGGCACTTCCAAGGCCAGAACCTTAGCGTCGATACCTTTTCTCTTCACGAACAGTTCCCGGCCACCCCGGCGGCCATCCCATGTCTTCCACCGCTTGCGCATCGACGAAACCTTAGCTTTTTCATCATCCGTCAAATTCAGTACAGAAGCCAGCTTGTCAATGTCCGCACCTTCGTGGTTTAGGGCAATCAAAACGTGCGTATTATTTAGCAGCGCTGTGCCAATCGCCGAACCTTCTATATCAGTAACTGCTTGCGTGATAATACCCACATTTCCATTATTCTTCCGAACCGTCCGGTACATCATTTCAATAAATTCTTCCATATCGCCGGTAAGGAACGACCAAGCTTCGTCTAACACTACATTTTTATATATGTCAGGAAATTTCGCGATATGTTGTAAAATCAAATCAATCAGCAACATGGCTATAATAGGATACAATACTTTATCAGCTTGCACTTTTGCCATATCAAAACAAAGTAGTCTCTTATCCGACAAACTCAATGCATCATCGGACGAAAGGATTTTTCCATAAATACCCGAGACATAGGGCTGCATTACAATCCAAAACGTATTAACATCAAATTGTTTCATCTCAGATTCAAAAATATCATCCCCGGCATCCGTTGCTTTTTTATAGGATAATACCCACTCGCAAAAACGCTTCAAAGTAGGTACATAATTGTCATCTTCCCGACGCTGTTCGCTAGCAAAACTATAATATAACGGCACAAATTTCATAATCAATGAACTTTCTGCAGACGAGAATTGTTCCCCTGCGGCCTTATTTTTCCATAGTGCAGCAACTAATGTCCGAATAAGGATCACCCGGTCTTCGTCAAAAATATATTCCCGGCGAGTGGCATCCCAGGGTACCAGGAATGGATTAAACTTGAAGGGAAGCTCTTCAGAATTTTCAAAATATTCGCCATCCAACTGTTCAATTAAATTCTTGTAGGTGCCTCCTTTGTCGAGAATTACGACTATTTCTTCCCGCTGATATGCCTGCGAAATCAATGCACCTTGGGTTACAGACTTGCCGGAACCGGTAGGCCCCACTTCAATCCAGTTTTGCGCCGGCATCCGGCCATCGTCAAGACGTAAATCTACGAGCATAGGGTTTCCGAAGCGGTCGGTAACGATAACGCCGTTTTTATCATTATCATAACCACGCTGAAAATTCAAATATCCAACGCCAAATCGCGAAGGCACTAACACACGTCGATAATGCTGACTGCCATTACCCGGGAACAGGCTAAAATACAAATTGCAAGTGTCTATGTTTTCTTCCAATACTTTGCAATTTTCAACTCGTTTGAATGCCCCACGAGCCATTTCTACGCACTGACTATGTGTCTTGGCGTCTTCATTCCATACGAGCACCGAAACACCCAAGTCGCATAAACAATCATTGCCTGTATTGATCTCCGATAATACTTCTTCTACTGCTTCATGACGGTCAGCAATGCCTTTCGTAATCGGCATTTCCGGAATCATCCCTGTAAGTTGTGCTTCTGTCCGGAACTGTTTTAAACCTTCTTCCTTTTCACGCTTCCGCAGATTGACAACAGTAATATGCGGTATTTGTAAATCTATTCCGATAGGAGCAGTGAGAGGATGCACAATGAAACGCTCAGGTAAATATTCTTTTTTACTACCTATACAAAACTCCTCTCCCTGCTCCTGTAACGAAAGAACAGTTAATTTCTTTCGTCCGACACACATTTGCCCCGGAATAGTATTATCTACAGATGCTTCAAAAGCATCAAAATTATGGGTAAAGTCTAAATTCGCAAACTGATATTTTAACCTGCTAAAATCTTCAAAGTCCATTGTCTTGGCAGACATTTCTTTAAAATCGTTTAGCATGGCCTGTAATTCGTACCCCAAACTTCTACACTCTGATTTGCGTTTATCTATATTCTTGAACATTTTTGGGGAAATAAATTTACCCATACGATTAAAAAACGTAGTGAGCGGGGAACCTTCTTTTTCCACAGGACAAACTTCAAGAAATAGACAAGAACGAAGTTGCATTGCCGATTTATCGGCCAAAGAAATCCATGCATTTCTAACGACACTATTCTCATCAGTGCCCGCAACAGGGATATTTTGCTTCTGTTCAAAATAAATATCCATTTTCATAAGGTTGGCATATCCCGGCAATTCATTAATGAAACGATTTATTTTCCCATTTAATTCCAGCAAGTCAGCGTAGTTGCAATCTTCATACTGATGACCTTCCACAGCCAAACCATAGACAACACGGCCATCCTTTAACACATATACTTCATCTTCAAAATGAAGATATGGCAATACATCATCATAGGTTACTCGCTTCATAATTATTTTGCTCCTTGCACAATTTTTGGCTGCATAAATTTATAACTTATAACACTGAACAAATATTTTGGGTACTTACTTTTCCCAGTACGCTGCATAAGCTTTATGATAACAATCAAAAGTATTATGCCTATACTATAATAACCAACACCTAAATCCAATCCCAGAATTGGCTTAATGAATATAGGTAACGCTATATAACCTAAAGCATACAATACTACCACGTAAAAATCATTTAGTGGCAATCCGAACAGTCGTGCCTCCTTCTCCAAAACTTTGTAACAAGGCGTCTTTTCCATATCACGCTAATTTCCTAAACTACTATCACCCACTATACCCCCCACAATGCCGGCCAACACACGAAATACAACCGCCCCACCAATCACGTAGCCCAGTTGTTTTAACGCTTCTTTTTTCCCTTGGAAAAACTGTATCAGCAACCATAATCCAGCCACCCCAACGGCAATCATCAATACAACATTAATGATCGGCTCGATTTGATCATCCCAAAGCGACCTTATTTCATCCGCCGCCGCACCCTGGGCAATTAACACGCTCGTCGTAATTAGTAGCATACTAACCAAAACAAAAAATTTTCTCGTTTTCATAGTTTTTATAATTTATTATTATGTTATATATTTCAAATCTTCTATACTTTTTATTTTCTGCAAATTCTCCATAAAACTAACAGTAAGAGCATCTTCTCCATACCGACGCGCTACATGATACGTCTGAAGAAAAGCTTGTTTATAAACCAATACTTTTTCTTTAACATCAGAATCGGATCTTAACCACTTTAAGAACACACTTTGTAACACGTCAAAATTATCACAATGACTATGATAAATACGGGAATTTAATCTTTTAAAACAATCTAAAAGTCCGTAAATAATATTATTGGTATAGATAGTTTCCCGCTCTGACTTCCGCCACTGTTTTTCTTCTTCTTCTCCCCGACGTAATGCAAAATCAAATAAACAAACATAAGCCCACCGGTGACCAGGACGAGAGACAAAACGATACGAGAACGAAAAACTTTTGTCCTTATTATACTTAATCAAATAGTCCAATTTCCGTTTTAAGTCACGTTTAATATATTTAGGATCCTTGTCAGAGCCGGATTTAGCGCCACTCTTATATACAGTATCAACGTCTGCAATCTTACACAATTCCGCAAATGAAGGGGTATTTTCTATCGTTGTACTCGTTTGGTGATGCATATACAGGGAATCACGCAAATTCGCCAAAAATAAGTACAACCTTTCTGTCTTATTGCCTCGCAGATTGATTAGATTATCCTTACTGCTCACCAGGAAATACTCCGTCAAATTGCCGATTATATCTGGATTTAACGTATAATGATACAAAACCTTCTCACTGCCACGCCTTTTCGCAAAAACAACCATTAGTTCTTTTAAAACCTGCACGCTCGTCAGTTTATCATACACAACCTCTCGCTCTCCTTGTATAACCTTTCTACCACCCCGCGCCAATACAATATTTCGGGATAACAGAATGTACAATGCATTTTCCATTACCGAATCAAAAACCCGAAAACTCGGATCCTTGGATTGCCGATCGTACATGGCTTTAATTTCTGCCTCTGTCTTGCCTTGTAATTGTACCGGATCTTTGGCTTTTCTTTTCAAATTCGACTTATCCAACTGGTATTTAACTGCAAATTCATCCGGATCCAATATGCCAAACCCAAAAATGTTATATTGATAAACCTCACAAAAATAATAGAGCAACTGAATAGTCATATGTGCAGCTTCCTCCATTAAAGTCCCAAAACAATCAATGTTGTGCGCAATATTCTTGTCAAGACGCACCGAAATAGGATCTATCATGCCTGCTGTTTTCTCAAGCGGTAGCATAAACCTTAAATTTAGAAACGTTTGTAAAATCAATTTTTTTATCAGCACTCACTGCATTCTTTTCTATATAATGATCAAGATCTTCAACTTTATACATAAAACGTTTACCCTTCTTTACAAAGGGAATCTTTTCTTTACATCGATGAAATGAACTTTCCGATATTTCAAGATAAACCGCAGCTTCCTGAGCATTCAAAAACCTTTTCTCACGCTTATAGTTTTCACAATGAATAGTACTTACCGCCTTAGTCAAATCTAAAAGAATTGTCTTCAATGATGAAACATCAGCACGCAAACCTGCTATCTCTTTATATATATCCATAAATCTAAACCGTTAATATCATAGCAATAACACAAAACCAAACAAAAAAGCCAAAACAGATGATGTACTCAAACAAATCGGCCCTACCTTTCTTTCGTCGCATAACAGCCCATCCATAAATACCACACACACAAAGCAAAAACAAAAAACAAAAAAATATGCGCCATGAAAAATTATTCGCCAAAATTTTTCCACAGAAAAAAAGAAATATTAACAATAATATACCTTGTATAAAAAACAAACGAAAAAATTGCTTTTCCCTCGCTTGCTCTTTTGTATATTTAACTTTTGCTTTCATCATTCTTTTTCACCTTCTTCATTATTGTCATATAACCTTGAAAAATATTTTTTCTTAAATTCCTCGTCGGATAACGGCTTTTGAACTATTTCCTCCCTAACGCTGGCTACCACATCTTTTATCGACTGATGCTTGTCTTTCTCTTTTTTCATACCTTGAAAATGTGCAGACAAGTTTACCGGCGATTGTTGTTTCTGCCCCTCATTGTCCTCCTTCATAAAATCCGCCCAAGTTCGCGGTGGATCCGGCAATTCCGGTTCATCATCATCAACATCATCCTCATAATCATTATAAGAAAAGAACCCATCCTCATCATTTACAGGCGAATCATCTATAGGTGAAACAATGCCCAACTCCTCCAATTCCGGAAGCAAGTCTTCCGACTGTTTCACTTTTTCACCACAATTTTCTATTTTATAAACACTTTCATCATAAAAAATTTGTAAAATATCATCCCCTACATTTTCCGGAACGTTTTTTTTAACCCTTTTACTGAATTTGAGATAAACAAGGCAAAAAATAATTAAACCACATAAAATTGCAACTATCATCAAATCAACAATATTAAACATTGGGCAAAATTTTTATTACATAAACGACCGTTTTTTTAAACAATAAATTATTATTACTTTTGTCTAAATATCAAAGAGATGATTGAGGATAAAATTATAGCGGTACTAAATTGCGCCCAGTATTTGATGAGCCAAACATCAATGCCGATAACTATTATCAAACAAATGATTTATTCTCAATTGAAAGACTGTTCATTTATGGAAATCGAGAAAATAGCTAAAGACGAAGACCTTGATATACTTTTAATAATAGCGGAAGAAGATGAAAATCAAACAAGAAAAAAAAGCAAAATCGAACAAAGGAGTATTCAAAGGATACGCGAGAGTAAGCCTTGACAAGCAAGATTTAACTCGGCAAATTATCGCACTAAAAAGATTTGGAGTAAAGCCGGAAAACATTTACAAGGAAAAACAATCCGGTAAATCCCAAAAAAAAAGGAAAGAATTACAGCGATTACTCTCTGGTTTGCTGCCCGGAGATGTCGTGGTTGTTGAAGAATCTTCTCGGTGTGCCCGCAATCTGAGAGATTGGTTATCAATAGTAGAAGAATTGACCCGCAAACAAGCACACATTGTATCAATAAAAGAGCCGTACTTTTCGACGTCAGACGATAATCCGCATAGCGAATTCGTGCGCAATATTATGATGGCTTTAGCACAGTTCGACGTCAGACTAATTTCACAACGGACGAAAGAAGGATTAGCCATCGCCGCGGCTGCTGGCCGTCGGGGTGGCCGCCCACCTGGCCAGTCTCGAAAACCATTAATAAAAGCAAAAAAAGCACAAACATTATGGAGTAATCGTAACAAATCAGAACCAAAAATAAAAACGATTATGACAATCTGCAAAAAATTAAATATATGTATATCAACATTTTATAGATACAAACGTATGAAAAGTGGTATAGGGTTAAATAATGAACATTAGAATATATTTTAATATTTTTACTAAAATATATTTTTATTTCAAAAATGATTTAATTTCCTCGAGCTCATCATATACCGTCGTCGCCACGATTCCATTCTTGCCAACCACACCCAACTGATCCGATATGTATTTAGCCACATTGGGCAATTGCTCCACCGCCTGACGAATTTCAATGTTCGTTTGTTCTACATCCTTCAATAGCGGTTTCATGTGCCGGCGTTCAAATTCTCGAATGAATGCAATAACTTGACTCAATCGCTCATTATTCTTCTCAATGGCCGTCTTCGCTGTTATTTTCGGTTCCCTGGGGTCATCCCCTGTAGTTTCAAAATAAGAAATAGCAGCAGAAACAAACTCATCAGGCGTTCGAAATCCATGCTTGCCTATAAATTTACGTAAACTCTCACGCGTCTCTTGAAACACGCTAATGGTGGTATAATTATATCGTTTTTCCATAGTTAATTAAATTTTTAATTAAAAATTATCAATATATACAATAAAATACAAATATAATAATTAAATTTTAATTAAAAAGAATAAAATGGTTTTTTTAATTTATTGAAAATCTGACCAAAGGTTAGATAATGTCCGACATAGTCGGGCTTCTTCTTGCTATTTACTACAAATAATAATCTAAATAATAATCTATATAGCATCATCCAGTGCTGCGCGTCATCGGAACCGGAACCCGCCAAGGAGCTTGACGGCTGTCCAGCCCGGCTATTGCTAAGCTATATTAATTAATCGATTTATTTTCAAAATACTAAATTTAAATTAAAACACTAAATAATAATTTTACTATTATATTAAAATACTAATATACTTTTATATAAAAATATTAAATAATAATTTTATTGTTATATCAAAATATATTTATGCTAAAATATTTTTAAGCTAAAGCATTAAATAGTAATTTTACTATTATATTAAAATACTAATATACTTTTATATAAAAATATTAAATAATAATTTTATTGTTGTATCAAAATATATTTATATATTTGCATTAAAATACTAAATAATGAAATATTATGAAAATACTATCATTCGCAAATCAAAAAGGTGGGGAGGGAAAATCCGCACTAACAAAACTCGCCGCAGGTGCATTATCTATGGCACCATTTAACCTAAAAGTACTGGTTATAGACGCCGATACGCAAGGTTCTATCATAGCTCATCGGAACCGAGACATAGCTACACTTGGCGAAGATTATGAATTTCCTTACGCCGTGGAATTTTCTTTTCCAGACAAACTACCCGAACTCATCACAAAATTAAAAAAAGAAAGAGAATACGACATCATATTCGTAGATATGCCTGGGCGCGGTTACGGTGATGATATAAATACTCTACTATCATGCCTCGATGTTGCTATAGTACCTATCGCAAAAGGCGATGAAGATGCCGATGCATCTCTTGACTTTCTCGAAAACTTGAAACGTCATAATGAAGTGCGTGTGCGCGCAAAATATCCAAAATTAGAATTATACATACTCTACAATAAATTTGACAACACATCAAACGCAAAAGCGAGTGTCGAAATCTTTGAAGCCATAAAAGAAGATTTCGGAATTACCAAGCAAATACTATTTCTTCCACTCAGAGAAGACTTTCAAAACTACTCTCCAAAGACGAACACAAGTATACTACTAGAATTAAAAGGCAAGAAAGGACACAAAGAAGACACCTATGAAGCCTTTTATGAAATATGCAAGTTTATCAAAAAAAGAATAATTTAAAAATAAAATACATGGCAAAATCAACATCTAAAGCAAAAGATTTCTTTGCTCAACGTCAAAAAGCAACACCAACGCAACAAATAGTTGAAAGTGCAGCTAAAAAAGATGAAAAGATAGTTCCTGTAGAAGTCCCGCCGGATCCGACCTCCGCTACTATTCCCATCACCCAGACAAATACGATGTCAGAACAACAACAAAAGGCTTTAGGGAAAAAAGAAGAAAAGGTACTGCCGGAAAATCTAAAAAAATTCATTGAGAAGATTAATTTTGACAGTAAAATAAATGTAAATCTTCCTGTCGAAATTGACAGCAGATTGCAAATCGCCCTTTTACACTTAAAGGCCAAGTATGCTCTTAACAATAGACAGATGAATAAGACTGTCCTACTGTCTTACATTATAGATAAAACGTTACGGGAAGACGAGTTTTTTGGAGACCTGGCCTGACAGTATATTGACGGTTCCGCCGGCTCACCGACGGAAGTGTTACCCATTTCCGGAATGCACGGACATCCGGCTTCCGGAATTGGAAACTGTATCACCTGGAGGCATGATTTTTTCCCTAAAGCCTATTTTTTTATTTTAATTTTTAAATATTTGAGGTAGAAAGCGTTCGCGTAGCGAACACATTTTAAAAATTGAAAAAAATTAAAAATTTGCCTATTATACTTAATTATTGTTATAAAAATGGTGATGAAATTTACACACTATTGAAAATTAATATTCTAATAACTAAATAGTTATTTTTTAGATTGGTGATGAAATTTACACACTTTCGGCCTCCGGTGATGAAATTTACATACTTTCGAGGCCTCCGGTGACGAAATTTACACACTATTGAGGCCTCCGGTGATGAAATTTACATACTTTCGAGGCCTCCGGTGATGAAATTTACATACTATAAATTGACAACATGGTGATGAAATTTACACACTAAGGTGATGGAATTTACACACTAACCGTTTACTGTGAAAAATATATCCTTTTTTAACGCTATTTTCGAAAAATGTTGTATATTTACAATAGAATTACAGAATGAACGAATTTGTTGAAGGCAATAATCGGGTTCAAGTCCTGAATTGTTCACGACAGTAGGGTCGCTAATTTTAGCGGTCGTACAGTCTAATTTAACCGGTGATTTATCACCGGTTTTTTATAACCTATACCTATACGTCTTATTACCAATGATATAACACACAATAGTTATCCGATTACAGGTGTAGACCTTTTCGGCGAGTTGTCTTTAGTTTCTGATGGCTACTAAGTTCAGCATGAATATCAGCCATTGTGTTTATGTTTGTTTTTGGATATTTCTCTGCAATCATGGTTTGAATTCTGGTAGATATTCTGTCTGATATTTTCGTAAATTCTTCTTTGCCGGCGCTGCGGGAACGCATCATTGTAAACACATCTTTCCACTGATCGCGAAGAAATTTTATTTCTTCTGTCGTAAATTCCCGCCGACGCTCCTGATTGACAATATCGACAATATCTGTTGTCCGATAATCGCCGACAAACAATGACTGATTTCGTGTATATAAATGTATGCAGCTGGCGATATTTTGTTCTTTCAACGCTTGCAGTGTCTTTGGCATGCCGGCGTAAGCTGCATCCAAAGCGTGTGCGTGTACAAATCGGCCGAAGCCCTGTTCGGCTTTCATTTTTTCATATCGTTTATAGCAGCCGGAGAGACTTTTATCATAATGTACCACAAACGCTTTAACTTGTACATCATATCCGGCGAGATGATGTAACTGTTTGACGGTTTCTGTAGCAACGTTAGGATTTCTTAGGGTTGTTTCGATAAGCATGTTACGTTTGCTGGCAGCAAGATCCCTTATCAATCGCTCTGTCCAGCGCCCACTATCTTTGGCTGTGTAGGCCGTCATCAATTTATCATTGTCTCGAATGAAGTTTGAAAACAATGGATGATGTTCCCGTAGCGCGTCGCCTTCAACCTTAGCAATGCCCATACCATTATTTTGATATTCTTGAAGAAATTGTTTGCCTAATGTGGATTTTCCGCTGGCATTTTGCCCGCCCAAAATTATAGCTACAGGGTTGTCTTGAGGCATTACATTTTGCGCCAAGTCTTCAAAAATTTTTTTGTTCCTGTAAACGTTCAAATTTTCAAGTTCGCTCAATGCACCAGCAGCAACACACCGTTCATACAGCGATTCCGACATGATGTTCGTTTAAAATGTATTCCAAATTCAGAAGCGGCGTATCCCCGGCAATGAGCGGCTGTAGTTCATTGTAAGCATATTGAATGATGTCGGTACTCTCTATGTCGAGTTGATTTCTCAATTTGGCATATTTTCGCAAGAATGACAAGATAGCCTCTTTTTCAAATTCGTCGGTCGCGTGGGCGAATAAAAATCCGCAGATGCCTACAGCTTTACCTATAATGCCTACCGCACCATCATAACGATCAAATTCTTCGTTAGTGTATTGTTTGATCTCCATAATATTTGAAATTTTTACAAAGGTAGCTATTTTTAGCATTATTTTCAAAAAATGTTGTATATTTGTGAGAAATAAAAATATCAGAGAAAAATTTAATTTTTAACTATTTAAGCAAAAACAGCAAATGAAAGATTTTACTTTAGCATTTATATTGTTAGGTACTTTAGTGGCGTTTGCTTGTGCTGTTCCACTACTTAACAAGCTCTTGTCGCACATCGAATGCCGACCAAGTAGGCAAAATTGCGACTTAAAAAAAACGGGGAGTGTTGTGATACCGATGTGATACTATAATAATATAATTTATTGTTTATCAATTAAGTAATTTATTAAAAATTAGTCACATCACCCCGACTGAAATTTAAGAACGTTGAAAATCTGACAGTTATAAGCGGTAAATACAGATTAGATACACTTAGATACAGTTTAGATACAGTTATAAATATCCTACGCATTGAATTTTGCAAAAAAATTTAGAGAATGCGTAGAAAAAAAATTTTGATCTATCCGCACCTGTGTAACCGTAAAGGTGATATGCGCAAAAAGTGGTATGTGGAGGTTTCGCAACGGAACCCGCAAACCGACGAAATGGAGCGCCGCCGCTTTGAAACGCTCGAAAACATCAACATCAATTCATTTTCCACGGCCGATGAGCGCCGGCAATTCGGAGAGAAAATCATTGCCGACCTGCGACAAAAATTAGCCGCCGGCTGGACGAT
>JAIRNR010000091.1 GCA_031257915.1 Bacteroidales bacterium
ACCTTTCTCTACACTCTGAATCATACCGCTGTCTCTGCTGCTGCTGCACAAAAGCAAAAACGCACACAATATACGATAAATATATCTTACGCTTATTCATTTGGAATGTCGCTTGAGAGAGAAAAGAAAAAGTTGAAGTTTAAGGGGAGTTTTTAAGACAAAACGGAAGAAGCAACAGCCGCAACACTGACACTCACACCGCGAATATTAAGAAGTTCCTTTACGCAACTCTCCACCGTTGCGCCTGTTGTAATAACGTCATCAACAAGCAAAACATGCTTATTTTCAAGTGAAGCAAGCGTACTTTTGCAGCAGGTAAAGCCATCAAGCAGGTTTTCATAACGCTCGTAGCGGCTTTTTTTCGTCTGGCTTTCACTAGTTGCGGGCTTTATAAGAACATCGCATACAAGCGGACGCGGCAGGTATTCGCATATACCCATTGCAATTATTTCCGACTGATTGTATCCTCTGAATTTACGTTTTTTTTCATTGATCGGCACAGGTACAATACAATCAACAGTTTTATAATTGCCGGAATTGGCAAGTATTTTTCCGAGTTGCCTGCCGAGAAAAATTCCGATATTTTTATTTCCGCAGTATTTTAAAAGATGAAGCATTTTTCGCAGCGTTCCTTCTTTTACGAAGTGAAATGCGGCACATGCTTCTTTTATCGGTACCCGCGCAAAAAGTTCGTTAGATACGGGATTTAAATGCTTCTTTTCAAAAAATGTCAGCGGCAATTGCAAAAAACAGTCAGTACATATAATTTTCTCACTTCTTCCCAAATGCTTATTGCAACCGCAACAACAGTCAGGATAAAGAAAATCAAAAAAATCAGAAATAATCATGAATTCAGAGACTATAAAAAAACTTCGTGCAGTACCGGCAAAGAATGAATATTATCGCTTATTGACGTATGTATTTTGTAATATGAAAGCAAGGCTTCTATCAATGGCAGCCGTCTGCCGACTTCGCGCCTGTTTACCAAATTACTGAACAGCACTGCTTTGTTGCCCTCAAAATAATCGTTATGTAAAGGCTTTTCCGCACAAAAACATCCGTTCCGCAAATCAAAATATATATCCCCGTTACGTATGCCGCGACCATTATTACTGCTGCAATAAGGATACTGGGGTTCAAGTCCGTAATGGTAACCTTGCATATTGCAATCGTTATTATTACTGCGGCTGTTCCCGCTGCGCTGCGGACAAAAACCGAGAAACTCCGTCAGGTCAAGCAGAAAGAGAATATGAAAATCGGGATTATCCTGAATAAGGTCGAACTTTTGCAATGACTGTTGCATAAAATTGAACAGTGCCGTATTTTGTATTTCATTTTGTAGTACGTACGACAATACTTCGGAAAGAAAAATTGCAACGGTGCTTTTTTTGACATCTTGATACATGGTTTTGTACGGACATGATATTCTTATGTCTTTCAAATAACCAAGTGCGTTTTCCTTACCCGAAGTCATCACAAATTCAAGTTGAGTCAGCGGGAGAAAAAACGCGCCGCTACTGCGGTGCTTGCCGCTTTTTACAATAAAATGCCTCATTCCGCTGCTGCGGGTAAATATATGTACAATACAGCCGTTTTCACCGTATTTGATACGTCTGATAACTATACCTTCAGTTGAAATTTGCATAAATTCGTAACTTTACACCATTATGGGCAACAATTTTTTTTCAATCAAAAACACACCTTTGTGGCTTCAATTTATTTATTTTATTCTTATCTCGGCGGGATGTTTTATTTTGTTCACCGCTTTAGCAGGAATAGTGGTTATTATATCGGGTAAGAATGCACTTACACCGTCAATTATTTTAATCTCTCAATCGATCACCGTTATCGGCACTTTCATTCTGCCTGCATTGTGGTTCTGCTATGCAAGACAGGAACGCATGACTTCTTTTTTCAAACTGTCCGCACACCTTAATTCAAACCGGCTATATCTGAAATGGTTGTGGTGGCTTCTTTTGTGGGTTGTTTCCATTCCGCTGCTCAGTTATATTATACGCTGGAATGCCGATATTTCTTTGCCGGCGTCATTCTCGGCAGTTGAAAACTGGATGCGAACAATGGAACAGGCTGCACAAAACATTACAAATATACTCCTTTCTCAAAAAACGTTTGCCGGAATAACGCTAAATCTTATTGTTATCGCTCTACTTCCCGCTATAAGCGAAGAACTTTTTTTTAGAGGTGTTATTCTGCGTTTGCTTTCCGAATGGTTTAAAAAGAAACATATTGCTATATGGGTATCTGCAATAATATTTAGTGCGTTGCATTTTCAATTTTTTGGTTTTGTACCGCGTGTACTCCTTGGCGCGATACTGGGATATGCTTTTATCTACAGCGGCTCGCTCATTGTGCCGATACTTCTTCATTTTGTGAATAATGTTTCCGCCGTTTTGTTTTATTCGAGCAGCAATCCCATACTTAACAGCGAAGTAGAAACACCAGTTCCTGTGCTGTGGACCGCCGTAAGTGCATTTGCAACAATCGCAGTTATTATCGCAATCATTAAATCTGATAAACATAATTCAAGCAATTCTCTTTAGTCCCTGCACCGATTAAATAGTGCGGTTTGTATCTAATAAACATAATTCAAATAATTTTCTTTAATGTCCACACATACGGCGCATTACCTTATAAAACTACAAACCCATATCGGCAGACCATCCCAGAACTTTAAGAGCTTTGAATAAATTGTCGGCATTTATATCTTTTTCCGCAGATTTAACAATGCTCAAATATGGTTTATTCTCTGATAATTTCAGCAGCTGGTATTCTATCTTTCCGCGAGTGTTTACTAATCTTCTGAATAACATTGCCCTGTCGGCATTTATAAGCGAGATGATACTGTAATCGTATTCGTTTTCACGATAAATACGATGTTTATCAGATAATCCTGTCCCCTCTATAAATACCGACATCTCTATATTTGTCCACCAAACATCACGTTCACTTTTACATTCGGTTGTGGTGTAAAATACGAAATTTGTTTTCCCCATTTTGATTTTGCCTATTTTGTACGGAAGAACCGTATCAACATAATGCCCGCTTACTTCTTCCGTTTCCATATTCATAAACACGCCGCGGCATAAAATACGTGAAATGTCTCCGCCGTAAATGTAGGAAACAGCGTCGTTCTTTGTTATGGGATATTTCTTTTTTGCAAGCAAGTCTCCAAAATATAACACTTTTTCGGTTTTATCAAAAGCAGGAAAAGTAACAAAAAATTTTTCCATAGATGATTTATCCTGTGCCTGCACAAAAAACAGGCATATCATCATTGTCGGCAGTATAATTCGTTTCATATTAAAAATATTTATTTATTTGTGTTACAGTATATATTTTGTCTTGATAATTACCTCTGATAAAACCATTTTTTAAATATAGCAAATTAGTTTCAGATGTTGCCGAATGTTCATTGTAAACACTTCTGCCAGGGTCGTAAAACCGGAAATATTCACCATTTTCATCAGCACCATATCCGACAATAACCATAAAGTGATACGTTGCCTTATTTGTATTTCCCGGCGGTTTTTTGCCTCTGTTTGTAAAGTGAACTCCCATAACAACAGGACGCTGTTTTTCTTTTATTTCATGTTTAATGTATGATATTACTTCATTCACGTTACCCGAACAGGCAAGATTTTTACCATCGTACGCTGTTTCCCAATTTGCATCATTGTCAAATTTAGCGATAAATATATGTTCTTTGACAGAGACAGGATTATTTTTTGCGATTTGAGCATTGTTGCAGTTTGCCGTATTAGTTAACCCAAGCATATATACGCACGCTCTGTTACAACAGGAATTTTCCCAACATCCCGAACATAATCCGAATATCGTTTCATCAAACTGGCTAATCCATTGCACTTTCTCACTTAAATCAACTTGTGATAAGGCTTTGGAAGCGTATGAATCCCAAATGGGAATTACTTCATTGCGGGAATGTATATTTTCCGTCAAATAACCCCAGCCGAATGAAAGTCCTTCGTCTGCTTCCCGCTGTTTAGCATTTTTCTCTACAATTAAAAGATAATTAAGAAAGTTTTTCACGGTATTTTTAGAATCTTCGCCGCCTTTTATATGCAAAATCAGTTCAGGATGTTTGTTTTTATAAAAAACAATCAATCCGTAATCTTTTGTGTATGCAGCCCTGATATGTGAATTCTCACGTAAAGACACGAAGCCGTCAATATTTATGTTTTTATACGATAATGAAATATCAGACGAAAAAGGAAATAATTTTACAGTGTAATTTTTACCGTTTAAAAAATATTTTTCCGTTAAAACATTTTTTGCTTTCGTACTTAGCGAAAAATCTTTTTTGTCTTTCATGTTGCTGAAAATAGAATATGTTTTGCTGCCTCCGCTTGCAGTATCCGACTTCCATCCGCCCGAAAGTTCCATATTCTGCAACATGGGCAAATAATTTTCTACTTCGCTTTCCTGTTCATCAGGTGCAAAGCCGTAAAATACATCTGTGAGCCAAACAATATTACGCCACATAAGCATTGCCTGTTCGGGATTGTCCATATCCGTTTCGCCTGCGTGAGGGTCGTGGATTATATCCCATTGAAATTTGCAAAGTACAGTGCTTTCGCTATAATCAAGCAAGTTGTGTCCGAACGGAACATTGCCGTCAGTATGTTCCAAACCGAAAATTCCATGAGCGAGTTCATGGGCAATTGTTTTGTAAAGTCTGCCGCTTGTGCCGCTTTGCCGGTCGCCGCTGCCGTTTACAGCCATATCGACAAATCCGAACTGATTTTTATAAGGCATGTATCCGCTCACATTTTTACTGTTATTTTTAAATTCGGGCAGCAAAAACAGATAGAATGTTTTTTTATCCATTTGCATTTTGTTTTTTAACGTGTTGATAACGGACTGCATGGACGAATTATAAATTTCCTCAGGCGCAATATTTTCTACGGAAATATCTTTGTTATAATCGTGCAGAGAATTATTTACCGATACATTAAATTTTATCACAGCGGGTTTGTAAATAACATTGAGAGCCTGTTCAACCTGCGCAACATCAACACTCACTGCGCCGACAGGCATAAGCACGACTTTATATTCCTGCTCATTATACACTGCCAAATTTGCCTGCGCCTGCGTAATTAACGCGGTTGTAATTTTGTAATGATGATCTCCCGAAGAGGGTTGAACGGACAGTTGAAAAGTGCTGTCTTTTACTTCCGCAATGTTTTTATTATTATCTTTCAAAATACAATTTATGCTGTCGCTGCGAATATTGCCGAGTATGATAATGTTTTGTCCTTTTTTTGCGGAATGCCATATTTCGGACAAATTTGAACTGTCGCATGCAATTGTTTCGGACAGATATATTTCGGCGTCAATAATATTTGCCTTATCACCCATAAGAACAGTTATTGCTTTTACGAGATACGCGTTAATGCTTTCCATGTACGGCAGCGAAATATCTTTCAGTACGCTGTCTTTCATATAAAGGGTAAATGTTTCGTATGATGATGCGGATATTTTCGTATCATCGTAACGCCATTGCATATTTTCCTCGCTGTAAAAACCGGTGCTCCATGTAATAATTGCTTTGCAAACAGTACTGTTTTTGTTTTGCGGAATTAACGAGATATTAAAATTAAAATCATTTTCGGGATTTTGAGATGTTACACCGTGATTTTTATGCGGAGTGAACAGCGTTGCATACAGTCCGCCCTGTCCCATTTGTGCGCGTATTGTAATTCCACATCCTGTATGTTTATGAAATAAATCCATTGTTTGGCGGAGTTTTCTATTGCCCAAAATTCCCGCAAAAACATCATCCGATACATAGTTTAAGCGATAAGCAAAAACGCTTCGTATTAAATCATTTGCGTCAAAAATCTGATTTACGAGAGAATCAAAACTGCGGGATACTCTCACCCCTGCAGTGCCGCCTGTATTGTCGGGTTTGTCCGCATATACGCAATCCGTAAAACAGACAGCAGTTAAAATCAATAACAGTAATAAAAAATTTTTCATAAGATTGTAATTTTTGTTTTTGCTTATCCTTTCCATTCTTTTTTTCCCTCAACCGAAACATTAAAATTGATACCGAGAATTGTCATTGATCCATGGAGCCAGCCGCGAATACACGAATAATTGCCGCTTGTATATTTGGATGGGCAGTCGTCTTTACCTTGCCACGCAATCATTTCTTCCTGCGTTCTTGACAGGTAAGTCATTCCTCCGCCGAAAATCAAGCCAAGAAGTGTAAAATGCCCCTCACTTCCCATAATATCGTAATCCGCTCCGACTTCAAGTTCACTTTCAAGCCAGAAGTTTGCATCGCGCAGTTTGAGTGGTTTCCAGTAAACAACTGCGTCTGTGAGCATTTCAAAATAGAGAGTAGAAGTTGCACGCGCTCTGAATCCGGGACTTCCTATCCATGGACTTTTTAGCGACACATTAACGAGTGAATGTACCCCAATATCAAAATGTCTGTTATCAACTTCCGTCCACGCTTCCACTTTTGCAAAATCCATACAGAGTAATTTTGCCGATAGCGGATTTTGTCTCGTACCCACAGATACAGACCATTCGTCGGGCGTTATTCGTGCGCGAAATTCACCCCCTGCGCATATAAGCGGAGATGTGTTTAAAGTTACACGGGCATTTGCGTAAAAAATATTATCTGCGTTTGAATATCCCGCTTCTACCTGTCCGTGTATTAAACTTTTTTTAACGTCCCCCTTTTCATTTATAGTGTTTGATATATTGGCATCGCCAAGCATTGTCATTCGGAATTTATCTTGCTCAAGAATATCAAGTGAAAAATCAACTCCGAAAACGGCAATAGCACCTTTGCCGGGAGTGTCAAAAAACCATGCCGACATTTCGGCACCGAACTTTGTGTTGTAATCAGGAATATATTCGGAAGCCATCGTGCCGCTTTTGCGGCTCATTCTGCGAAATACACGTCCCGCCGCGCCGTCAAACGACAATGGCACAGGAGACATAGGAATACCAAGTTTACGGCAACTAATTTCCATAAACCAGTAATTGAAAGCCGAAGCAGTTTCCGCATCACTGCCGGACATTGCTGTTTTGCCGTTTAAAAACGTTGCCCACACATTAAATTTTTTCGGCATTTTTACGGTTACATTAAGCCCTGCGCGAAATACATCACCATATACAGGATCGTTTTTTACACGCTTCGCATACCCTTCTGCATCGGCAACAGGCGATTGAATTTTTATAAAAGTAGGGTCGAACTTTATTGCATTTTTCATATCGCCGCTTTTTAATTTTGTGAAATCAATCTTTACGTTATTTGCGAGCGCATCCGTGATATTGCCAAGTCCGGTATTTTCAAGCTGTTTATTTATCTCCGTTAATTTATCGCCGAGAAGTTCCCGCACCGCAACGCCCGTAAGTTCCGTGCTTATTTTACCTGCAATACCAAGCCAGTCATAACCATTTATAATATCTTTTCCTGTTTTCGCAAGCATTGCTTTAAGGTTACTCCATTTAAAAAGTTTTACGAAATCGTTTCCTGTTTGAACAAAATGTTCTTTTGCGTCTGTAACAAATTCTTTCAGAGTAATGGATTTCGTTTGTTTGGTAATTAGTTTATGAACTGTTTTTGCTATTTGTCCCTCAAGAAAATCGGCTATGCGTCTGTGAACAATCGTATCAATAAAATTTGTGAAATACGGTATTATATTTGTTTCAATTGAACTGTCAACAGAGCGTTTTATTTCAAACATTACCTCATCTATTGCTTCTTTTAAAATGATTTGCAGTTTGTCTTTCAGTTTGGCAGGATTATCGGAAAGTTCCTGTGCCGCCATAGCACTTTTAAAAACAGCGTCGCTTGCTTTGTCGATAAGTCCGATAAGCATATCAAGTACCGTGTCAACAGCAAACATCGTTTTATCGTGCATTAGTTGTTTTAATTTGTCTGCCTGTTCCGCAAGCGGTTTTTCAACGTATGGAATAACTTTTGCGGCAATTCCTTCTGCAATAACTTTTGCGAAAGAGCCGTCTTTAAATATTTTAATCCATTTGTTTACTTCTTCTGCGCTCGGTTCTATTGTAGTGAGAACACCAACATATTCGTTTATTTTTTTCGCAGTTGCGCTGTCTAAAACTTCAGATACCGCCTTTAAAATTCCCACAATATCTTTGAGCGAAAGTTGAGTATTGTCATCCCATGAAGATGTGTCGCCTTTGCCGCTGTTGAAACCGTTCCAGTCAAACGAAAATCCGTTATCTGCATTGTCTTCATCATCGCTGATAAGTGAATTTATTGCGTCTGCTATTCCTGTGAGGGCATTTGAATAAATTGCTGTCTGATGTTCCACAAGTTCCCGTTGCGCAGCATACATACTATTGTCAAGGTCATTTTCAGGTGAGCCGAAACCATCATCGGACATTGTAAAAGTTCCCTCTGTGGGCGCGAGTTTTCGTGTTTCAATTTGTTGTTCGGTCATTTGACAATCTTTTGACAGCAGGGGATTTTCTTCAATACTGTACGCATTAGTAATGGCAGGACCGTTTTTACCCGAAATATTTTCATCAAGTACTATCGCGCCTGTTACGGCAAAAGCGTATTCGGAACACATTCGTCCCGCGCCGACACCTTGAAAATTTACATCGTAGCCGTCTATTGATCCCTGTTGCTGCTCTGTCAGAGATGCAACGCCGCCGCTGCCGCCGAAGCCTATATCCGTATTGCCGTAAATAAAAAAGCGCGGAATATGTGTGCAGTAAAGTCCGATATGCTCCCATTCAAGCGATATATCAAGCGAAAGGTGATCGTTGTTATCAAAAAAAGCACGTTTGATTTGCCCTTTTATTTTTTGCGCTTCATCATCAGCATTCAACACAAAAGTCATTCCTGCAAGTTCTTCTTCAAGAAATCCTGTTTGAAAGCCGTCGTCTGACAATGGAATTAAAAATGAGAAATCATGTTCGGTACTTATAAGCGGTATCTTTATATGACCCTTTAAAAATGCTTTACTTACCGTACTTTGTTTAATATCTATTTTAAAGGTATCAACAGGGGATGGGAATGTGTTGAACTTTACAAATGTATCCGACAGCACAGATGTTTCCGCAGTATAAAAAAATCGTAATCCGTTTTCGTCTATATGCGCTTTGAGAGCGGAGTTATCGTTTATAAAAATATTTTCAACAGTATTTTCCGATAATACAATTTGTCCGAAAATATCAAGTTCTTTTTGCATTGCAACATTAAATTCTCTAAAATAGATTCCATTACTGTTCGGAGTTGACATGTCGGAAAAATTGATTATAATTTCTTTCGGAACAATAAAAAGATTTACGTTTTTCAGTGGACGAATATTGTTGCCCGCGTCCGCACCATCGGCACCGCTTCCGTTATTACCTTTTTGCAGCACAACGTTAATCATTAGCTGTTTCCAGTTTTCAAACGGTATGCTGTAAATGGAATTATTTTGTGTACGCACGGAAGAATGTCCTGTAACAACACCGGAAAAATTCATTCGCCATACGTCGTTTTCAAAAGAGATATAAGAATTACTGTCAATAGTAATAATAAAATCTTTCGGCGATTCAAGAATAAATTTTCTCTCTCTGTTAACAGATGATGTTCCGAGCAACTTCAATTCGTCAAAGTTTAGCCATTGAGAATAAAATTCAATAATGGACGTATCTGAAATTTTAAGTGGAAATTTCCATTTGAAACTTCCTTTTATCCGCAGTGATGCAGGAGTAATAAGCATACTGTCGGGATAAAAAGTCATATTGCCGTTTTCCGAAATATGAGGAGATAATTTTATTGACATCATGGAAGAAATATCATTGCGTATTTCCCCTTCTTTAAGGTAATAAAACCCCGAATTGGCAAGTGAAATATTATTAAACGACACTTCTGCTGTTTCGCCGTTTTCATTCACTTTTATAAGACCTTTTCCCGACAAGTTGCTTAAATCATTATTTTCAAGTGATGTTATTTTTACAAGATGTCCGCCCCCGCCGCCGCAAATAAAACTCTCAATAAGTTTCGGTGAAGAAAAAATACGTATTTCACTTTTCCCTATTTCCTGTTCTGCGGTAAACGCTTTTACCATCCACGCGAAGGTACAGTTGTACTGTAACGCATTTTTCAATGTATGTTCAACTGATGTTTTATTAAAATACGGTCCGAGAGTGATAACCTGTAAATCCGATTGTGCTTCGTCAAATATTTCTTCCGACACATTTTTGTCGTTGATATGCGCCACATACATTTTGTATGTTACAGGCTGTGTATTGTCAATAATATTGCTGCATGATTTCCAGCGGAACAAAGGCGCGTCTGTTTTACGCAAAGCCGCTTCATTAGCGGGATAATCCAAAATTATTTTTCCGTCCGACGGGTATCCGTAATAAAACCATCCGACATTGCTCAAGCCTTTATTCTTTACGATTTCCCTGCCGTCTTCTGTTATTACTTTAACAGACCATGCGTAGCGTTTCCCTTGCTGTAAGGGAATTTCGGTTATTCCGTAACGAAAAGAAAAATCGGTAAACGGTTCGGATATAAAAACAGGTTGCCCGCTACCGTTGATTGCTTGTTCAGGGCGCGTTTCTTCATTCGGAATTTCATAAAGAGATAATATATATTCGGGATTAAACTGTTGCAATTCCGCTAACATCGGCTGACGAAACGAGAAAAAAATATCGGACATATTCGGCTGTACCAAAGATGATGTTACAGGCGTGACAAGAACAGGCGGCTCAAATTGCTTTATAAATGCGGATGTTTTTGTTTCGCGTGCAATTTCTTTCCCGCTGTTTTGCTCAAATATTTTTATTGAAAAGGTGTAAAGACCTTCGGGTAAGATTTCTCCCTTTAACAGTCTTTCCTGCGTAATACCGCTGCAAATCATATTGAGCGGATTAAAGTACGGCGTTAATTGTTCGTCGGATAACTGTGCTGTCTCTGCCGGATAAAGTTTTATCGGGACAGCAGATCTGAACGATGGCGAAGTCTGTAACTTTACATTGCTGCTTTCAATGAACAGTTGCAAATATACTTCAATATACGGCTCCTGCAAATCGTTAAAGGTGAGCGATACATTTAAATGTTTTGACGGTTCTCCGAGATAATCGGAAATAAACGGACTTGTTTTTTGCAGGTAGAAACCCGATACGGTTACAGGATAGCGTACTTGTGCGTTTACGCCTGCTGCTACCGCAAGCAGGCACAGTAATAAAAATTTTTTCATATTTATTATATTTTATTTTTTACACATTAATTATATTTTTCCGTTTTTTAATTTCTTTATGGTATTTACAACATCCATATTAAAACTGTAGGAGTATGAAAGTGTTGCGGTAAGTTCGCCTGTTTTGTTTTTGCCGCCGTCCGAACCGGTATTATTGTCAGGCGTAATCGTTCTCATCAGATACCCGACAGTGAAATTAAAGCGGTGTGATTTTTTCAAGATATATCCGGCTGAAAAACGAATATTATTAGAAGTATTTTTGCCTGATAATCCCGCCGTATATCCTACTGATGTTTGCAGCGTTTTTTTTATGAAACTTTTTGAAAGAGTTATACCTGTATTTGACGTCAGGGTGCGCGTTGAGCCGTTTGCTGTGTCAAGTGCGCCATTGCTGACGCTGCTGCTGCCGACTGTTCCGTGAACACTTCCGTTAAGACCGATAGACGAAATACCGATATTATAGGAAGCACTGATATTTGTGATAGAATTTTTCTGATTTGACAAACCCGAAAACTCATTATTCAATGTTTGAACGCCTTGTGTCATCGCTTGCAGCGATAACGAATGTCTTGTGTTTTTATTGCGCGGTTTACCGTTATCGCCGAAACTGTACGTTGCGCCGAACGATAAATTATTATTTATCTGTGCGTATTTTATTGAATCATTTATTATAACCTGTACCGCTTCCGCAGAAGTGTTGTAATTAGAATACGAGAAAGAGAGCGTAAGATTTTTTACGATTTCCGTTGCCGAAACATTTATATTACCAATAATATTTTTGTCGGTAGAAGAAAGTTCTTTTTTTACATTATTGCGTTGAAATCCGAAAGACCCTGAAATACTAAGCCGATTCGACCACAAAGAAGATGAAGCGTTAAGCGTAATATCAGCAATATCGTTTGTCATATAAAGCGCACCGATTGTTTGATAATTCGGATCTATATAACGTGCCGATATGCCTGTGTTAAACCATTTCGTTTGAATATCAACAGTCAGATTTACCGCATGGGAAAAAATACGTGAAATATTTTTTTCAAACATTCCGCTTGAAAGATTGCTGTTGCGCGAAAACGCGCTGAATCCGTAAGAGGCGGCAAGAAGAACAATATCTCCGATTTTTTGTTTTGTATTTAAACCGAGTACAGTATTATCCTGCGGTAGCGGCAAAAGCAGTGAAGCCGGGTTATTACTGTCAAGTTGCAGGGATTTCTTTTTGTCTGCTGCTGCGAAAACAATTAAGTCAATATTATTTGCCTGTGTGCCTATGGTGATCATTCCGCCGCCGCCGTAACGGGAATACGCGGGTTGCAAAACAGTAGGGGAAGATGTGTCGCCTGCAAGAATTTTTTTATTAAGGAGTCCGTAAAATGCCTTACCTTTAACGATAAAATTTTCAGGATAAAGTTCGATTCCGCCGCCTGTAAAATTCACGCCTGCATACGTATATGGCGAGAACTCCATTGCTCTGACTCCTGCGTGTAGCGTAATCCATTTATAACGCGGA
Organism: Bacteroidales bacterium; assembly: GCA_031257915.1. Lineage (GTDB taxonomy): Bacteria > Bacteroidota > Bacteroidia > Bacteroidales > P3 > JAIRNR01. The sequence goes on from JAIRNR010000091.1 coordinate 12,739, forward strand.
CTTATCCCCGCGATATTAAATGCGGGCGTGTTAAATGTTTTGTTTTTTGACGACAGATAAAGTGAGAACGGAATGTCAAGAACACCTTTAACGTTAAAGTTCAAGTTTGCCGATACTTGATAGCCGAAAGGGTCGCGTCTGTTTTCAAGATTAAAGCCGCGGTAAGTACTGCCGCTTGTTTGAAAACCGCCTGTAATTGTGAGCCACGGTGCTTTTATGACACGCTCTATGTCCTGTGCATTTGAAACGTTTGCAATAAATAATATTGCTGATAATGCTGTAAATAATTTTTTCATACGTTTTATTTGTTTTCTTCTGATTTGGGCGGCAAAAATAAGAGAGGTAAAACGAGAAAAAAAATTTTTCAAGTTAAAAATTCTTAACCGTTAACATTTTTTATGATTTGTTATTAAAATTTTATTAAAAAGACAGGAAAATGCGTAACTTTGACATAATTTATGACACTCCATTTTTTCTGCATAGCAGTTTTAAATACGATTACGTCTTTAAACGCAAATCTCGTGCAACAGGCGGAAACATCGTCATTCCAGCCATCTTCGGTTACGATTTCATCATATTACGATATTTATAACAGTAAGTATTACCGCGTACACGTTGTAGAAAAAGGGCATACGCTTTATTCTATTGCGCGGGTATATAAATGTGCGGTTTCCGATATTGTAAAAAAATCTCCATCGGGTGACAATACGATTTCCGTAGGCGAGCCGCTACTCATACCGCTTTTTAACAAAAAGCAGGTATCATCGCTTGAATACTATAATGTAAAAGATACGCTTGCCAAACGTGCAAAGCAGGGGTATATGCAGGAAACTTATGCAGAGCGTGAAGTAGATGCACGGCATGAAGCAGTGCCGTTGCGTTGCTCTTTACAGATACAGCAACCAAAGGATATAATAGATATATCACTGATGTTGCCTTTATATACAAAAGACACATCTTTTCCGAAGAAACAGTTCTATTTTTTGCCGATGTTGCAGGGTTTGCTGATGGCAATGGAAGAGATTAACGAAAATATTGCCCCAAAAATAAATGTTAATGTCTTTGACCTTACTGAAAATGAAGATTCATGGAATGAAATAAAAGATAATCCGAAATTTCTTGAAAGCGATGTTATACTGTGTGCGGCTTATAAAAATATCTTTCCGCGTTTAGATACTTTTTCCCGAAAAAATCATGTGCCGCTTGTACATTTACATTCCGAACGCGACAGTATCTGTTTGGGCAATCCCTATTTTATTCAACTTTTGCCTTCGTTGTCCACGCAAATAGAAATACTTGCCGATTTTCTTGTTTCAAATTTCAATCACCGCAATTTTATTATTTTTACGGAAGGGACTGTAACAGTGCAAAAATTTCCGGAAGCCGAATATCTTTACGGCTTGCTTGAAAAAGCGAAAAATGAAGGGAGATTTGATCCTGAAAATATCCATCTGTACAGCCCGAATGAAGTGGGGTACGAAAAATTTTCAACACTTTTAGACGTAAAAAATCCCAATGTTGTCTGCGGCTTTACACATCAGGAAATTCAGCTTGCGAATATATTTGTGCCGCTACTTAAAAACGATGCTGATAAAGCAAACGGAATGTTGATAAACAATTACAATATTTCGCTTTTTGGTCCCGCGACGTGGGCGTATTTTTCAAAGATTGATCCTGAACTTTTTCACCGCACATCATTCACCTACTTTAATACATTCGCTACGGAATTGAATGTACGGGAAAGTAAGAATTTTGAAAAAAATTTTTACAGCAAATACGGTACTTTACCTGATGGAATGGCGTATAAAGGGTATATATTTTCAAAATGGGTTCTTGAAGCATTGCGGAAATACAACGTCAATTTTATATCTGATTTAAAGAATTGTAATGAATATTCCGTAATGGGTATGCGGTTTAATTTTGTACCGTTAAACAACAGCGTTGACGGCATTGACGGACAGGAGAACAGTTTTATTGAACTTGTCCGGTTTTTTAAATGATGCATAGCGTCCGCTATTATATAGAAGTGACATATAAGCAAATTGAAACCTGTATGGTTATGTTTTTTTTAAGAAAGTATTGTCAGTCGTTCATCATTGCCATATTCTTAGCTTTTTTCTGTTACGGATGTTCTATAGAAAATTCCGACAATTTATTTGATTATTTTTGGCAGGAGATGGATCAGAAATATCCATATTTTGACGAGAAAAATATTGACTGGAATATAATACACGATCATTACTACAGTCGTACTCGAAACGCCTCTACAGAAGATTATATCCAAGTATTTCAAGCAATCATAGATAGTTTACGTGATGGGCACGTTTCAATAAGAACGCAAGAAACGCTTTTGTCCTATAATGTTTTTTTTACAGAAATAGATTATTTCTATACGGGGTTTGGAAATATTATTTATTATTATGGCATTGCGCCGACTGATGTACATGTAAATGAGCATGTGAATAGTTGTTACTCTATGCTACAATTAAATGATAATATTGTATATATGCAGTATTTCACCTCTATAGAGAAGTTTTGTGTGGACACTTTTGAGCAATTGATAAAAACGTATTCTTACGCGAATGGAATTATTATTGATGTCAGGCATAATAGTGGTGGAAAGGAACCAGTAAATTTGGCTTCTTGTTTTTTTTACGGAGTAAGAACAGTTCGTTACGAAAAGCATAAAATTGGTAAGGGGCATAATGATTTTACAGATTATTTCCCAATACAAATAAGTGGAAATGGAATTATAGATGAAAAAACACCTGTTGTTATTCTTACAAATAAACGCACTTACAGTGCCGCGAATTTTTTTGTAGCAGAAATGAAGTATTTACCCAATGTTACTATTATAGGAACAACAACGGGTGGTGGCGGCTCACCTCGACAGACATCAGTTCTGCCTAATGGGTGGACTTATACTTTTCCGTATTCACGCTCGTACGATATTCAATATAATTCTCTTGAGCGGGGAGTTGTTCCACATATTGAAATAGTACTAACGGAAGAAATGAAACAGGATGAGCGTCAGACAGGAATAGATCCTGTTTTTAAAGTAGCGTATCAATATTTATTAGAATAAATTGTAGATGAAAAAATATCTTTTATTGGCAATGCTGCTACTTGGCACAAAACTGTCTGCCGAAGATAATGCGGGTAAATTTAAAAGTTCAATAAGTATTGGTGAAGAACGCCGGTACAATTATATGTTTTTCCCTTTTGAATTTAAAGGTATTAATTACGGTATGAATTTAGAATGGCAGATTCCTCATTCCAAATGGATTTCCGATGTGAAATTTTATATTCATTATGCTTCCGTTTTTGCTAATGACGGTGTAGTAAACATTCCGGAATTTAATTCGTCGGAGTTTTATCTTGGCGCAAAATTACAGTATCAAATAATGCGAAACGTTTTGTCTTTTTCCGATAATCGTTTTCGATTGTTTATTGGCGGAAATGTAGATCTACAGCTAGAACATGAAACGTTTCTTGATGCTACAACAGATATTTACAGATATTTTCTATCAATAGATCTTTCGCTCGGTACATCCCTGTATGCTGAATATAATTTTGGATGGGCGATAATTTCCAATAATTTTTCAATGCCGCTACTTACAGGTTCTTTCTATCCTCATTATCAATATTCACCATTCTACAATACAGGAAAAGCAAGTTCTTATTTCACTTTTGCACCTATCGGCATACTGAATAGATTAAGCAATTATTTTACCGCAGAATTTCCCATTACAATACGTAAAAGATCGTACGGCACGGTGTTTCTTTCTTATAATTTCAATTATGAATATTCCACTATTAGAGACAATACCATTCGTCGAATCGGACATTTGGCATTAGTCGGATTTTCATTTGGAATATATACGCTTGGAGCGAAAAATAATACCGCACAAGTACTTTAACGTGCCATGTTTTTGATTGTCCTTAACACCAATAGTGCTTGTAATTAAAATATTACAAAGCAAATAGCATCAATATAAACACAGGTGACAAAGTCATTAAATCCTGTTATTACTCCCAAGCACATTTTCAATTTTGTGCATATAGAGTTTTTTAAGCAAATCACGTCCCGGTCCAAGATATTTACGCGGGTCAAATTCTGCAGGTTTAGTTGCAAATACTTCACGAACAGCAGCCGTCATTGCGAGGCGTCCGTCACTGTCAATATTTATTTTACAAACGGCAGAAGTTGCTGCTTTACGCAGTTGTTCCTCAGGAATACCGATAGCGTCTTTTAAAGCACCGCCGTATTTATTGATAGTAGCAACGAGATCCTGTGGAACGGAAGAAGCACCGTGCAGCACAATGGGAAAGCCCGGAATACGTTTTTCAATCTCTTCAAGAATATCAAAACGAAGCGGCGGCGGAATAAGAACATTGTTTGCGTCGCGTGTACACTGTTCGGGTTTAAATTTATTTGCTCCATGTGAAGTACCGATAGAAATAGCAAGGGAATCAACTCCTGTTTCTTTTAAGAACGCTTCCACTTCTTCAGGTTGTGTGTAAGTATGGTGTTCTGCAACAACATCATCTTCGATGCCTGCTAAAACACCGAGTTCGCCTTCAACGGTAACATCGTATTTGTGGGCGTATTCAACGACCTTTGCAGTAAGAGCAATATTTTCATCCCATGAATGATGTGAACCGTCAATCATAACGGAAGAAAAACCGTATTCAATACAGCTTTTGCAGAGTTCAAAAGTATCTCCGTGGTCAAGGTGCAAAACAACAGGTACTTCAACACCCATTTCGCGGGCGTATTCTACTGCACCCTGCGCCATATAGCGGAGCAACGTCTGATTAGCATATTTGCGTGCGCCGCTTGATACCTGTAAAATAACAGGTGATTTTGTTTCGGCACATGCCTGCACGATTGCCTGCATCTGCTCCATGTTATTAAAATTAAAGGCAGGAATAGCATATTTGCCTGCCATCGCTTTTTTAAAGAGTTCTCTCGTATTTACGAGACCCAGATCTTTGTAATTTACCATAATATTATGTGTTTTATTGATTGAATTATATGAATTAAGGCGGACAAAGGTAGTAATTTTCGGTAAGAAAGGGTTAATGGATGATAGTCTCTTTTTTGTTTTTAGATGTCAGTTTGGAAAAAGCAGTATCTTTGCCGTTGCTTTGGATATTGACACCGCTACCTGTTGCAAAGATAGAGAAAAGCGAGCGGCACGTTAAAGCCGGGCAGATTTTTAGTGATTGTTGAATTGTTGGAAGTTGAAAATCATTAAATATAAAAAAAGTGAATAAAATAAAAATAAGTCAATACAAGACCTCGTTTGATGGAATTGCTCATTACATTGAAAACGAGCAAAAGGAACAGGTCGAAGTATGGTTTGCGAGAGAACTGCAAGCAGTTTTGGGATATGCCCGATGGGAAAATTTCCTTGTGACGATACAGCGAGCTGTAGAATCGTGTAAAACGCAGGGTATCAACGTGGATGACCATTTTCGTGATCTCACGAAAATGGTCGAACTCGGTAGTGGTGCAAAACGCGAAGTAGAAGACTGTATGCTTACTCGTTTTGCCTGCTACCTGATTGCACAAAACGGCGATCCGAAAAAAGAAGAAATTGCCTTTGCACAGAGTTATTTTGCCATTCAAACCCGCAAAATAGAGATGATAGAAGAACGGTTAACTGTGCGCGAAATGCTTGGTAAACGAGGCATAAAGCCCGAAGAACTGCCGCCCGCCGAAGACATAAAAAAAATGGAACGCCGTGTGGCAGGCGATGAAAAGAAAATTGAAAAATCAACCAAAAAACTGCCGAAAAAAAACGAATAAAAATTTATTATCGGAACTTCGCAAAATCAGCAAATTATCAAGGATTTTCATTTTGTTTTTATTGGTAATAAAAACATCTTTATATTAGTAATAAAAACTAATATCCTGCGGTATTAAATGTTTTTCGTCCTTTTATCGCAAAATTTAACCAATTAATCTTTATTTAAGTTATTCGATTTACAGATACAAGCAGGAACAGCCAGGGTCAACGCATTTAAATGAGATAATTCGCTGATAATGAATGGATTATAGGCGTAAATTTTTATAAATTTTCATCAAAAATAATCTTCATAAATGCCTTATAATCAATTGTTTAAA
>JAIRNR010000032.1 GCA_031257915.1 Bacteroidales bacterium
CGTGTTACAGCAAACGGATAATAGAAAACTGCTGCGTTGAAACTATTAAAACAAATAAAACTATGAAAAAATCGTTCTTGATTGCGCTTACTGCGCTTGTGTTCTTTGGGTGTACGAAAGACGAGGAAAAACTTGATTTTCTTGTTGGTACTTGGGAGAGTGTCGATAAGGTGCAATTGCCAGTACTTGATGTGTTTGGTGATACATTGATGTTGGAGGATGTGCGACCAATAATAGAAATTTTAGACGTGTCAAGGATGAAAGTCAAAACAGATGAAACGGGATATGTGTACACCTTTACTATAAAAGATTCTTGGTGTAAAAAAGAGTATGATTGCGAGGTAACAATACAAGATAACAAGGAAATTAAGATTCAAAGAATACAAGGATTTTCCGGCAGTTGGGAGCACATGATACTTATGATTGACAACGAATGGATAAGAATGTATAACACAGGGTTAATAAAAAAATATAATAAAAATAAGATAGAATTTGACATAGAAACAACGACTCCTGTCATTCAAAAGGGAATAATCTACAAACGCAAATAATCTTATCGTATTTTATCTGAAATATTAGCCGCGCCCACATCAAATAATAATCCCTGTAAATAATCACCTAAAAAGAATTTGCCCGCTATTACAAAAATGTAATATTTCGCGGATACGGTGCTTTTTAGTGGATTTAGATTTTTGAACGCCTGCCTGCCCTTCCAATTGCCGCTATCTTTGCCCTGCACTTCAACACCATTAGCGAACTTCCAAATAAAGCCGTCGTCGCTCATAAAAAGGTATGCGCCAAGCACGTCACCATTAGCCAAATTTGTCGCCCTTAATTGAGTGATTGCGCGGTTTATCTTGTATTGTTGTTGCTCATTATTACTTATCGGGTTTGTTTGAATAAAGAAGGGCTTGCTGTTTGTAATGGCACTTTCTTCGCTTAAATCACGCAATCTTTTTTGGTTGATATTGTCAAAAGTAAGGGCATTGGGATAGTTGGCACAAATAAATCCATGCACGCCCGTATTGATATTGTCATTATGTTTTTTGTAGGCAGTTATTGTCTGCCCATCCATTTTTAAAGCATATCTATACGGATAATTCAAATTAAAAACTTCTGTCTCATTATATGTTTTATTTAGATATATTGCAGTAACGCCAAGCATAAAGTCAGAAATATTATCGTCGCTATAACTTGACAGCAAGTCTGCTATATTATGCTTGGCAAGAATTGCGTTCATAGCGCTAATGCTTTTCTCTGTAAGAGGGTTACTATTAAATCGCCAAAAAGAATTAGAAATATCTGTAACCTGTCCACCGCTTATTATTATTAGTTTGCCTGTTACATCAATAAAGAAAGACGTGCCACCTATATCAGCATTTTTGCCTTTTCCTTCCGCAATTATTTTATCTGAAAAAGGGACGATTTTACCAATAGCCACATCTGCATTAGCGACACTTGCCGCAAAAATACCAGTATCCGTGAAAATAAAAACGGGGTATTCACCGAAATTGTTATTGCCGTGTAACGAAAAGGCGTTTGTTGAAAACGCCCTAATATTACCGGCGTTTACGGTGTAAAAGTTTTGCACATTAAAAGAAAACGGCACAGCAAGATATGATACAACGATTTGGTTTATTTCGCGTGTTTTATCGCTGTCTTTGGGCGGGATAAATCTATGGAAACGACTATCCATATATGCGACCGCGCCTGATAATCCATCAGGAGTAATTATAAGCGCGTACTTAGATGCGGTATAGTCGAGCTCATTTATAGCGCGACTATTACTCTCTACTGATGTATAAAAGGTATTTAGTGTGTAAAAAGACGAATTTTTTATTTTTTCTTTATGAATTACCCAGTATGTATCAGCAATGTTTTTAAAGCGAGCAATTATTTTAAATTCGTAAATATTTTTATTATAAAATAATGTGGACGGTATTAGCGCATAAAGATTATTATCAACATGTGTGGGGGTAGAAGGCGGACGACTGGGGGAATAACCGTCATTTTTTATTATAGCGGGCGCAAATTCCGATATTACTGTAGTGTATTTGCTATTCGTATCAATGTATGTGTATGCGTAAGCATACTGCACGGAATCATTATCGCCTTTTTTCTTTTTATAGGGGAAATAACTGCGTGGATCGGGAACACCTGTTGCCCTTTTCACTATGTCCCCCAACCATAAGCGCGAATTGTAAACAAAACTTGTATGTGCATATAATATTTCTTGTGGATTAAATTGTGATGGCTGCGCTGTTAAGAGATTATCATTAAGGGGTATTTCTATTGGTATTGAATTGGTTCCACTTCCTCTCTTAAAATTTATTGTAATCTTGTCAATGGATAGAGATTCGCCTTGATAATTGCTCGCCGTTGAGTCGTGGAGGTCTGCGAATATTCTAATGTAATATCTGCCTTTTTTGTTTACGGTGACTGTGCGATTTACATCAAACACCGCATCCGGACTTCCTGGATATGCGGGCCTTTCTGTAATGGGGACTAATGGCAGAATAATTTCGTTTTCATATTCATTACAAAACAAAATAAAAGAAGTGGTAACGCCCGCAAAAGAAGCATATGCGGTAAATGTTCCTGTAATAGTAACCGACATATCAATATCTTCTTTTAGTTCAAATAGGCAAGGATATTCGGGATGGCTCTTAAAACCCCATGATTGTGGAGTTAAAACTTGCATTAAATTATTTAAATTGCCTGAATTGTCAATTATATTGCATGAACTGAAATCAAGAAACCATGTATGGTTATTTAATTTGCCTACAGGCGTATAGTTGGCATTGCTACCCAATAGAGGCGATATGTCGGGCTTAATCACAAAAGATGTAGAGGCAGAAAAACCATATTCAACAGTAACATCAAATGCAGGGGGGCTTACATTAAGTTTGTTGAGTTTATATATGAGTGGCACATTATTTATTGTTTTTATCATGAATATCCTATAAGTAAATATAGAACTTAAAAGAGGCGCGGTGTTGTCAATAAAAAAATTCTTTATTGATGGCGATCGACCATACATATATTCATACAAACGAGACTCGTTTCCGCGAACAGTTGAAATTGATTCATCGTTGATAACCCTTCCTGATTTTATTTTTTGTATGCCGACATCACGACTAATGTTGACGGGTGGGGATGCGACGACAATATCACCGTTAATATCTTCTATACCAACAAAAAAAGCACCCTCGCTAAAATCAAACGAGCCCTCTGGAGTGCAGGTATAATCATCCAAATCATACTCAATATACGGCAATTCCTTACTTTGCTCAATAAATTCATACTCTTGTTTATACAAAAAATAAAGTATCTCGCCCTCTTTACCATCTTCAGGCTCAATAAATGCAATAAGTATATTATTAAGCGAATTAAACCGAATATCCCGATAACCGTCCAAGAAAAAAGGTAGATCTTGCTCAAGACCATTAGGATAAACCCAATGCTTCATGACAGACGAAACCGTTGTGCCATTAGGATAGTCGCAATAACGTATGTAGGTGCGTTGCGCAACGTCCCCGATATGGTCGCTTATCTGAGCTTGTACATATACAACCCCAATAAGTTTATCGCCCTGCGATGTGTGGTGCAGATAGATAGATTTAACGTCTGCGCTTTCAATTATGCCCCCGCCATCACCGCCATCCTCTAAATCGGCAGATGTAAATCTTCGCAGCGGGCAATCTTCCATAACAATTTTGGGGTCGCCGACAGCCCGCCATACTCCGCCGTCCTCACGCAAGTTGATTA
>JAIRNR010000041.1 GCA_031257915.1 Bacteroidales bacterium
TTTGTTATTACATACGTTTTTTGTTTTATGTTCTAAAGTAATCCGCTTAAAATTTCATTCCATCCATTCTCTGCTTATAAAATCGAGCTGTTTTCGGCGCGATTTTTCGGCGGTTTACCGCCGAAAAATCGCCGCTGGCGCACTCTTTTCTGTTGCTTACGCACCCTTTCCCGTTGCTTACGCACTCCTTCCTTTTAAACTGTTACGTGTGGCGGAATGAGGTAGAGGACTACGGCACAACCGCCACCCGAAACCCGATGCTGCGGCTCAAGGCGCTCGGGGGGTCGGAAGAGCGATAGCCCAACGAACAGACGGTCGGGTAATAGTACCAGCCACCGCCCCGCTCCACACGGTAGGAAGAGGAACCGACAGACACACCGTCCTGACCACCTGTATAAGCACCACTTCGGTACCAGTCCAAACACCACTCCCATAAGTTACCGCTTACGTCATACAAGCCTACACTGTTTGGCTCTTTTTTCCCTACTTCGTGTACATGATCTCCACTGTTGTAATCGTTCCATGCCAATAGATTTAGAGTCGCATCTGAACTACTACCAGGAGCATTAGTCTTTTTCGTTGGGCTCGGATAATGGCTGTTTGCCGCTTTTCCGCCATTTGTGTCAGTCGCACAACCTCCGTAATACCACTGACCTAAAGTCGGTAACATCCCACCTAACCATATACTGTAAGCTGTACCACCATACCAACTTACATAACTACACGCATAGTTGTTGTGGTGAACACTCTCACCATTCTCAACATAACCGGCATCACTTGGACCAAAAATTTTACTCACACTACTGTAGTATATCTGTCCATAACTGCCTTTTGCAGACGTACTGAAAGAACATAAATCCCAATCTGTCGCTGTTGTACTTACAGATTCGCCTATATCCAAAACATTATTTACCGTTTCGTTTGCGTGACCGCTTAACGGCGCGTAAGCAGAAAGTATTGCAGAAAGATCGTCAGCAGATATTTCTACTGTGCTACTGTCTATCACCGGCTCTATCGCGTTTAAAAAACATGCAAATTGACCACACGTCGTCTCGGTTGACGACAGGTAATATTGGGAAAGATAGTAAGTGCTGTCACTCTCAGTTATACTTTTGTAACTCATTATTATCTTGAAACCGTCCGTGTTTACTAAAGACGCCATACGTGGGCAGTTGGCATTATTTACTATCGTGTTGTTTATTGTGTTTACATCGCCACTGAGAGTGTTTTCTGCCGCGCAGTCTACACCTAAACCCAAATCGTCCATGTTGGAATAGATCAGGCAGTTTACTACGTTACCGCCTTCTACGTCAACATACACTGCACCGCCTTTTGCAGGAGCATTTATACTCCAAACGGAACTTGTTGGTGTGTTGCTGTTGTAACTGAAACTGCTGCCGCCAGGGTTAAAGGCTACATTGCCTCTTAATATACAGTTGTAAATTGAACCGCCTTTTAATAATACTCCTCCACCGTGTTTTACATCATTCTGATTGACTGTTGTGCTTCGCGCGTGACCGTTGCGGATTAGGCAACCATCTATTACACCGCCTGTGTTTACTGTGGCTACTCTGTGTTTTTGGCTCACTAATGCGTTGTTTACCGTTGTGCGCAGGGAGTTTCCGTCGAGAATGGTCATTTTGCTCAGGTCGCTTCCATTGCCTGCGCCTGCGCTTGCCGGATAGTAGCGGGTTTCTCCGTTTTGATAACCGCCCAATAATACGTCGGACAGGTTTAACTCCTCAGTCAGGTAGTATCTTCCTGTGCCTGCGTATATGGTGTCTATGCCTGGGTTTGCGTTGGCTGCTTTTACTGCTGCTATCAGGTTTGCTGCTGTGGCTGCCGAGTAGTGACCACCGTCTGCTGCTGCCCAGGGGGTTGTTATGCCTACGAAGTACTTTTTTGCACTTGCCGGCGTTGTCAGAGTGGCTGTTAGTGCTGCTGTTGCTATTAGTATGGCGAGTAGGCTTGTTTTTGGTTTTTTGTTGTTCATTGTTTTATTTTTTGTTTGTTGTTTTCTTGTTGTTTGTTTTTTTGTCCTACGCTTTTTTTGCTGCTGCTGTTGGATTGCGGGTCGTTGCCCGCAATGACGCGCAATGCCCGCAACGACGGCGTTGTTGTTCGCAATGATGGTGTAATGCCCGTAATGATGGGGCTTGGGTTGTTTGACGCTTTTTTTTGCTGCTGCTGCTGTGTTGTGGGTCGTTGCCCGCAATGACGGGGGCCGCTGTATTTTGACGCAGAAACTGCCGACGGTATAATAGAAAAATTTTTGAAACGCCGTAAGCGGCTGAATATCAGTAAAGTGGGGGGGGGGGGGTAGAATGCCTGATTACCACGGAATTACGAAAATCCGAACCCTCGGTAAAGACTTTTAAACACGATAAAAATTTGCACAATAATACGGACATAAGTAATAATGATAATTATTGCTAAAACAATAACCTGAGTTTAGCAACCTGTAAATTTACATAAAAATTTTTTAATTTAAACACAGACGAATAAAAATTGAAGGTGCTTAAGCATCCCCAGTTGCGTCAGAGCCATATTTTTGTATTTTTGTGCAATTAATCATTAATAAAAACAAAAAGATATGAAAACATGCGGACTTGACGTGCACAAAGATACTGTATTTTGTGCGATTTACAATGTAAAAGTGTATTCAGAACAGGGCTAACGCATTAAAATATCGCAATCCCTTATCAGTCTTGGCAATTCCAACAGTTTAAAACTCTTTATTTTTCTGTTTCTTAAGGCATACTCCGTCCGTTAAAGAGGAGATAAGTCAAGATTTACAATGACATATTCGCTTTTTGTGCCAATACGAAATTTTCCGCCCCAGATACCAAGACCGGAGGTAACGTAAAATGTTGTCGCTGCTTTTTCAAGCAAACCGTAATTGTTTTCGTACATTAAACGTGTAATCCAGCTGACGGGAATCAACTGTCCCGCGTGAGTATGTCCCGAAAGTTGCAGTGTAAAGCCGTTTGCGGCGGTTTCATTGAAATTGCGGGGTTGATGGTCTAACAGTACAAGCGGCAGTGTTCGGCGGACCGTGTCGGGAATTACGGCAAGCAGGGCTTCAAGTGAATTTCGTTGCGGATTGGAATAATCATCACGCCCTGTGATAAGCAAATACCCTGCAATATTTATGGTTGTATCACGCAAAAGTGTAATGCCTGCTTCTCGGTAGAAACGCTCTACTTCGGGGAGTCCGGTATTTGAAAGTTCACTTTCGGCAGTTGCGGCTGCTTCCTGTATTTCTCTGTATGTCGGGTCAGTTGAGTTTTTAATTGTGCGTCCGCGCTGCGAAATATATTCATGATTGCCAAGCACGCCATAAATGCCGTAACGTGCTTTAAGAGAGCGGAAAAGCGGCGCAATGCTACTGTCGGCGAAAAGCGGACGGGTACTGTTGTCAATAATATCGCCGCCGAAAAGAATAATATCGGGATTTTCCTTATTGACAAGCGAAACCCATTTTGCAATCTCATCCGCACTTATATTGTAGCCAATATGCAGGTCGGACATAAATACCGCTTTAATAGAGGAAAGTTGTGGGGTGAAATAACTGTTTATCGGCATCTTTACGGTAATTTCCGTTCGCTTCGGTGTAAAATAGTTGATATTTCCATAAACCATCATCCCGCCGATTAAAACGACTGTTCCCGCAAATCCTGCCCAACTGTTGTAAAGCAAGCCGGATATTCGCAAAAAAGGCAGCAGCCGCAATAAATCCATTAAAAGAAAAAATACGATAAGTTCCAACAGGATAAAGAACCATGTCGAACCGGTTTTGTACATTATTGATGTTACGTTAATCGGCAGTCTGTCTCCAAGAAACATTGACAGAAAAAAGAATATAGCCGCCGTAACGGCAATTGCAATCACCACCCACCGGAGCCATACGCACGGAATAATATGCCACAGCCGAAAGTAGGCGTAGAATTGTCCACCGATAAAAAAAAGTGCTGAAAGAATTATAAAGTACGGCATGAACTTAAAATTTTGTTAATGTTTAGACTGTTAATCACTTACTGCCGGGTCATCTTTCCCCCAAATGTTAAATCCGGCAGTCAGGGAAACCTTTTTCCTTTCTTCCCTTATAGGAAACGCAACAACTTCTACTTCTTTTCCATACCAATCCTCCGGTATTTGGAATGAAAAATCAGGCGAATGAATGCTTGGTGTAAAAACTCGTCGATACATAAAATTCAGATTATATTTTATAACGACAAATATACTAAAAATAAATATAACCATGAACAACGCATTTAAATTGTTTGATGATATTGACCGTAAAAAAATCTTAAGTGCGGCGGATTGAAAGCATAACGCCTGAATTGCTTCTAATGGGATACAATGCAATGTAGCAATAAAACGTTAAATACAGCAAATAAATAAGGGAAAAATTCGGAAAAATCGTACATTTGTGTCGATCCGATAAAAACAAATTATGGCAAAAACCCGTAACAAAATCGGCAGGAATAAAGCAGGAAAATATTTGCTTTTCATTCTGTTGTTACTTGCCGCAATACCCTGCGGATATTATCTTACCCGAAATGAGGGAGTTAGACGTAAAGCGGCTGCGTTGCTTGCGAAAGAATATATTCCAAATCAAAACATTGATATTGAGAGCATCTTGGCATTTAAACAGGCAGACAGCCTGTACAGTGTCTGGAGTAAAAATTTTCGGTTTCATACACAGAGTTTTTTTTCATGCTGCCTTAATGACAGCAGTTGGTTTCTGATTTTAAGCGAACCGCCGGCATTTGTTACAATTGACAGTATAAGAGCGATTTTTGCCGAATTTAATATACGCGATACTTTGCTTGTGCGGGGTATTGGTGTTGATGGATTTGGTAAAGATATTCAGATAATTATGGCTAATGCCTCAAAGCAAAACTTGAAGCGTTTGGGGGCGCAGTTAAGCACATATTTTTACGGTACGGATTACAAATCCGGTTTCGAGCCGGTTTCAGGCAATTACGGTAAAATTTACTTTGCCGACAGCAACTTAAACTATTTCATAAATTTAGATGAATTAAACAGTTGGTTTTTAGAATATAATGAAAAATTTACATGCGATTCATGCGAAGGTGGAGTAACTACTGTTCCTATGATTTTGGAACAGCAGTTATCGGGTGTATTTTTTAGTTATGAAGCGGGATTTACAATATGGGCAATGCCGCGTAATACGGATTTACTTGACAAAACGGCAGATATACGCAAATTTACACTTGACGCCGACCTTATTTTAGGTGCAATATCAGACGACAGCACCCTTGTAATTATTGGTAGAGAAAGAGTTAGCCCACTTAACGAATTGCCGCCGTTACGAGTTGAAACAATACGTTTAATTGCCTCAATAAACAGTAAAGAACTGTCCCAAAGTTTGGATATTAACGATTTACTTGCAGGTAAAATGGAGGATGGCAAAGATTGGTGTCCGACTTATTTAACGCCCGAATTAGAGAATACGGAATTTGGTGATTTACTTACAATTACCGATATTCTCTTAAAGGATTGGTCTGAGTGCGGAACTATACAGGAAATGTACTACCGTTATCCCGAACCGGCATACTATCCGTTCAGAAAACCGCTTTTCCGACTGCTTGGTTTAAATGAACTTGTGTATAACTGGAATACGGCTAACGTTATGTATGCCATTGATATAGCGGCTGATAAGAAGCCCGACAGCGGCAAAACAAGAACAATTTATGCTATTGACAGAACAGGGTCGCTGCCTGTATCTTACTTTAATTCTCAACAAAGTTATCAATCAATCGGTTACGGTTACGAAAATACGGCGTATAATTATTTTTCCAATCTTAATTGCACCGATTTAGTGCGGGTGGTGCAGTATGTAGCACTTTATCAACTCTTTATAGATAACAATATTACATATTCGGGAAATACTTATCCGGCTATCCCAAAAGGTAAGCAGGGACTTTTGGCGAAACCTGTCGGTAATTTACTCACATCTCTGCGCAATATGCCGTATGCGGCATTGAGAGTGGCGGCTAATTCTATTAGCGAAGAACAGTTCAGGCAGTATATCAGGCGTGATATGGATAGACATCTTGCGCAAAACGAAGAGAATTATAATTTTAGATATTCTCCCGAACAGCGGGCGCATATTGAACAGAATGTTCGGCAGGGTATTTTAAACGACAATTTTAAAGGGCTTGAACGTGTTAAGCAGATAGCCGGCATGCTTTCCGACGATGATTTTAACAAACTTTGCCGTTACCTTGCAGCACCCCGCGCATTTGGTTACAGCAGCAAAACTGCGGCAACATTTCACAGAGGGCAGGAAATACAGCGGATTTTCAGACGAATGTCAAACGGCGTTTACAAGTATTTAGGATTATCTGTACAACGCGTAAAGAACAGTTATACAGGCGCATTGTCAAAAATATCTTCACCTTATTTAAAATCAGCGTCGGCGGTAATAACGTTTAACGATATGTTAACAACAGGAGGGCATAATATTTCCAGCCGTATAACTCGTGTAAACCGTACAAGGGGATACAGACACCGTTCATACAACAGCGGCAACGTACCGCGCTATACTTCACCCGGTACGCCGTCCGCAAACCCTGTCGCGCCGCCGGCAGAACGTAAACCGCAAAGAGCAGGGCAGCAGTCCGCCCCGCACCCGCCGCAGAGTGTAAAGCCCGCAGTACGTCCCCGCGCCGCCGTTATACCAACAACTGCCCGCAGCCACAGGGGACTTTAGTACACCGTTCATCTTAGATTACGAAATCCGGTTGCAATCTCAGGGCTAATGCATTTAAACAAGTTAATTTATTGATAAAGAATAAATTATAAACGCAAAAGCCCCGGTTGCAATCCGAAAGAAGTTAAAGTTTAATGTTAATAATTCGTAAATTCTTCAAAAGAAATTCCAACAAAAATTCATAAATTTGTAAAATACTTACGAGTTAAAATACCGCTTTACTTATTTGTGATATTTTTATTCTCACATATCAAGCGAACAATTGATTACACTCTATGCAGTGTGTCAGGATTTCGTAACGCATTAACAGTCATATACCTTAACCCCCCAATATTTTTCATCATTTCCTCTGCCGGTGTGTCAGGATTTCGTAACGCATTAACAGTCATATACCTTATGGCGCCCCCCCCCCCCCCCCAACAGAAAACACAGATTTAAGTGTGTAGAACAACGAACAAAATACAAACA
>JAIRNR010000079.1 GCA_031257915.1 Bacteroidales bacterium
CTGGGACTTGAACGTTTTGAAGATATATACAGGCATCCCGCTTTTGGTGCTGTATGGGAACAGATAGTGCTTTCTAACCTTAAAGGTCTTTTTCCCAAAGCGGAATTTTATTTTTACAGAACTTCTCATGGAGCAGAGATAGACTTCGTAATGGTGTTTAAAGGACAGGTTATTGCTATTGAATGCAAAGCATCCGCAGTTCCGTCCTTATCGCAGGGAAACTATAATGCTATTGAGGATATACGTCCGGTACACACTTTTGTTATAACTCAAACATTAGAAAAAAGGTTTCCATTGAAAGAAGGTATAGATGTGCTGGGAATAGGTGAAATTAAAACGGCAGTGGAAAATCTACTGTTTGGGTAAAAAATCTGCCATTACAATAAAATGTAGTATATTTGTCTGCAAGCGAAGTAAGAAGCGTAACAGTATGGCTATTGAAGAAAAAAAGGAAATATTACAGATTTCAGTCGTAATTCCTCTGTATAACGAAGAAGAATCATTAGAGGAACTCTGCGCGTGGATAGAGCGTGTAATGGCTGATAATAACTTTACATACGAAGTAATAATGGTTGATGACGGCAGTGCCGACAGTTCGTGGGATGTTATACGAAAAATCCACGAACACAATAATTGCTTTCACGGCATCCGCTTTCGCCGCAATTACGGCAAATCGGCTGCACTCAATACCGGCTTTCACGCAAGCAAAGGTGATGTTGTAATAACTATGGATGCCGATATGCAGGATTCGCCCGACGAAATTCCCGAACTCTACAAAATGATTAAAGAGGATGGCTATGATCTTGTTTCGGGGTGGAAAAAAGTACGTCTTGACCCATTATCAAAAACAATCCCCACAAAACTTTTTAACTGGGCAACGTATAAAATGTCGGGAATTAAACTGCATGATTTTAATTGCGGCTTAAAATCGTATAGAAGCAAAGTAGTTCACTCTATTGAGGTTTACGGTGAAATGCACCGATATATTCCCGTTATTGCCAAACAGGCAGGTTTTAAAAGAATAGGAGAGAAGATTGTACAGCACCGCGCCCGAAAATTCGGCATAACAAAATTCGGCGGCATAGCACGTTTTATAAACGGACCTCTTGATTTACTTTCAATATCGTTTGTGGGCAAATTTTCAAAAAAGCCAATGCACTTTTTCGGCAGTATCGGCATGATTGTATTTTTGCTCGGTATAGTAGCAGTTGTTGTTCTCGGTATTGAAAAATTTTCAGTGTTAAGAGCAGGAATGGCTGCGCCTCTTGTTGCAAATTCACCATATTTCTATTTTGCTCTTGTTTGTATTATTGTAGGTGTGCAACTGTTTCTCACAGGCTTTCTTGCCGAACTCGTAGGACGTAACTCGTCCACACGCAATCAGTATTTTATCGATGAGGAGTTGTGATTAAGATGTTTTGCTCGGCGAAATGCCGAATTGCTTTTTGTAACTTGCCGAAAAGTGCGACAATGTGCTGAACCCCGTAATATCGGCGATTTCGGAAATATTCAGTTTGCCTTCGGCAATAAATTCAGCAGCCCGATTAAGTTTATAGGTTTTGAAAAATGTGTTCGGATTTACGCCGGTCAGTCCTTTTATCTTGTAGTACAGTTTTGTACGGCTGATTTTTAATACTCTCGTTATATCTTTGATACTTAATTCACTGTTTGACAACTCATTTTCCATTAGCTTATAAAGTTCGGTCATAAAAGCACTGTCGCGTGGTGAAAGAATTTTCTCTATTGCTTTGTCGGTTTTTGTTTTTTTAGACAGGATATTGCGGATTTTCTCACGGTTTGTGAGTTGCGACTTTACCAAAGCCAGCAGATAATCAGGTGCGAACGGCTTTGTAACGTAAGCATCTGCACCCGATTTCAAGCCCTCTACCTGACTTTCAACAGTTGTTTTTGCCGTAACTAAGATTACAGGCAGGTGGCAAAGTTGCAAGTCGTCTTTTACTGCGCGACAAAATTCGTAACCGCTCATATACGGCATTACAACGTCTGAAATTATCAGGTCGGGCATTTCTTCGTCAATTGCTTTAAATGCACTGTTGGTATCGAAACGGTTGATAACTTTATACTCAGGGGAAAGTAGAGTATTCAGATAATGTCCGATTTCAGTGTCATCATCCACAACTAAAATTTTGTAACGTGTTTTGTCATCGTCTTCCTGTTTCGTTTTGCTTAATTGTGTAACTGTCGGTAGCGGGAAAACTTCATTTTGTTGCTTCTTGTCCGTCATTTTTTCTTCTGCAGAATAGGCATTGTCATCTGCAGGCAGCAGAAGCGTAAAAATTGCGCCGCCATTTTTATTATTTTCGGCATAAATGTTGCCGTGGTGTAATTTTGCTAATTTACGTGCATAGTATAGCCCAATGCCCGTACCATAATTACATGTACCGTTTTCGTTGTCAATAATTTGATAATAGCGTTCAAATATTTTTTCTTGCTTTCCGGGCGGAATACCGCGACCGCTGTCTTCGACGGTTATTTTGATAAAATCGTTCTGCAAATCAAAATTCACTATAATTTTCCCGTTTACAGGTGTAAATTTTAACGCATTTGAAAGCAGATTGCCGACAATCTTTTCAAGTTTATCACTGTCGAGCCAGGTGATAAAAGTATCTTCCAAACCTTTGGTAATAAGTGATATTTGCTTATTTTCGGCATTAACACGGAAAACATTACACAAATTTTGCAATTCCGAAATAATATCGGTCCGGCTCACACGTAATCGCAATGTGTCTTCCTCTAACTTGTTGAAATCAAGCAATTGATTGACTAATTTCAACATACGGCTGACACTGCGTTGAACAATATAAAGCATTTTTCTGTTTTCGCCCTCAATGTTCGGATCGTTACAAAGTGTATTAACAGGACCTGAAATCATCGTCAGCGGTGTACGAAACTCATGACTTACGTTAGCAAAGAAACTCATATTCATTCGGCTGACACGCTTTTCCTGCTCTTTTTCCAGTTCTTTTTGCCTTATAAGTGATTTACCTTTTCTTATATTCTGCGCAATTTTATAAACGGCTAACAGTAGCAAAGTTGCAGTCAGGAAATACAATATTTTTGCCCACCGGCTCTGCCACCACGCAGGAGAGATTACTATTTGAAGCACATTTTCACCTTCGGTAACAGTTTGGTCGTGGTTTGTAATTTTTACGCGAAAGGCATATTTTCCCGGAGAAAGATTTGAATAGTAAATTTCGCGCTGATTATCCATCTCACGCCAATTCTCGTCTATACTTTCCATTTTGCAAAAATATTTTACACGTGGAAATTCTACATAATCAAGTGCGGAATATGAAATCGTAACGTTGTTTTCGTTATGTTTCAGACGAACTGTCGGATTAAACTGTAAATGCTTATCAATAATTTTACCATCAGGCATAACGAGGCGGTTATCAATTTTCAAATTCTCGAACACGATTGGAATTTTTTCTCTCGGTATTTCGGATTTCGGATTAAAAAACGTTAAACCGTGTGTACCTCCGAAAAAAAGCGTTCCGTCTGCCGCACGGCACGAACTCAATTCGTTAAATTGATTGCCGCCGGTGCCGTCGCTTTTGTAAAAACTAAACATCTTACCAAGTGTCCGGTCATATTTCTTTAAACCAAACAATGTGCTTATCCAGATATTTTGTTGCAAATCTTCCCGAATATCTGTAATATCGTTGCAGACTGTTATCGGTATTTCTTCTATTTTCCGTTCTTTTGTGCGATAGTGGAAGAGTCCGTTAAACAGCGTACCAATCCAAATATCACCTTGTGAATCCTCAAAAGTAACGGTCGGAACGAAAACAGGATTTTTCTTCATAAACGGCAGAATTTCAATAGTATCGTTAATCTCACCGTATTTGTCAAGCAAGATAATATTTTCGTTAAACGCAGCAAGGAGTATTTTTCCGTTGCTTAAACGACTCAGGCAATTGGTAAATATGTATTTACACTGTTGAAAGATTTGTTTCGGAACGAACTGATTCTGTCCTTTTTTCAAAACATAAATATTTTCGTTAAAACCAGCCGCATAAAAATTGCCACAGCCGTCTTCAACTATACGGCTTATTGCGGTCGGAAGCCAGAAATCACGCTGTAAAATAAAAGCACCATGCGAAAATTTACATTTGAAAATATGATTTATTTCGGTAAGTAACCACACAAAATTTTCACTGTCAATGTAAAGACTGCGAATACGATTTTTAAACTTTTTTTCGTCCGGCGACATAAAAGCCTTTATGTCAATTCTGTTGATTTGCTTTTTTTCAGAACTATACACAAAAATGCCATCATTTAAAGTTACTACAAAAAGATTTCCGTTTTTGTCTGCCGTCACATTCGTAACCGATTTATTTTCAAAAGCAGAAAACAGGTAATTATTTGTATTAAAGCGTTTTTTATAATTGTATTCCACCGCAAAACCCTGTTCATGACTGCCAAGCCAAAGATTTTTTCTCGAATCAAGGAACATTACCGAAACTCTGAAATTTGGAGCCTGAAATGGAAAACCATCTTCATTCTGAAATATAATTTTCTGATTATCGGTATTATATAAATAGAATCCATCAGTAGTGTTAATAAGAAACGAATTTTCGGAATACTGGAAAACAAGCGTAATTGCCGATTTTAACAAAGTCGGATGATTGGTAATTGCAGCGGCGGCAGAATGAAATTTGCGGGTTGCAATATCAAAAACCGTCAGGCGATTTGGGGATACAAGCCAGATTTCGCCGTTTGTTGCCTGAAATTTTGCGTAAAAAAAGTAATATGTATAAAAGTTCAGCTGGTGAGAAAAAAGCAGTTTGAGGCTCTGTGTTTCGTAGCAGCGGATATTGTTATAACTTATAGCCCAAAGTTGTCCGTCCTTATCGGTAAAGCAACGTGTTGAATAGTCGCCCTCAGATGAAAAATCAGGCACGACAACCGTAAATTTCCGTGTATCTTCCTGAAACTTGCAAAGTTGCGAAACCATATTCAGAAAAATCTGTCCTTTGCTGTCTTCTAAAATTTCCACCACATACTGCGACGCACATTCAATCGGCACGCGCTCAAAATTATCTTTGTCGGTATATATGCAAATCCCGCTGCGTGTGGCAACCCACAGACGATTGCGGCTATCGCGGTGAATTTGCGTAATTTGATCGAATGAAACGCTATTTGGATTCTCGCTGCTGAAATATTGCTGAAAACTATTGACAGTGTGTTTGTTAAGTCCACGCATTGTACCAATCCAAATATATCCTGTGCTGTCTTCCGCAAAAGACATAATCTGCTGGTTGGAGATTTCCAAAGAAATAGCCGGCGCGTCGGATACCAGCGGTGTGTTTTGCTCTCTTGAACAGGATGAACAGAATAATAACAGTAAAAAAGATACGATAAATGAAAGTTTCATGTTGTAAAAATACAATTTTTCAGATGAATTATTTCTCCATAAATCCCCCAAAAAAGCACTTTTGACATTTTTAATAAACATTTGAACAAATAGATAAATTATTTTGAACGCAACCGTAAATCTTTGAATAAATCAATAAGCATTTATAGAGAAAGGCTTCTTAATATTGCAATCTGAATTTGCTATCAAATAATCACCTTAAAATTCTATAATATGATAAAAATAAAAAAATTGACAGGAAAGAAATCGTTGTTTGTTTTTTTCCTTTTGGCAAATGTTCTTTTTTTATCCGCGCAGAACATGGTAAGAGTATCAGGAACGGTTAGCGGCTCCGACGGCAGTACATTAGTCGGAGTCAGTGTTATGGAAAAAGGCACGGGAACCGGCACAGTAACGGATGTTACCGGAAAATACACGATTTCCGCCACCTCCGGCTCTGTGCTTGTTTTTTCTTATGTCGGTTTCGTATCGCAGGAAAAAACGGTAACAGGTGAGATATTGAATGTTACTTTGATGCAGGATGCCAAATCACTTGATGAAGTAATGGTAGTAGGTTACGGTGTACAGAAAAAGAGTTCCGTAACGGGTGCAATTTCGCAGGTGAAGTCGGACGACATGCAAAACCGCACTATTACCCGTCCCGAACAGGCATTGCAGGGCAAAACAGCCGGCATACAAATTGTGCAGGGGTCGGCAGCACCGGGATCATCGCCCGATGTACGTATTCGCGGACTGAGTTCCAATTATAGCAGCGCACCGTTGTATGTGGTGGACGGACGTATCGCCGAAGGCGGTATCGGCGGCATTGACCCGAACGACATTGAGTCAATGGAACTGCTCAAAGACGCGGCTTCGGCGGCTATCTACGGTATTGCGGCAGGTAACGGCGTTGTTCTGATTACAACCAAAAAAGGGGCAGTCGGCAAAACTTCCATCAGTTACGACTTTCAAATGTCAATTCAACGCATTTCACGCATACCGCAGGTAATGAATTCGGAACAGTATATTGATTACATGACTGAAGCACAATACCTGACTATGGACGCTATTATGCAGAACTGGGATTTTAAGACAAATACCGACTGGTCAAAGGCAGCATTTGAAAATTCTCTTATGCAACGGCACAATTTCTCGTTTCAGGGTGGTAATCAGGCAGGTTCGTATTACCTTTCGTTGTCGTACCTTAACAACGACGGCTACGTGAAAGATGATGCCGATGTTTACAGACGCTATACAGGCACAGTCAACGGCAGTTATAATATTGCGCGTTGGCTTGAAGTCGGCACTAATAACCAGATAGAATACTATGAGCGCAAATCGGTAGCCGAAGGTTCGGCGTACGGCAGTCTGCTTATGTCGGTATTGCAACTTGACCCGTTGACACCGGTAACATATACGCCCGATGAGTTGCCTGGATTTATGCAAGATGTGTTGAATGATCTGTATCGCGATGAAAACGGGAACTATTATTCTCTGTCGGCTTTCCAGATAAGCGATCAGTATAATCCGTTCATAATGCGCGACAAGTCCATACATTCTATTTCCAAAGGATATAACTTGAACGGGACAGTGTATGCCAATTTGAAACCCATAAAAGAACTTGTTATTACTTCACGTTTCGGATACGGACTTTCGGCATCCAACAGCTATATGTTTAATCAGCATTTTTATGCCAGTGGGTCAATAAGGCAAAACTACAATCAACTGATTGTTACAGCAAATACGCCTGTAAATTTCCAATGGGAAAACTTCGCCAATTTCACCAAAAGTTTCAAAAAACATAATGTGAATGCCATGCTTGGGACTTCCTTTCGGCGAAGTATAAATTACGGTGTTACAGGCGTAATAAATGGAAACGATGTTGATTTGGGTATTTCGGACGACCCGCTGTTTGCTTATCCTGCATACGCTTCCGCAACAGCCGTGCATAAGATAAGCGGCGGCGAGGAAACAAAGATTTCATGGTTTTCCGTTTTCGGACGTGTAAGCTACGATTATGCCGAACGGTATTTTATACAGGCATCGCTGCGTCGCGACGGAGCCGACCAGTCCACACTGCCGCTTGAAAAACGCTACGGATATTTTCCTGCAGTATCGGCAGGATGGGCTATTTCAAACGAACGTTTTTTTGAGCCTGCACTTAAAGCAGTTTCGCACCTTAAACTCCGCGCCAGCTGGGGACAAAACGGTTCGCCGTCAATGCTTACAGGCTCGTGGCTGTGGAACAGTGCCATGATGCATACTGTTGCAAATGCTTTCGGCGGACAAGATCCTGTTATGTATCCGTTCACAAATAATTTGTCATACACCAACGCATATTTCCCGAACGTGTTGGGTAATCCCGAACTTGGCTGGGAACGTTCCGAACAGTTTGACATAGGTCTTGACGCACGTTTTCTGAACAACCGTTTAACATTCGGTTTCGATTATTTCAATAAAATAACGAGAGACCTTATTATGTCGGGCGTTACACTCTCTAATATTGTAGGAAACACAGCCTCGCCCATAAATGCGGGCAGTATTGAAAATAAAGGTGTGGAATTTGAACTCGGTTGGACCGACAATGCCGGCGGTTTCCGTTACGGAATAAAGGCTAATCTTGCCACACTGAAAAATGAGGTTCTCTCAATTCACGAATCGCTGACGCGAATTAACGGCGGAATGGTGACTACTACCCAGCTGGGAGTTACTGTTTTTGAAGCAGGTTATCCGGCGTGGTATATAAGAGGTTACAAAGTAAAAGGTATTGATAAGGCTACCGGTGACCCTATTTTTGAAGATATTAAAGAGGACGGTATTATTAACGACTACGACAAAACAATGATTGGTAAGCCTATGCCTGATTTTACGTACGGACTTACTGTTAATATGGCATGGAAAGGTATTGACCTTACGATATTCGGTGTGGGTGCTCACGGAAATGATATTCTTATGGGTTTTAACCGCGGCGACCGCGTACAGGCAAATACGTTAAAAATGTTTTACGACCGGCGTTGGACAGCGGATAATCCCGACGCTGCAATGGCACGCACAAACGCTACGGACAAGGATAAGTACTGGTTAAGCGATGCGTATGTTTTTGACGGCTCGTTTTTCAAAATAAAACAAATCCAGTTAGGCTATACACTTCCGACATCGGTTCTGAAAAAGATGCATCTCAGAAATATTCGGGCATACGTATCGCTTGACGACTTCTTCACCTTTACCAAATATCCGGGCTTTGACCCCGAAACAGTAGGTACCGGAAACGGAACAGGGATTGATGTGGGAAACTATCCTTCGTCAAAAAAGATCGTATTCGGTGTGAATATCACTTTTTAATTAAAAATGTAATTTTAAATGATAAACTATATGAAGACAATGAAAAATATAAGTATGGCATTATTTGCTATTGCAATGCTTTTGCCGGTTTCGTGTAATAAGATGCTTGACAATAAACAGCATGGCTCTTATCCCCCCGACACTTTCTATAAAACCGATGAAGAAGCAGAAGAAGCATTAGCGGCAGTATATGCCTATTACTCCAATTCCGGCACGTATTATAATATTTGGTTTTTGAAAAACCTGTTGTCCGACGACTTTTGGAGCGGCGGCGGCAATCGCAGCGACAATGCGGAAAATGAACGGTTGAACGAATATACATTCAATGCCGAACATCCTTACCTTGTAGCGGCTTTTCAGAATTTTTACGGAGTAATTTACCGCTCAAATCTGATTCTTGATTATGTTCCCGACGAATCTGCCGTTCAAAAACAAGTGAGAGCCGAAGCTAGAGTATGGCGGGCATTCGTCTATATTGACCTGATTTCAATGTGGGGTACGCCGCCGTTAGTAGATCATATCCTGACTCCGTCGGAATACAAACAGCCTAACGGTAAACCTGCCGAACTGTGGGCATTAGTGGAAACCGACCTTACGGAAGCAATCAGCTCAAATGCTTTGCGCGAAAAAGCGGGTGCAGGTGACAATTCATCGTACAGAATTACCAAACAGTTTGCGCAGGCATTGCTCGGCAAGGCATACGTATTTCAAGAAAAATGGCAGCAAGCCATAACAGTACTTGACGAAGTTATCGCTTCCGGCAAATACACGCTGTTGCCCGGTAACGATTACGAAAATATTTTGCAATATACCAGAGAAAACAACAGCGAATCAATGTTTGAACTCAATTCCTTAGATGATCCGAACAATGCGGTTATGAGTTTGTATGCTGCCATGACAGGCTGGCGCAGCGAAAAAATGACACTTGCGCCGGAGTACGATATTTATAACGGCACGTGGGGATTTTGCAATCCGCAAAAAGAATTGTACGACGCCTTTGTTGCCGAAGAA
>JAIRNR010000002.1 GCA_031257915.1 Bacteroidales bacterium
GAGGCGCTTTCTTCCATGATAGAGAACAATGCATGGGTATGCCCCATTGAATTTCATGGCAATAAAGCCTATTATAGTGTTCCAGTGGATAAAATAGTATCTCCGCGCATGGAGCAATTTAACAGTCAGGAAGAATTTTTTGCGACCTTATTGCACGAGATGTCACACAGTACCGGGCATGAGCAAAGACTTAATCGGGATCTTGGCATGGTGAGCGATACGGTTTTCAGGGCAAGGGAAGAATTGATTGCCGAAATCTCATCCGCTATGTCTGGTATGAAACTGGGTGTACAAAAAGAAATTTCCAACAATAATCTTGCATATATCAAAAGCTGGATTTCTGAAGCAAAACAAGACAATAAATTTGTGTACAAAGCGATAGTAGATGCGGCAAAATCTGCTGATTACATAACTCAGGCCTTAGGGATAAAAAATGAACTTGACGAAAAGATCGCCGAAGCACAACAACTGTCGCCCATGAGGGTAAATGCTATAGATACTCAGTTGCACCGGGAATATCCGACTGATGCCGCCAGATTAGATGCGATAAACAGTCGTTTTAACGAGGAACTGCAGCGACAAATCGACGGGACATTGCCAAAAGGCCACACCTACAAGTTGGGGAATGCCGGCGAGATTTTACAATCTGCGTCTATACCAAGTCTGCCCATTGAGTTACAAGCTTCACGTCTTACCGACAAGTCGATGCAAGAAAATCATCCGTTCAATTTATCGGAAGTAAAGGATTTACCAAAAGCTATTCAGAATCCCATGGCGGTATTTCGGAGCGCCACACACATAGGTAGTTATGTGATAATGACAGAAATTGAGCACGAGGGGAAAAACTATGTTGTGGCATTACAAGCTAATAAACGCAAGGGAAATATTGAAATAAACGATATAAGAAGTGTTCACTATCGGCGAACAAATGCCCATATTGCCAATTGGATTGATGAAGGATTGTTGGAATATGCTGATAAAAAAAGGATGTCCGAATGGCTTTCTAAACAGCGGTACAATTCCGCTGAGGTTAGACAACTATTCGGACGTGCTGCAAAGATAATACAAAATTTTGAAAATCCAAAATTATTGGACACAAAAAATCAATTAAATAATAAAAATATGGAAAACTTGGAAAAATGGGAAGTATATCATCCAAAACTCAGGGATCCTAATACATCTGCTGAAACTTTAGCAAAATTGGCAGAAGTTAAAAATGAAGATCTATATGTTCTCTTGGGTGTCGCCGAACATCCTAACACATCTGCTGAAACTTTAGCAAAATTGGCGAAAATTAATAAAGATAAAGATCTATTTGTTCACCAGAGTGTCGCTGAACATCCTAACACATCTGCTGAAACTCTAGCAAAATTGGTGAAAGATAAAAAAGTTCCTATACCTTTATCTAAGAATCCTAAGACTCCTGCTAAAGCATTAACAGAATTAGCAAAGGAGGCATTGACTAACTTGATGAAGAATCCGGATTTAGAATCATCATCTGTGACTGTTTGCGACAAGATTGCCATCCATCCTAATACACCTATAGAAACACTTGCAGAACTGGCATCAGTGAAAAATTATGCTAATAGAATGATATGTGATTCAATTCGTAAAAATGTTGCTAATAATCCCAATACACCTGCTGAGGTGTTGGCAAAGCTAGCAAATGAGTCATTGACATTATTGGCAAAATACCCCGATGCTCCTGATATATCTATTTGTAAATCTGTTGCTTTGCATCCTAATACACCAATCGAAACACTTACAAAATTGGCTGAAAATGAGGATAAAATAGTTAGCAGAATGGCTGAAAGGAAGATAGAAGAAGTAAATCCACAAAAAGATCATTTAAATAATAAAAATATGGAATCAACAAAAAGTTACGTAGGAAATTCCTACAAGACAGTTACCGAGAAAGGTACATTTTACAATTTTGAGGTTAAAAAAGAGGCTATCGAGAAGATTGACGGAATTGGTAAACGCAATGAGGTTATGATTGCGATTGAGCCGAAGAAAGAGGTGAAAGAAAAGCATCCCACTCATAGCCTATACGTCAGTGATAAGCACACCAAGCGTGAACTTCAGTTGGTTGTGTCGAAAGACGAATTGTTAAAGGCGCCTGTGGATGAGTACGGCAACATCAACGCTTTTGCTGCTTCACGCGAAAAGATCGGCGCCGACCTCTCCAATTATTCTGTCGCCCTGGAGCAGAAAGACCCGGAGACCGGCAAGTATCAATTCATCGGCCGGGGTTATGACGAGACTGCAAAGTTTGGCGAAACCCGTGTCATGGGTACGGCCATCAAAACGCCCCTTGATGAATATGGAACAAACAGCGCAAAGGTTTATAACGTAAGCCTTGACGCAAATAAAGTTGGGAAACTTACTGTGAACGAATACGGTGATGCCCGGCTTGGTATCGTTCCTTACTCCGAAAAAGTATTCAACCCGGACGACTCGCTCTCAGAACAGACTCGTTACTTAGTAACCGAAGCCACATCTGCCACAAAAGGGGTTGAAGCTACTATCGCTGTTCATGTAAGCAATCCGGAAGGTAAGAACTATCCGACGCTTGACTCTTGCGCCGTGCACAAGGTTGGGGAGAATGAGGTTTATAAGCTCGTCGTACAGGATAGGAAGTCGGAGAGCATCGGCAAGGATTGTGCGGATTTGACTGTTTCGGAGAACAAATATACGCCTGAGATGAAAGATCTGCCGGAAGTGGAAAGAAAAGCGGCTTTGGCCGACAAGAACTATGTCGGTAAGGGGTGGACAAACGACCCTGATAAGATCCGGATTGACCACAAAAATGAGCTAAAACCTGAAGGCTTGACAAAGGCTATTGATAACAATCACACTGTAAAGGTTATGGCAATTCTGAATAAACAGCCTGCAGTTGTTCGGGAATCCCATTTGAAACAGCTTGAGGCTCGGAATAAAGAGGGGTTGAAGACATCGTCGGTGATAGAAAGCCGGGTGAAACAAATTTTTAGCGAAAATACTATTGAGAACAAACAAAAGAAAAATAGTGGGTTGAGAGTTTAATTAATAATCAAATTAAAAACATTATGACTACAAAAGAGTATGCGGAAGAATATATGAATATCTATAAAGAGGCCGTTAAATTTGATTCCGATATATCTGCTGAAACACTCGCGGAATTAGCCAAAGATAAAAATGCGCTTGTTCGCCGGGATGTGGCTGGTAACCTTAATGCCTCTGTTGAAACACTCGCAGAATTGGCGAAAGATAAAAATGCGCTTGTTCGCCGGAATGTTGCCGGTAATCCTAATACCTCTGTTGAAACACTCGCAGAATTGGCGAAAGATAAAAATGCGCTTGTTCGCCGGGATGTTGTTCATAACCCTAACACATCTGCTGCAATGCTTGCAGAATTGGTGAAAGATAAAGATGAGCTTGTTCGCATAAATGTTGCTGGTAATCCTAATACATCTGTTGAAGTACTCACAGAATTAGCAAAAGATGAAAGTGAACTTATTCGCTGGGGGGTGATTGATAACCCTAATACACCTGTTAAAATACTTGCGGAATTAGAAAGAGATAAATATGAATTTATTGCAGAATTAGCAAGGAGTGCTAAAAAGAAAGAAAACATAGATAATCAACTAAATAAAGAAGATATGAATGAAAAAATTTACGTAGGAAATTCCTACAAGACGGTTACCGAGAAAGGTACATTTTACAATTTCGAAGTTAGCAAAGAAGCTATCGAAAAGATTGACGGCGCCGGCAAACGTAATGAAATTTATCTTGCGATTGAGCCGAAGAAAGAAGTACAAGAAAAGCACCCCACACACAGCGTATATGTCGGGGACAAGCACTCTAAGCGCGAACTTCAGTTGGTTGTGTCGAAAGACGAATTGTTAAAGGCACCTGTGGATGCATATGGCAATATCAAAGCTTTTGCCGCTTCCCGGGAAAAGATCGGGGCCGACCTCTCCAATTATTCTGTCGCCTTGGAGCAGAAAGACCCGGAAACCGACAAATACCAATTCGTTGGTCGGGGTTATGACGAAAGCACCAAGTTCGGCGAAACCCGGGTTGTGGGAGTGGCATTTAAAACGGAGTTTGGACAGGATGGTGCCGACGGAAAGGTTTACAACGTGAATCTTGACGCAAACAAGGTTAGCAAACTTACTATGAACGAATATGGCGATGCCCGGCTTGGTATCGTTCCGTATGCTGAAAAGGTGCTTAATCCTGACGGCTCGACGACGGAGCAAACGCGTTATCTTGTAACAGAAGCGACATCTGTCACAAAAGGAGTTGAAGCCACTATCGCTGTTCATGTAAGCAACCCGGAAGGCAAAGAGTATCCGACACTCAGCTCCTGTGCAATACACAAGGTTGGGGAGAATGAGGTTTACAAGCTTGTCGTACAGGACAGAAAGTCGGAGAGCATCGGCAAGGATTGTGCGGATTTGACCGTTTCGGAAAACAAATATACGCCGGAAATGAAGAATTTGTCAGAAGCGGAAAGAAAAGCGGCTTTAGGGGAAAAGAACTACATTGGTAAGGGGTGGACAAACGACCCAGATAAGATCCGGATTGATAAGAGAGAAGATTTAACCCCTAAGGGCCTGACTGCGGCTATTGATAATAATCATACTGTGAAGGTAATAGCGATTTTAAATGCACAGCCTACACTCGTCCGGGAATCTCATTTAAAACAAATTGAGGCACGTCAAAAAGATTCTAACCTAAAGACATCGAACGTATTAGTAGAGAAAGTTAAACAAACTTTTGACAGTTTCGCGACCAAGCAAAAAAAAAGTAATGGACATAAAATCAAATAGCATATGGTAGAACACATTTTAACCAATAATGGTAATGATATATTGGATAGAATTACATTACGGAAAACTGATCATGATCTCAGTGTACACGTTATACGAAGTGACAGTATTGATGATAAAGAAAAAAATATTATCGAAATTGAAGCAGCGTCGCGTAATACACCTGAAAAAAAATATCTCACCATGTGTGTTGGAGACGAAGACTTGATTTTATTTATGAGAAATTTAGAATTGTTTATTAGCCGGCATTGTTGTAAAAACATATTTTCTCCTGAAGTATAATTATAATATATGAGTGATAATGATGAAAATCGAACAAAAACAAACTGCAAATCAAGCGCCGCCGGAGATATCGGAACTGTTTACGTTTGACCATAACCACAAGCCTGTCCGGGTGGTAGCGGTCAATGATGAACCATGGTTTGTGGCAAAAGATGTATGCCGTATATTAGGTATAACATGGTCTGGTGCTACTTTAAAGGATTTCCCTAATAACGAAAAGGGATGTTATACTATAACATCCCCTAATGATATACGTATCCTTGGCGGGGACCAGAAAATGATTTGTGTCAATGAGCCCGGCGTGTATCGTCTCATATTTAAGTCCAGGAAACCGGAAGCAGAACGATTTAAGGCATGGGTATTTGAAGAGTTATTGCCGGTTCTCCGAAAGACCGGCAAGTATGCGCCTGGGGAGGTGGAAAACGATTGTCCATATACCAATCCTCCGGTAAGACCGGATGAATTATTTAGTGGCGGAAAGATTGTCAAGTGTATGATGGAACTGATGAATGATGTGTGCCTTGTGGACAACGGCGATTTACGTATTGGCATGGCAACTAAATTAATGACAATGTATAATAGTATGTAAAATTCATCACCGACCATGAGCGACAACAAGAATTTTTACCTTCTCCTGGCAGCTGTATTTTGTTTTTTCGTACTGCTTGATTATGCCTTCATTATGGCGGATTTCTTTATTGAGAAATATCCGGTGTCAGCTCATGTGTTACAAATGGAAGGGATAAAAAATGTTTTTACGGCTAACGGATGGTTATTCCGAGCCGCTTCCATTGGATTTATTTTCATAGTCGCCTATAATACGCTCATCTCATTAAAAAAGCGAGACCATGTATCAAAATTATTTATCACAATAATTATTGGAAGTATTTTTATACTTATCACCGGAATATTTGTTTTTATCACTGATATTATCCACGCTCTCGAAACGATGAAATATGTGTATCCGTCCGTGTTCATAGCCTGTTTTACAGTAACTATTCTCCTAGTACGGGAAATTTCGGCTATTGTGCTAAAAAACAGCCATGACCCTTCTGATTTATCATCTGACAGACAACGGAGAGATAATGTAGATGGGTTCTACTTTAAAACGACGGATGGTTGGATAAATATTCTCAATCCATTTCGGGGAATTTTTGTGAACGGTGGCGCCGGCGCCGGCAAAACAGCCAGCATCGCCAGCCCGATGATTGACCAAATGGTAAAAAACGGCTGGTCTGGCATTGTATATGATTATAAATATTTTGACCTTACCAATGTGGTTTATTCAGCGTACAAACGGTATCCCACAGCATTCAAGGATGTACCGCTAAAAATCGTCAATTTTTCAGATTTATCCCGGACGAACCGGATCAATCCCATCGCGCCGGAATACATAACAGACACCATGTTTATTGAGGAATACGCTAACGCTATCCTTAAAAATTTGAACAAAGACTGGATCAAGAAGGCCGGTGACTTTTTTGTTGCGCAACCCATTTTACTGTTAAAGGCAATGATTATGTTTTTTGCGAAGAAACTTCCGCAAATCTGCACTATTCCGCACGTGTTCACAGCGATTAACCAGTTTAGCTCAGAACAAATTGTTTCGCTACTGAAGAATGATGTACAAAGCATGTCTATATCGTCTGCTATTAAAGAAGCGGTGGAGAAGGAAGCATTTGAACAGGTAGCCGGCGTTATATCTTCACTAAAAGGTGAAACTCAGAAACTTGATAACGAAAATTTCTTTTGGGTGTTGTCCGGAAATGAAATAAATTTAAACCTGAATGATAAAAATGCGCCGGTGTTGCTGTGTATCGTAAACGACCAGCAGAAAGAAGAAACCATTGCACCTGTGGCATCGCTAATTGTAACGGTTTGCCGGAAGATGATGAACGTAAAGCGCCGGCATAAATCCATCTTCCTGTTGGATGAAGCGCCGACCATGTATTTGCCAAAATTCGAGACGCTGCCGAACACCGGCCGCTCGAATAAAATATGCGCTACATTTATTGCCCAGGATATATCCCAAATCGACACCATGTATGGAAAAGATGCCCGGAAGAATATTCTCGGATCAATGAGCAATATGTTTTTTGGGAACTGCAATGAGTTGGATACTTTAAAGTATGTGAGTGACTTTTTTGGAAAAGAAGAACGGATAGTTGAAAATACCTCGATGGGCAAAAGTAAGTCTGTTGGGTCTAACACTTCCAACGCCAATGTCTCGTTTAATGTTCAAGAAAAGAGTATTCTTCGGATACAGGATGTGGCTTCATTAAGTACCGGTGAATATGTGGGGAAAATCGTAGATCGAAAACCCAATTCTTATTACCGGGCGCAATTCATCCGGTTGGAGGATCAGGGTATTATCACAGATGAATACGAAGTGCCTTTGTTTGCCCACGGCGTTGATGCCCGGCGGAACTATGATAAGATAATTTCAGAAGTAATGTCTTTAAAAGATGTATTTAATTTAAATTAGTAATATACAATAAAATGGAAACAATTTCCGGTTCTAGTTATTTTTTAAGCACAATAGCGGATATTACTCTTGATGTTAGAGATCTGTGTATTCAATTTTTACCACTTATAGTAGTATTAGTATTTGCTTATGGTTTCATTATGTTTTTATTCGGCATGGGTGAAGATCATAAATTGGATTTAAAAAAATATTTATTTATCCCCATATTTTATACGTTTTTAATTGCTGGGTATCCAACATTCGTTGACGTAACAGGTAAAATTATGGGCGTTGTTATTAACACTATAGATAGTGATACGGATGTTGTTAAGTTGGCAAAAATTACAAGAATCAAAGAAGATTTGCAAAAGTTAGATGCACGTATTGACATCCAAAAAACGTTACAAGAAAAAGCGGCTAATGACCAATCTTATCAGAAAGATTCGATAGGATTGGTAGCTTATAGTATGGAAAGTATTGCGATTTTTATTAAGGAAACGACTGCGACGATTCTTCGCTCGATGTCCTCATTTTGGGATTTTTTTGAAATACAAAGTATCCGTATTATTCGTACGTGTATAAATTACGTTAGGGATGTTTTCCTTTCATTTATGATAATTGTTGGCAGTTTTGTCATATTACTGAGTATAATTCCAATGTTTAAAGGGATGTTTCAGAAGTGGTTTAAATTGTATATAGCGATAACATTATGGGCGCTCACCATATCCATATTGGATAAAGTAGTAATAGGATTTGCGGAAAACGGACTATATACATTAGAGCAACTTGAAAAGAACGCTACCGTACTTGGTGAAATTGAAACGGAAACCTCGCTTCATGATTTAGGGTTTGATCTATCTTCGCCTCTGTTAGTGGGTGACCTTGATTTCATCGGCCGTTCCACATATATATCATCAGGTACAGTCAAGGTAACCGATTTCCCACAAAAGTACGAAGCGCTTGGCGGTTCCAAAGGCATAGATATTGCGCTGAACGTTATCCTTGTAATCTGTTATTGTCTCGTGCCCTATCTTACGTCATTATATGCCGGCGGCGAAGCTTCCGGGATGTTCATGAGCAAGGTCGTTGGAATGGCCAGTATGGCTACACGCAACTTAACAAATAAGGCTAAAATATTGAAAACTCCGATAGCTGCTGCAAAGAAATTAGGCAGATAATAAGATGAAAAATAAAAAATATTTACATATAACAGTTATTATGCTTATAGCAAGTATAGTTTATTTATTAACAGTGCCATTAACAACCTTTCCAATTCTGACATTTTTGGCAACAATAAGTTTACCATTAGGCGTACTTGCTATTTTCATCCTTATCGGTAAAGTAAGTATTGTAAAAGATAAAAAAACAAAACGATTTTTTCTCACAAAAAAAAATTATAAAAAATGAAAAATAAATATTTTTTAACTTTTGTGTGTGTTGTATTGTCGTCATATTTAAGTATGTACGGACAGCTACCCACCGTTGTTTCTGCCCCAATAATGGAGTGGTTAGAGGAATCACAGACTGCACAAATGGTAGCGAATTTCGCGGAACAAATCAAAAAATACGAGGAAATGATTGGGTGGGCTCGTGATCAAATAGATAAGGTAAAGGAGGTTAAAGGAGAACTGCAAAAAACATACGATTTTGCCGAAAGGAATTATCAGAAATTGAAAAGAGTAGCTGAAGGGATAAAAGATTTTAACTTGAAAGGTTTTGTTTATTTCGCAGAGCAAGAATTAGGTCGTTCGCTTAATCCTGCAGATTACATGCTTCATATAGACAATGAAGAGTATAACAAGTTTAGAAAAGCCATATCCTATGATCCCGGGAATAATGTTTCAACACGTGCACAATATGCTTACAATTATTTAGCAGGCCTTGATAATGCCGTGTTAGACCTTCAGTTGTGGACAAAGGCTAGGGAAAAAAAGAAATTGGTGGACGACATCCGGGCATCGGATGCATCCCGCGTTGTAGATTCCATGGCATTAGTGACGATTCGCAGATTGTTGTATGACACAACATTAGTTATAGGTGACGGTGAGCGTTTACAGTTGTTATTACAGGCGCAAAAAATTCTTGCAGACAACGCGGCCAATCGAACTGTTGAACTCGGCAGCATCGAAGAGGAATTAAACAGAAAAATTATAGAACTTGAAGTTATAAGAAGAAACCATAACACAGCAAATTCCATCTATGCATACAACAACGTGATCACTGCTCGCTGGAGCAATAACAAGGGGTTTTCTTTAGCCAAATATGCGAAACAACGAAATAAAAAAGTTAAACCTGTGACCATTGATACCGGTGTACAGTTTAAAAGGTAATTATCAAATTAAAAAGTTATGAAACCCAAGAATAAAAAACAAAAGCAGATTACTGATTTTCAAAGCATACCGGAATTATTTACTTTTGACCATAACCATAAGCCCATCCGGGTGGAAATGATTGACGGCGAGCCGTGGTTTGTGGCAAAAGATGTGTGCGATGTATTAGGCATCACGGTGACCGGACATACATTTCAGAATTTCCCCGACAATGAATGTGGCCGGTATAATATACCGACCACATCATCGGGGAAAAGCAAAGCACGTGAAACTCAAGAAATGCTTATCGTGAACGAACCGGGGCTGTACCGGCTTATCTTCAAATCCCGGAAGCCGGAAGCAGAAAAATTTAAGACATGGGTCTTTGAAGTTATTTTGCCGGTTCTCCGGAAGACCGGTAAGTATGCGCCCGAAATAATAGAAAATGATTGTCCATATACCCAGCCGGATGTGATGTCTCCAGTGAACGAGCAATTGTATAGTCAAGAAGCTACAGAATGGGTATTATCAATAATGAGTGACGTATGTTATGCGATGAATAATGCGTGCCATATCGAAAATAGTGTTTTACGAACGAATATGGCCACCAATCTTATGGCTATTCGAGATAAATTAATAGAATAATGGATAATATACAAAACAAAAAACTGAGCCTTGTTGTGAACGCCGGCGTAACTGTCGATTTATCACCGGACGACAAGCACGAATTTCTAATGGCAGCACAGGACGTGGCCAAAGGTTATGATGTAACTATGGCAGTAATACAAGATAGCGTGCGCCGTCATGCTGTGGAGTTTATAGAAGGCAAGCATTTTATACATTCACCAGAGGATGTAATGTGGACAAAGCGCGGTGTGGTGCGTCTTGGCCTTTTCATCGACGGCCCAAAGGTAAGAAGATTTTGGGATATGATAGAAGATTTGAAGTTGTCACCCACGCCGGAAAGTTCGGACACATTCACTTTTCCCACAACCAATCACCCTGTACGGACAGTAATGATTAATAAGGAGCCGTGGTTTGTGGCAAAAGATGTGTGTAATATATTGGGTATTAGAAATGCAAGTTTAACAAGGTTTGATTTAGACGAAGATGAAGCTGGTGTACATAAAATGTACATCAGGTCAAAGAGCGGTGTAAATCAGCAGCGTGAAATGGTCATAGTCAGTGAAAGCGGGTTATATGCTTTAATTTTTCATTCACATAAGCCGGGGGCAAAAGCATTCCGCAAATTGGTAACATCGGAAGTATTGCCGGCTATTCGGCGAACCGGGAAATATACGCCGGAGATAATGGAAAATGATTGTCCCTATACGCGGGATTTGCCGGAACTTCACCACCAAACACCTACAATGCAGCTATTAGAGGTGATGCGCAGCGTCTGTAAAATTGAAGATACCGAAGTTCGTTCACATTTAGCAGATAAGCTAATACAAGCTATGCAGAATGTTGATGTTTAGGCCACAAAACTTTTCTGTTTTTGAAAAAAACAACCCCCGAGGCGATGATGCCTATTAGCCCCATAACACCAATAAAGATAGGTAATCCCATTATTTCTTTCTTTTTTGTAATTTATAAAATAAAAAACCAGCAGATATAAAACCAACAGTAATAATAGATCCAATAATGTACAAAATCACTGCATCAACATTGTCCGAAATGATACTGGAAAGTATTACTCCGCCAAAAACAAGTTTAGCTAAATCTATTACAAGATCGCCTGCTTTTTCATAAATGTCCATAGCAATGAAATTTTAACACTACAAAAATAACGATAAATATTCAATCGACAAAATTCAAAAAAATATGAAACTCGTAATTGCAGAAAAGCCTGATGCTGCCCGGAAAATGGCCGCATTTTTAGGCGCAAAAACAAATCAATCCGGCTATATAGAAGGCGCCGGTTATATCTTTACATGGGGTTTTGGCCACTTGGCCGAATTGTGCCCGCCGGAAGATTACGGATTTTCGATCAAATGGCGCATGGAAGAACTCCCCATGCTGCCGGAACGGTTCAAACTTCGTGCAGCTGCAGACAAGGTCGCACAGGTAAAAATCATACAATCACTAATCGCTCGGAAAGAGGTAGATACAGTTATTAATGCCTGTGACCCGGACAGGGAGGGCGAGTTGATATTCCGATACATTCTTGAACTTGCCGGCAGCGTTAATAAGCCGATACAGCGCGTGTGGCTATCGACTTTTACGGAAACAGATGTAAAAAAGGCGTTCGCGGCGCCGGCGCCTGCCGGACAATACGATAACTTAGGCGCTGCCGGTCGTGCCCGGAGCGAAGCAGACTGGTTGGTTGGTATGAACGGTACCCGGGCTATGACTGTGCGCACTGGCAACATGGTTTCTATTGGCCGGGTACAAACCCCGACGTTGGCCATTGTGTGCAACCGGTATCTAATCAATAAAAACTTTATTCCTGTTCCTTACTACACCGTTCGACTTACGCTTGAAAAAGACGGAACAGTATTTACCGCTACAACTGACCGCATTGATGAAAAGGCAAAAGCCGAAGGTATTAAACAGTCGGTTCTTAATGTAGCGAATATCGTAAAAATTGTAACAAAAGAACGAGTAGAAAATCCGCCTTTATTGTTGGATTTAACAGAATTGCAGAAAGAAGCGAATAAACGCCATGGGCTGACAGCTGCGGATACGGATGCTATTGCCCAAAAATTATATGAAACCGGGATTATGTCTTACCCCCGCACAGATAGCCGTTTTATTGGCGAAAACCTATTCGCAGAGATACCGAAGTTCTTAAATCTATGCGGCGGATTTAATATAGAATTTAACATGGCTGCGGCAAAATATGCCGGCATTACACTTAATGATAACTGTGTGAACGATAAAAAGGTGACAGGACACCATGCTTTACTACC
>JAIRNR010000028.1 GCA_031257915.1 Bacteroidales bacterium
AGAGTAGCCACAATAAAAACAGGCGGTGTAATAGACGGCTGTCTAATCCGCAACGGTCACGCCCGAAGCACAACAAGCAATCCGAATGAGGTAAAACACGGAGGAGGAGTATTATTAAAAGGCGGTTCAATCTACAACTGTATATTAAGAGGCAATGTAGCCTTTAATCCGGGTGGTAGCAATTTCAGTTACAACAAAAGCACACCAACAAATTCAACATGGAGTATAACAGCTCCGGCAAAAGGCGGTGCGGTGTATGCTGACGTAGAAGGCGGAAACGTAGTAAACTGCCTGATATATTCCAACATGGACGATTTGGGTTTAGGTGTGGACTGCGCAGCAGAAAACACTCTAAAAGGCGATGTAAACATAATAAACAACACGATAGTAAATAATGCCAATTGTCCGCGAATGGCGTCTTTGATAAACACGAAAGGTTTCAAGATAATAAACGATTATGATGATATGAATGAGAGTGGGAGCACTTACAAACTTTCCCGATATTACCTGTCGTCAACCGAGACGACATGCAGTCAATTTGCATGTTTTTTAAACGCGATAGAGCCGGTGATAAGCAGCGACAAGGATGTGAACAATAACATCATAGTAGAAATATCTGCTGCAGACCTTTCAGCAATACTTTCTGATACTACTTATGCGCCGTTAAGCGGTCACAAAAACAAAACGGTAAAGACAGTTTTGGATACAGGCACATCAGTAAGTATAACAGCGACAGATTGGGATTTATGTAGTTTCAGTACGGATGCAAAAAACAGTTATGGACAGATATACTACAGTTCAACGAGTAAAATTTTTGGTCCGAGTGATGCCGTCACTTTTGAGTCCGATGAGAGTCCCCACAATAACAATTATGCGTGTAGTTACGTAAGTTGGTATGGTGGGATGGCTTACAGTATATGGTTAGGTGGGATGTTACCGACTTTAGGTCAGTGGTATTACGGTGGTTGTGCGACTGACAACAATGGCGGTAAATCATCTACAAATAGCCATTATCCGAGCCCAACGGAAATGACGGACGTTCCGAATCTGTTAAATACTAATGACTTAAAGCTAATTCCAATAGCATGGTACAGTTACAACAGTGGAAAACACGTACACGAAGTAGGGAAAAAAGCCCCGAACAGTGTAGGGTTATATGACGTAAGCGGTAACTTAAATGAGTACTTGTTGGATTGGTACAAAACAGGTGCTACTTATACAGGTGGTCAGGACGGTGTGCTTGTCGTTTCCGGTGCTTCCTGGCGTATAACACGTGGCGGTGACTGGTCCAATTATCCGGCTCACTGTTCGTTGGACTTTCGCTACGGCTACGCCCCACCGGACCTATTGAGAAACATCATCGGCTTCCGGACAGCGATAGTACCATAGTCCTTCTTCCCACTCCGCCACAAGAAACAGTTTAAAAGGAAAGAGTGCGACAGCAACAGAAAAGAGTGCAACAGCAACGACTTTATACGTAGAGAATAAATGAAATAAAAATTTTAAACAGGTTACTTTGAGGTGTAAAGCGAAAGAAAGTATGGAGTAGCAGTGCCGGACAGAATTTGTAAACGGAAATAATACATATTTTTTGTATCGTGTGCATTAAATAAATACCGGTGACAGTGCAAAGACAATCGCCAAACAGCATAAGGACTCATTGTTACAAGAACGGAAAAAACAGGTAATAATAACAACACGCGCAAGGGCAGCGTGGATTATTACAGATTAGTGTCCGACGTAAAATATTTCAATATGAAGGATATGAACTGTGGAAGCCGGTGGATGGATTTAAAGCGGAAATGGGGGATAAAAAACGGCAGGCAATCACAATACCCGTTTCGGCGTACCCTTTCTTGGTTACAGGGTGCTGCGTTTGGGCGATACAAAAGTTCGGTTGCTGCTTACGCCAATTTATTTCCGTAACTTTGCACCAAATCTTTGCAGTTAATCCGTCTGCATCCATTAAAATTCCATTTATATGAAAAATTTTATCACTCTGTCAATTCTTTTATTTATAATTATTTCAACAGCGGGCGTTCATGCAAAATCGCCACAGCAGGCAAAACATGCCGCCGAACAA
This sequence comes from Bacteroidales bacterium, assembly GCA_031257915.1. Lineage (GTDB taxonomy): Bacteria > Bacteroidota > Bacteroidia > Bacteroidales > P3 > JAIRNR01. The sequence goes on from JAIRNR010000028.1 coordinate 2,084, forward strand.
AATATCGTAGTAGTGCTGTCAATGGACGGCTTTCGCTGGGACTACAAACATATTATCGGCACTCCCAACCTCGACCGTATTGCAAAAGAAGGAGTATCTGCTGAAAAATGGCAGTCTTCTTTCCCTACAATAACCTTTCCCAATCATTATTCAATGGCAACAGGTCTTTATCCGGATAATCACGGCATTGTTCATAATACATTTTACAGCAGTGAGTTAAACACAGAGTATTCTATGTCAAAAAAAGATATAGTCGGAAATGGGCGATTTTATAAAGGTGAGCCGATATGGAACACGGCGCAAAAACAGGGTAAGCGGACCGCAAATTTCTTTTGGGTAGGCAGCGAAGCGGATATTCAAGGTATGCGCCCTGACGTATGGAAATCGTTTGACAGCAGGATTCCTTATAAAGACAGAGTTGATACAGTGCTTAAATGGTTGCAGTTACCGCAGCAGGAGCGTCCCGACCTTATAATGTTTTATTTTGAAAGTCCCGACAATGTAAGCCATTACGATAATCCTGTAAACGGCGAAAAAACAAAAGCAAGTGTGAGGCAATGTGACAGCATTGTTGGTATGTTTTACGATAAAATAAAGATGTTGCCTAATGCTGCTCAAATTCATTTTATAATCGTTTCCGATCATGGAATGTGTCCTGTCGCTATTGAGCGGTCCGAATATCTTTCGGATTATTTAAAGCAGGAATGGATTGATTATTCCAACAACGGCAATCCGATTGCAATAATGAAAATTAAGGAAAATAAATTAGACTCCGCATTGTTAATGCTTGGCAGGGCAAACCACCTTAAAGCGTGGAAAAATACAGATGTTCCCAAACGGCTGCACTACGGCTCAAATCCCAATACGGGCAATCTTATAATTCTTGCCGACAGTGCCTATAATATTTTCAGCAGCAGAAATAATGCAAGAAGTGGTGCGGGAAAACATGGTTATGATAATCTTAATTCCGATATGTACGGCATTTTCTACGGTTATGGGAATGATTTCAAGGAAAACTATAAAATTGATATGCTGCAAAACATCCAACTGTACAATATTATTTGCCGTCTTCTAAATATTACGCCTGCGGTTAATGATGCGGATATAAGCAAAATTGCACCACTGTTCAGGGAGTAATATCATAAAATAAATTAAGCGGAATACAGCACGCTTCTATCGTATTCGGGAGCCGTACTTGCGCCAGTAGAGTATAAGTCCTATCCCGAAAAGCATTCCTCCCAAATGTGCAAAATGTGCTACATTGTCGCCGCTGCCGCCAATACCGGCAATAAGTTCAAGTACACCGTAAATAATCACAAACCACTTTGCTTTTATCGGCAAGAGAAAATATATATAAATATACATATTCGGAAACATCATACCGAATGCAAGAAGAATACCGAATACCGCACCGCTCGCACCGATTGTTACAATGTTGTTTATTGTGCGTGCGTCAATAGGATGAATGATATTCATATCAGGTAAAAACGTGCCGAAACTCGTTGCAACATCAATGCCGACAACAACTGTTTGTACAAGCCCTGCGCCAATTCCCGTAACGAAATAATAGAATAAAAACCGCTTGCTTCCCCACGCATTTTCAATCGCATAACCGAACATCCACAATGCAAACATATTAAAAAAGATATGTGAAAATCCCTGATGTAGAAACATGTAAGTTACGTATTGCCATGGGTAAAAATTTTCGGCAGTAATGTAATGCAATCCGAGCCATTTGGCAATATCAATACCGCGTGTTTGTAGTGAGAGGTCGAGCAACCACACTATAAAATTTAAAATCAGTAAATTTTTAACTGCGGGTGGCAACACGCTAAAACCACCGACTCTGTATTGATTTCCGTTTTCCATAATTTAAGCTACAAAGTTACGATTAAGTTGAGAGCAAAGCAAATTTATTTGCTTTGCACGCTCGGAGCGGAAGCAAAGGGAAAATTTATTTTCCATTTGCTGTAGCGGAGAGCGCAGAGCAAACTTGTTTGCTCTGCCGAAACGGAGTAACTTCATGAGCGTTGCGAATCAAGTTACGATTAAGTTGAGAGCAAAGCAAATTTATTAGCCATAAGAAAAACTGCAATAGCTTCTTTCGCTTCGCGAACCTCATGAACACGCAAAATTTGTGCGCCACCGGTAAGAGCAAGCATATTTGCGGCAGTGGTGGCATTCAAAGTATCGGCAGGCGTAGTGCCAAGCAGCCGCCAAAGCATACTTTTGTGAGAAATGCCGGCGAGTAAAGGTTTGCCGAATTTCGTAAATTCCCTGTGTCGGGCAAGTAGCGTGTAATTATGTTCAAGCGTTTTGCCCATGCCGAAACCAACGTCAAGAATTACATCTTTTACACCGAATGCAGACAGGGCAACGAGCCGTTGCGCGAAAAAGTCCGACACTTCCGACACAACATCGTTATAAAACGGTTGCTGCTGCATATTGTTCGGCATTCCCTTTATGTGCGTGAGTATATACGGACATCCGAGCGAAGCAACTGTGGCGAACATTTCAGCATCCATAGTGCCGCCCGCCACATCGTTTATAATATCTGCGCCCTCGCCAACAGCACGGCGGGCAATCTCGGCGCGGTATGTATCGACAGATATTGTCAGTGAGGGGAATGTCAGGCGTACTGCCGCCAATACGTCCGCCATTCGTGTCCATTCGTTTTCTGTGGCGGGCGGCACACTGCCCGGGCGCGTGGAAACGCTGCCAATATCAACAATATCAACACCCTGTTCAACCATTAAGGCAACTTGCCGTAACGCCAAATTTACATCTGCTCGCCACGCTTCCACACCAACTTCTGTTGTACCGTATCGTCCTCCGTCATAAAAAGAGTCAGGTGTCAAATTTAAAATACCCATTACTTTGGGTGTGCTAAAATCTAATTTCATAGTCTTACTCGACAGTCTGTTCTTTTACAATTTCTCTGCCGTTAAAGCAAACGGTGTTGCGTGTTCTTTGTTGCTAAGGTTGTCAATCCGTCAAATTTAGTGAATTTTTCCATTTTCAAACGATTTTGCGTGACCATATCAGGGGTAAACGCATTTAAATTGTCTGTTTTTTATCATGGTATTAAGGCTCTAAAATGCCGGATTTAACAGAATTTTATTAAAATCTCTTAACAAATGTTAACGGTTAAGAATTTTTAACACGAATAATTTGGTGGTTTCAATTGTACATGTTATTTTTGCTGACATTTTAAAAACGGAAAGCAAAAAATATTGAATGTAACCATTCTTTACAGCAATTTTAGAACACAATAATTATTATGAAAACGAAGGAAACAATCACAACGAGAACAACTAAAGCAATGAAAGCAAAAACAAAGGAAACAATCATAACTAAAGCAAACAAAACGAAAACGAACAAAACGAAAACAACGGAACCAACAGAGGTTTACATGAACCTGTTAAATGACTTCGGATTCAAATTTATCTTTCGTAAAAAAAGATTTCTTATTCATTTCTTGAATGAGTTATTAGACGGAAAAGAGAAAATCAAAAGAGTACAGGAACTAAACTCCGAACGACTTGGCAAAACAAAAGAAGACCGTCGTGCAGTTTTTGATGTTTACTGTAAAAACGAAAAGGGTGAACATATCTTGCTTGAAATGCAGCATATCCCTCAGGATTATTTTTTAGACAGGTCTATTTACTACAGTTCTTTTTTAATTCAGCAACAGGGTAAAAAAGGTAAATGGGATTATAAGTTGAAAAAGATATATGTTATAGGTATTTTAAATTTTGTTCCGAAAGAAATGAGGGCAACCAAAGACTATATATACCGCGTGAAATTATGCGATATAAACACGGCTCGTGTTATCTCGGAGAAATTAAATTTTATTTATGTAAATTTGCCTAAGTTTAAGAAGTCGTCGGGAAAATTGGAAACAGTGATGGACTATTGGTTGCATGCTTTAATCAATTCTCAACCCGGTCGCGAAATAGATGAGAAAGTATTAAAAAAAGACAGGTTTTTCGCGGGCTTATTGAATACAATCCGTGTGAACAAATTAAATAAAGATGAAATGAGAGCATACAGATTAAGCGAGCGTGATTTCGAGGACATGAAAAAGAACATGACCGGTTATATCAGTTATCA
>JAIRNR010000039.1 GCA_031257915.1 Bacteroidales bacterium
CAGAGATAAGAACAACAGGTTTCTTGCCGAAATAGATGCTTTTCTTGAAAATGGCGACTATGTAATGCTTGTAGAAGTAAAGTCAAAACTCCGTCCTGAAGATATAACCGAGCAGATAAGGCGTCTGCAAACAGTAAGAGATATATTTGATAAACGCGGCGACAAAAGGAAACTTCTCGGCTCAATAGCAAGCCCGAAAATAAATGTGTCGCAACTCACAGCAATACGCAAAAGAGGTCTTTATGCAATAATTCCGTCTGAAGAAGACGTAAAAGTATATCCTGAGGAAGCCGATTTTAAAGCGAGAGAATGGTAGCGTGACGTAATTATGAGGAAGATGTAAAGGTTATCCTCCTGTTTTCAGCGTTGCAACACCCAAATTTACCGCAAAAATAACACTTTTTATTTGAATATCAAATCTTTAATAGGTGTTGCAACTTTTTACTGCGGAAAACAGGAAAAGAGATATGCCGCCACAATACCCGTTTTGGCGTACCCTATTTATTGCCTGCAACATCCTTCGCCTTAAAAGTACACTCAATACGCCCATTTAAGCCATATAGCCCCCCATGAAAATCCGGCTCCGAAAGAACAGAAAGCAAGATCGTCCCCTTTCTTGAATTTATGCTCAAAATCACTTAGAACAAGTGGAATAGTTGCCGCTGAAGTATTCCCGTATTTTTCTATGTTTACAAGAACTTTTTCCTTGTCAAACGAAATGCGGTTTTCAACAGCGTCAATAATACGCAAATTTGCCTGATGTGGTAAGAGCCAGACTTTTTTAGAATCTAATCCGTTGCGTTTTATAATTTCCTCAGCAACATCAGCCATTTTTATAACAGCCCATTTAAAAACGCTCTGTCCTTCCATATAGATACACCCTAAATTGTTCTCTATTGTTTCGTGAGTGTGGCGCATAAGCGAGCCGCCGGCTTTAATATGCAGGTGCGTCCAACCTGATCCGTCCACTCCCATCTGTTCGTCCATCACGCCCAATTCCTCGGTAGTAGGTTCGAGAAGCACTGCTCCTGCGGCATCGCCGAACAGAGGGCTTGTAGCGCGGTCGGTATAGTCAACCATAGACGAATTCATATCTGCTCCGACAATGATAACTTTTTTATAACGCCCGCTTTCAATATAACGCGCACCGACTGAGAGTGTGTAAATAAAACCGCAACATCCCGAATTTGTGTCAAACGCAAAAGCATTTTTAATATCCGTTTTGCCGCATATAAGACATGCGGTAGCGGGAAAAAACATATCCGGAGTGACAGTACCGCAAATTAGAAGATCAATTTCTTCCGGTTTAGTGCCTGTCTTTTTAAGAAGTTTTTTAACGGCTTCAGCACCCATATCGGATGTTGCTTTGCCGGGACCTTTAAGTATATGTCGTTCTTTAATCCCTACATGGCTCATAATCCACTCATCGGAAGTATCAACCATTTTGCTCAATTCTTCATTGGTGAGAATAAAGTCGGGAACATAAGAACTGATGCCTGTAATTTTTGCTCTGATTTTTTTTTCCATGAATTAACGATTAAACATCATTGTACTGTTCAAAAATAGTGCGGAGTTTTTGCAAAACACCGCTGCTATACACGTCTTTTACCTGGAGAATCATATTTTTGAATGCGAGTGCGCTTGAAATTCCGTGTCCCAGTACAACAGGTGCATTTATTCCAAGGAGAGATGTCCCTCCATAAAGTTCGTAATTAAAAGCGTCAAAAAACGGATCGGAAATACCACGTTTTTGCAACAGACGATAAAATGTTTCAAGTTCTTTAAGAACTATATTGCCTACAAACCCGTCCGCAACGAAAACATCGGCTTCGCCTTTAAAAAGGTCGCGCGGCTCGCGATTACCGATAAAATTCAAGTGTTTTGATTGCTGCATTAGCGGAAAGGCTGTTGATGTCTGCTGATTTCCTTTACCGGCTTCCGTACCTACATTGAGAAGACAGACACTTGGATTCTTTTTGCCGAAAATCTCCATATAGATACTGCCCAGAATAGCAAACTGAACAAGCACATCGGGCTTTGCGTCCGGCGTAGTGCCTATATCAAGAAGCATTGCATAGCTACCGTTTTCAGTAGGCAGTACAGTTCCGATACAGGGACGTATAACACCGGGAATACACCTTACAATGCTAACCGCACCTGCAAGTACTGCTCCCGAATTTCCCGCGCTCGCAAAACCGTCAAGATCCCCCGCATTAAGCATTTGAAAACCAATTGAAAGACTTGAATTTGGCTTTTCTTTCAACGCCTTTATCGGCTTTTCTTCCATTTCAATAACTTCGTCGGCATTGACAATGGAAAGACGTTTGTCGGAAACGCCTTTTTCCGAGAGTTTCTGCTTTATAACGCTTTCTTTTCCTATAAGTATAAGAGTATCATCATTCCCAAGTTCAGGGAGTGCAAGGATAACTCCTTCCATTGCATTTTGTGGGGCAAAATCCCCACCCATAACATCGAGTCCTAACCTCATTATACTCCGGTAATTATCGCCTGTTTGCCGCGATAATAGCCACATTCAGGGCATACGTGATGATAAAGAGTAGGAGAACCGCAATTACTGCATGAAGATATTTGCGGAACGTCAAGTTTGTCATGGGTTCTTCTTTTTCTCGTTCTCGTTTTAGAGAATCTCCATTTAGGATTTGGCATAGTTGTATTTTTTTGTTGAAAAGTGCAAAGGTACGATTAAGTTAGAGAAAATGCAAATTTATTGCATTTTTCTGACGGAGTACCTTCATGAGCGAAGCGAATAAAGGTACGATTAAGTTAGAGAAAATGCAAATTTATTGCATTTTCTGACGGAGTACCTTCATGAGCGAAGCGAATGAAGGTACGATTAAGTGAGAGAAAATGCAAATCTATTTTATTCGGGACACCGCATCATCTTGTTCCAGCGAATCTTATTCAACCCCTTTCCGTCTTTATTCCATGAAAACCAGACAAATGACGCTTTTCCAATAAGGTGGTCTTCCGGCACAAAACCCCAGTAACGGCTATCAGCTGAATTATGGCGGTTATCTCCCATTGCCCAGTAATAATTCATGCGCACGACATACTTATCTGTAGCAATACCGTTAATCACAAATCCGCTATAGCCGCCGTCTGCCGTTGCCGACTCTGTTTCCCGCAACTCGTTCCCCTCATACACCGTGATTAAACGTCTGTACAAAGAGATGTTTTCTTTTGTCAGTAAAAGTGTGTCGCCCTTATGTGGAACATAAACAGGTCCGTAATTATCTATATTCCAGTTATGATGAATCGGGTCAAACGGAAATAGACGCATGTCTGAAATACCTGCCTGCTCATTGCATGCAACAATGGAATCAACGCCGGGAAAAGTACGCATACGTGCAGCCATTTCATCGGTAAGCGGCACAGTGCCGGTTTGCATCATATTTTTTATATCTTCATTTGAAACGCCGTTTTTCAACAGCGTATTACGCGATATAGCCATAGCAGAGGGATATATGCGGTAGTTAAATTGTAATCCGTCAGGATTTTCCTGCACCACACCGTTAATATATACCTGACGGTCAATAATTTGCAAAGTGTCGCCTGAAATTGCAATGCAACGCTTAACAAAATTTTCGCGCTTATCTACCGGACGGACAACAATTTTCCCAAATGAAACGTAGTCGTTAAGAACCCGCTCTCTCCCAACTTCGCGAACAAGTGCATTGTAGCTGTAATTGCTCTGCCAAACCGACGAAACGGTATCGCCGTCGGGAAAGTTGAAAACGATAATGTCCTTACGTTTGACTTCCGAAAATCCCGGAAAACGATAATATGGAAGTTGTATCTGTTTAATAAAAGATGGTGTTTCTTTTGTGAACGGCAATGTATGATGTACGAACGGAAAAGTGAGCGGAGTTAAAGGTATGCGCTGTCCGTACGCGGCTTTGCTTACAAAAAGGCAGTCGCCGACATTGAGCGACTTTTCCATTGACGAAGAGGGGATAACGTAACCTTTAAACCAAAATGCGTGAACTATAAGCGCAGCAGTTAAAGCAAAAACAAAGGTATCAAGCCATTCACGAGCCTTTGATTTCTTAAAAGGCGGCAATGTCGCGGCAGGAACAAAACTGCTTTTACGTGATATAACAGGGAAAAATACAAATGGAAAAAGCAATGCGGCAAGACATTCCGAAACCTTATGACGCTTATATCCGTAAGATGTTTCCACGAGCAATAGCCATACAATAAAAACATTTATAAACGAGATAAAAAGAAACGGAAAATATAAATACCATTTAACTTTAAGTATGCGTATCCACAGCCATTCGCCATAGTACGGAATAAGCATTAAAGCCGGATTTTTGCCTGCATTCCTGAATATATTCCAGAGCGAAACTGTAATTAAAATTTTATACAGAATACAAATGCAGACAGCAGTAATAACAAAAGATAAAGTCATATTTATTATGTTGTTTTATTCGCTCTTTTTGTTAAAACTTCATCAATCATACCGTATTCAAGAGCCTCTTGAGCATTCATCCAGTAATCACGGTCGGCATCTTTATAAATTTTTTCGTATTTCTGTCCCGAATGTTGCGCTATGATTTCGTAAAGTTCTTTTCTGATTTTAATTATCTCTCTTGCTTCAATTTCAATATCGGCTGCCTGCCCTTTTGTGCCGCCCATAGGTTGATGAATAAGTATTCGCGAATGTTTCAGTGCAGTGCGTTTACCTTTTTCGCCGGCACAAAGAATAATGGAAGCCATTGAAGCAGCCATTCCCGTACATATTGTAGCAATATCAGGTGAGACGTATTGCATCGTATCATAAATTCCAAGTCCGTCATAAACGCTTCCGCCGGGCGAATTCAGATAAATTTGAATATCCTTGCGTGAATCGGCAGAGTCAAGAAAGAGTATCTGCGCCTGAATTATATTTGCAACATCGCTGTCTATCGGTGTGCCGAGAAAAATAATTCTATCCATCATAAGGCGCGAAAAAACATCCATCTGCGCGACATTAAGAGTACGTTCCTCTATAATGGTAGGATTTATATAAGCGTCTGCAAATTTTGCGTAGCCGTCTAATTTTGTGCTGCTGATTCCAAGATGTTTTACAGCATATTCTTTAAATTCGTTGTTATTCATGATTGTGCGGTTTTGTTGCTGCTCCGTATGCAATTTCAATAAACTTGTTAAATGTGATTTTTTCGTGTACTGCCTGCACTTTCTCTTTAAATACGGCAAGCATACGTTTGTCCAAAAGCATATCGTATAGTTGATGAACGTTTTTATGTTCCGCAAGCGCATCATCAACAATTTTTTCAACACGCTCTTTTGCTTCAGGGTCATCGGAATTAACAGGGTAGTATTTTGATAAAATATCCTCCTTATAAAATGTACGCAGATCTTCTTTCTTAACCTCAATGCCTTCTTCCTTTATAATCCGGCTTTCGGCAAGTTGTCTTTTCAACGATTTGTCGTAATCGTCAAAATGCTTTTCAATTTCGCTTTTAGATAGCGGCAGTTCATTCCTGCCCTCATTATGAAACTCAATCCAGCGCAGTAAAAACTCCTTTGGAATACCGGTATCTGTTTTTTCGGCAATAGCGTCAAAAACATTTTTGCTGAATGTGCGGTCGGCGTCATGAGTATAGAACTGCTCTATCTCGGTACGAATTTTTTCGCGCATTTCTTTTTCGGAATTTACACTGCCGTCAGGGTATGCTTTCTTGAAAAAATCGGCATCAAGTTCAACTTTTTTATCGTCTGAAGCAAATCGTGTTTTAAGATTTTCAATTTGACGATCAATCGTTTCTTCATCCGCCTGAATATCATAGCATGTTGCTTTTATGTCTTTCAAGGAAAATGATAAAGTCGGAACAAATGCAACTTCGAACCAAAATGAAAAATCACCGGGATTTTCCCAGTTTGCCTTATTTTCTTTTCCGGAAGACTTTGCTGTGGGAATCGGCTGTCCTAAAATGGAAAGTGAATTATCCTTGATATGTTTTTCCAATTGTTCGGAAACGATATGATTTACCACATCAATAACTATTGACGTGCCATACATTTTTTTTACAAGTGAAGCAGGAACCATTCCGGGACGGAAACCCTTCATAGTGGTCTTTTTTTGCTGTTCGGATAATTTTTTCTTTATTTCTGCGCTGTAATCGTCGGATACCAAACTCACATTGAGGAACGCTCCCCATTTGTCAATGTTTTCTTGTGTTACTGTCATATATTGGTTAATAATTGTTAAGGGGCTGCAAAGATAGTCAAAATATTTGCATTTTCTCTAACTTAATCGTACCTTTGTACTAAGCATGAAAGCACTAAATTATAGCGTATTTGCGTTAGTATTGCCCGTCATTTTCACACTGCAATTGAACGCTCAGCGTTCAAATACTGATATTGTGTCCTCTGCAGGCGGGAGCGCGTGTTCCCCGCAGGGAATTTGTGTTTCCTGGACTGTCGGCGATATAATTATCGGTGAAAACAAGAATTCCCGCAAATGGATTTTGAATGGGTTTCAGCAAGGTATTCTTGATACACTTCGTCCGAAAGGCGACCTTGATACCCTTCCTCCGCTAACAGGTATTGAAAATATTCAAAGAGATATTTTTGTTGTGTCAATTTATCCCAATCCGGTACAGGATGAATTAAATTATAAAATAGAGTGTTCTGAAGATTTTAATTTTAATGTATCGTTGATTGATTTTTCGGGAAAAATTCTCTGGACGGAAAAAAATCGGAAAAGCAAAGACAGTTATACTCGTGTTGTCAGTGCTTTGAATAGAGGAGTTTATCTCTTTCGCGTGGATATACCGCGTTACGGGATAAGGAAAACATATAAAATAATAAAACAATAAAATAATATAATGCGAAAATTACTGTTTTTAATTATGTTTGCATTGCTTATGCCGGCGTTAAAAGCGCAAGGTGTTCCGCAAGCAATGAAATATCAGGCAGTTTTGCATGATATAGCAGGAAATACTCTCGCAAATCAGACAGGAATTTCAATAAGAGTACATATTCTTGAAGGATCTGCTAACGGAGTGATTTCTTATAGCGAAATCCATAATAATGTATCTACAAATACTTTTGGTGTTATAAATCTTGAAATAGGAAAAGGAATCCCTGTGCATAATGTTTTCAGTGCTATTGATTGGGGGGTGGATGATCATTATGTGAGAATAGAGATGGAGATTAACGGAACAGGATATACCGAAATGGGTGTGTCGCAACTTCTTTCCGTGCCTTATGCCCTCTATGCGGGTAATGCGGGCAACGGAAGCGGAATTTCTGCCTTTAATCTTAACGACAATAATATTCCGCGCTACAGCACTGCTTTGGGGACTCTCGTAAATTCGGGCATATACCAGTATGGTGATGATTCCGTAAAATTAAACGGAGTACTTACAATCCAGCAATCGGGTAACCCTTCTACCGCATATACTTTTCCCGATAAGACGGGCGCAGACAGAGATATTCTTACAATTAATTCCACAGGACATTACGCAGTTTGGTCGTCATGGGTTAAAGACAGCATTAGTCGTCACAGCGACAGTATTGTTCTTTTCAGATCGTTTATTTCAACGCTTGGAAATGCTGTTGGGGATTTATCAAATGCTGCCGGACATCTGTCCGATTCTGTCGGAGATTTGTACAATATTGTTGAAGATTTATCGGGTGCTGTCGGGAATTTGTCCGATTCTGTCGGAGACTTGTACAATACTGTTAAAAATTTATCAGGTGCTGTCGGGAATTTGTCCGATTCTGTCGGAGATTTGTACAATACTGTTGAAGATTTATCAAGTGCTGTCGGAAACTTATCCGATTCTGTCGGGAATTTATACGACACTGTTGGGAATTTATCCGATGCTGTTCACATAATAGAGGATGTTGTTTTTAATTATTCCGGCAGAGAGCAGGGCGAAATTGCATACTGGGATACCGCAACAGAACGTTTTGTTACAACATCCCGTATAACATATATAAGTGATACCGTAAGAATCAATGACTATTATATGCCTTTGTCGGTTGTGGGCAAACGGCATAATTTTGTAATGGTAAATGAAACGGAAAACGGTCTTGAATTTAAGCAACCGAAAACAAAAGGACCTGTCTATTTTATAGGTGATACTGTTTTTGTAGATACTTCCGGATTAGGCAGACAGGAAGTACTGACATATTGGGAAAAAGGTTTAAATGCAAATCAGGTATCAAATAAAGGTCTTTCAAGAACTAATACAGGTGTCGGAACGAACGACCCGCAGGCAATTTTTCATACCGACAGCGGACACGTTTTTTTCAAAGGTGTGGAAAGCCGCGAAGCAACGCCTGTACCCGAAACGCCGGTGACGGCAGATGGCAGTGGCTTTCTTTGGAATTATCACCGTTCGTCTTTGCGTGTCGGAGGTACGGATGGTACGGCATTGTGGGATAATTCTACAAAATTATTCTCTACAGGAATTGGCTACAATGCAAATCCATTGTATGAATATGGTCTTGTGCTTGGGAATAATTCATCCGCATGGGGCGATTGGACTTTTACTCTCGGAAGTGAATCTCGAGCGTTAAGTAAACAAGGCTTTTCAATAGGTCATTATAATGATGTGTCTTCAGGAGAAGATATATCAACTGCAAATCCATCCGATGATTTTCTAAATCTTTTTGCGATTGGTAATGCCAATATGATCAGACCTGCGCATGGCAATGTAAGCGTCCTGAATAATAACTTCGTACTTGGAACAGGTAATAATTTAAAACTTCCCGAATATTCCACAGGAAACTTTGTTATAGGAAACAGTAATGAAATAATCTTTCCTACTGAATTATTACCTGCCGATGAGTACAAATCGACAAATTCAATTATTATCGGAAACGGTTTCAAACAGAATCTCTTCTTTTATTTAAACACAGAATACTATAAAGAAGATCTTACAAGGTCTATTGCGATTGGAAATGGAATTGTTCTGGGTGGAGAAGATAATATAGCAATAGGAACACACGATAAGCTACTTCCTGTTTCGCGCTCAATCGGAGCAAGAAATATCACGATAGGAAAAAATTCTGTTACAACACAATCGAACGACAATATAAGTATCGGAACGAACAATCATACTGAAGGTAATTACAGAGACGATGACAATAAACCGGACCTTGCCCCTGATCATATACATCCGGGCAGTATTACTGTGGGTAGAAATATTATATCCGATATGTACAGTGTAAGCTGGAATGGTGTAACCGGTGGTAGTAATCACGGAGGTTTTCACAGAGGGGGAAATATAACGGTAGGGCAATCGGATATGGAATTTGGCGTCAGTACTAACGGTCTTTTCAATATTGTTATCGGATCGGGAATAGAAAAAAGTAAAATGGCTGACGGAGGATTTACAGCTATAATGTCCGCAATGGATGTTGCGTTTGAAACCGATAATCCTAACAAAACCGATGACCCTTTCAATAATAGTGGTGGTGGTCCAAACGGTTTAATGACGACAAGCGGAACACTCGGTTCGGTAAATATCGGTTCAAATAATTTTGTCGGGCGTGAAGGTCTTTTTTCTATAACTCTCGGCTCGGGAAATAAAGTTGGAGATTACGGAAAAAAAGAAAGTACAAATGCAAATTTTTACGGTCACGGTATCAGTATCGGAAACGGTATTATTTATCACACAGGCAGAAAATCTCCGGCAACAAAATTTATGTCGGAGTTAGGCGGCATTATTATTGGCAACAGAAACGATACGGTCTTGAACAATGCTTCGGTACCAGCCGTATTTATTGTTGCACATGGAAAAGTGAGAAAGGTAGGGCAGTGGGCGATGGGTGATTTGCTTCCAGCTGACTATGCCAGTAGAAGAACAGGTGGAAATTTGCTTGAACTCAACGAAGCGGGAGAGTTATACATAAGAGGAAACTTATACACACCTTCCGACAGGCGTCTTAAAAGAGATATTCAAAAACTGAAAATAACACAAGACCCGCTTAAAGAAATTCAGGCATACTCTTTCGTATATGAGAATATGCAGGATATTGGAAGAAAGTCGGGTTTTATTGCTCAGGAAGTTCAAAAATATTTTCCGGAACTTGTTTCTGTCGGCTCTGACGGAACTCTTTCTATGACTTACGTTGGTTTTGTTCCTGTTCTATGGAGTTATACCCAACAACTTCAAGCGCAGGCAGAGGGTCTTCAAACGCAGATAGCGGGTCAACAACAGGAAATAGAATCGCTTAAAGAAGGAATCGAACTTCTTGAAAAAGAAATTGCTGAAATAAAAAAATCATTAGAAAAAAAAGATGAATGACGGCATAATAATTCAAACTGAAAATCTTAGCATTTATCAGCGTGGTGGTATAGTGCTTTCTGATGTCAATATTAAAATTTCCCGCGGAGAATGTGTTTATCTGATAGGAAAAACAGGTGCGGGAAAAAGTTCTTTATTGCGCACCTTGTATGCAGACTTACCGGTAAAAGAAGGTAAAGTTTATGTTGCCGGATACAATGTTGATGAAATAGAATCAAAAGAGATACCCTTTTTAAGAAGAAAGATAGGAATGATTTTTCAGGATTTCCAACTTATATCCGATTTGAATATTAACGACAACCTTAAATTTGTTTTACGTGCTACCGACTGGAAAAATAAAAACGAAATAGAAAATAAAATTGATGAGGTCCTTGATAAGGTTTCGTTAAAGGAAAAAAAATTTAAAATGCCTTATCAACTTTCGGGAGGCGAACAGCAACGTGTTGCTATTGCACGTGCGCTTCTAAACGATCCTGATATTATTTTTGCAGACGAGCCGACAGGAAATCTTGACCCTGATACGTCTGAAGAAATAATAAAAGAACTTGTTGAAATAAGTAAAAACGGAAAAGTAGTTTTGATTGCTACGCATGATTTTTACGGTATAAGAAAATATCCATCCCGCTTTCTTGTGTGCAAAGATGGAAAAATTTTTCAAGAGGAATTATAACACGATTGTTAATTCTGATTTTCTTTTTTCAAACGCGAATAAAAAAAAATATTTTTCACAATGTCGTGAAACGCCCGAAAATACTGATGTTTCACGATGTGAATTATTGTTTGATTAAAAAAAATATTAACGAAAAAAAATTTACACAGGAAAAAAAATTCTGTTTATAACTCGTTGTTTGTAATTAAAATAAAATCTTTTACTATTTTTAATTTTGTATGTATAAAACGAACATGTAAAAAGCCAACACATGAGATAATGATTAGCTAAAACTACTAAATTTAGACGAAGCAAAGAATATGAACAAAATTTTTTTCGATAAAATATCACTCTCGAATCTCTCCGGTTCTTTGAACAAGGAGATTTTGCTTGCCGGTGAAAACGGATGTTTTTGTTCGACGTCTATTGTTGGATGCAACACAAGAAAGTATCACGGACTTTTTATTTATCCGCAGAAAAATTTTGGTTACGAAAACTATCTTCTTCTTTCACAATTCGGCGAAACGGTAGAGCAACAGGACAGTGCATTTCATCTTGATGTAAGAAAATATGCGGGCGGATATTTTGAGCCGAAAGGTCATAAGTATCTTGAAAAATTGGAATTTATTCCATATCCGTGTTGGACATATCGTGTGGGAGGAGTGCAGTTGAAAAAAGAAATTGTTTTGCATAAAAAGAAAAATACTCTCGTTGTAAAATATACTTTGCTTGAAGCGCACTCGCCGACTACTTTGCGAATTTCTCCGCTCCTTGCATTCAGAAATGTAAATACTCTTACTCGTAAAAATTCTTCGGCAAATCAGCAAACACAAAATTTAAAAACAGGAATAAAAACCTGCATGTACGACGGATTTACCAATCTTTATATTGAATGTGCATCTGAATTTTCTTTTGCTTCAAATCCGTTTTGGTATAACAGTGTTGAGTATTCGCAGGAGATTGAGCGCGGTTATGATGCGCATGAAGATTTATTTACTCCCGGCGAATTTATCACAAAGTTGGAAAAAGGAAAGAGTGTTTATTTTACAGTGGGTGTAGAGCAATCTAAAGATAAAGGCGAAAATATTTTTAAGGAAGCGGCAAAGTTTTATTTGCCTGCCGACGGGCAGGATAACTGTCTTCGTAACGCCGCTTCGGATTTTATAATTCGTAAAAATGAAAAAACGGAAATCATTGCAGGTTATCCGTGGTTTGGTTCATGGGGCAGAGATACTTTTATTTCGTTGCCCGGCTTAACGCTTTCCGTCGGCAAACCTGAAATTTGTTTGGAAGTGTTACGTTCAATGATTGCATCTCAAAAAGGTGCAATGTTTCCTAATGTCGGTGAAGCATATAATTCTGTTGATGCTCCGCTTTGGTTTGTTTGGGCAGTTCAAAAATACGCGTATCATATTAAAGATGTAAAAGGTGTTTGGAAAGAATTTGGTTCCTCTGTAAAAAAAGTTCTGGATGGTTTTTGTTCGGGAGAAATTTATGGAATACGCGTTCTTGAAAATGGGCTTGTTTATGCAGGTGAAGAAGGTCGTGCGCTTACATGGATGGATGCCGTTGTTAATGGCAAGCCGGTAACGCAACGTGCAGGATGTCCTGTAGAAATAAATGCTCTTTGGTATAATGCAATGATGTTTGCAATTGAAAGTGCAACTGCCGCAAATGATAAAAAATTTGTGCCGCAATGGAAAACTCGCGCTGAAGAATTTCCGCAAATATTTAAAGAAAAATTTTGGAATAAGGAAAAATCATATCTTGCCGATGTTGTTGATTACAGTCATACTGACTGGAGTTTTCGTCCCAATCAAATTATAGCGGTATCCGTACCGTATATGCCTGTAAGCGAAAAAATAGCACAGATAGTTGTAAACGAAGTAAGACGAACACTTCGCACAACACGCGGGCTTCGTACCCTTTCGCCTGTGGACGAAAATTTTGAAGGTGTTTATGAGGGAAATCAGGCAGTGCGGGATGAAGCATATCATCAGGGAACAGTTTGGGTTTGGCTTCTTGGTCATTATGCGGAAGCGTACCTTAAAGTATATGGAGATGCAGGGAAAAATCACGTAAAGCATCTTTACGAAGAATTTGGTGATGCGTTGACGGAACTTTGTATCGGAAGCATAGCAGAGATATATGATGGAAATCCTCCACACAAAGCACGCGGGGCAATTTCTCAAGCGTGGAGTGTAGCGGAATTGCTTCGTATAAGGGAAATGCTTGCGCAGGATTAAAAAATTTATTTTACATGCTCAAAAGATATGCTTTAATTGAAGTATGTTTTTTGAAAAAGTACAACGGTGATTTGTGTATAAAATAATGATTTGTGTATAGAATAATGATTTGTGTAATAAAATGAAAGCATTAATGTTTGGTTGGGAATTTCCGCCCCACATTACAGGCGGATTAGGAACGGCTTCTTACGGGCTTTGCAAGGGATTGCTAAAGCAAGGTATGGAAGTTATTTTTACCGTACCCAAACTTTATGGAGATGAGGATGGCAGCGTTGCAAAAATGGTTGGTGCCGAAAATATTGAAGTAGATTTTCGTCATCCCATATATAAAGATGTTTGGAATAAACTTACATATATTACGATTAACTCCAATCTTGTACCTTATGTCGGATTGGACGAATATTATTCTCTTATAAATTCAGGAAAATCAGTCGGAGTAGAAAATATAGGCAGCGGTAATTTTAAACGCAAATTTTCGTTTTCGGGAAAATATCAGGCAAACCTTATGGAAGAGGTTTACCGCTATGCAATGGTCGCATCAACGATTGCTTCACAACAGCAGTTTGATATTATACATGCGCACGATTGGCTCACATATCAGGCAGGTATTGAAGCAAAACGTGTAAGCGGAAAGCCGCTTGTAATTCATGTTCACGCCACCGAATACGACCGTTCGGGCGAAAATGTAAATCCGCTCGTATATGCAATAGAGCGTGAAGGAATGTTATCTGCCGACAAAATTATTACCGTAAGTAATCTTACACGTCAGATTGTAATTGAGCGTTACGGAATAAATCCGGACAAGGTCGTTACGGTGCATAACGCCGTTGAACCGACCGATGATGAAGCAAAAAAATCACTCGTTGCCGAAAAACATATTTCGCAAAAAGTGGTAACGTTTTTGGGACGTATAACTTTCCAAAAAGGACCGGAATATTTTATAGAAGCAGCTCATAAAATTTTGCAAAAGGACGATAATGTACGTTTTGTTATAGCCGGTACAGGCGATATGTATAACAAAATGATTGAGCGCGTGGCGTCGTTGCGTATCGGCTCGCGGGTTCTCTTTACGGGATTCTTAAAAGGCTTGGAGGTGGACAGGATGTTTTTGCTCAGCGATGTTTATGTTATGCCGTCGGTATCCGAACCGTTTGGAATTTCACCATTGGAGGCAATGCGTTCCAACGTACCTGTTGTAATTTCAAAACAGAGCGGTGTTTCGGAAATTTTGAATTACGCACTTAAAGTTGATTTTTGGGATGTGGGTGCAATGTCGGATGCGATTTATGCACTGTTGCATTACCCCGCATTATCGTCAATGTTTAAAAAATACGGCACTCGCGAAGTAGATAATTTGAAGTGGGAAAATGCTGCAAAAAAAGTTGTTAATGTATATAGAGAAGCATTAGATAAATGAAAAACATACGGCTTAAAATATCGGAACATATATGGCTCTTTTCGGGGTTGCTTTTGATATTGCTGTATTTTGTCGTATGTGCTTTACATCTTGTTACGGACAACGCAAATGACCCTGTAATCAATTTCTTGAGAAGCGTTAACGGCTGGAAGGTATTTATCGTTGTAATCGTAATAGCACCGTTACTTGAAGAGTTCGCTTTTCGGTTTTGGGCAGTTAAATATAAATGGGGAAAGATAGTTAGCAGTTTGCTGATTTTTGGTTATTTGTGGATTGCCTGGGACAACATTTATCTGTCAATTGCATGTTCTCTCATTTTTGTACTGTTCGCTTTCTTTTTCAACAAATTTCGTTTTAAAAACGGCTTTTTGATATTATATACTTCTGTATTGTTTGCCTTTGCACATGTGGGTAATTTTGCAGAAAGCGACACTTTACTTTTAGTATTGCCTGCTTACACAGGACTGTCTTTTATTTTATGTTATCTTGTTTCGCGCTATTCTTTTGTGTTTGCCATTGCAGGACACAGTTTGTGGAACTTGATAATTTTAATTATTGCAGGTTTTTTTGGAAGTTTCATGCATCCGGTAACAGTGTCAAATGATAATTTTGACGCTGTTATTACAAACGTTTCTGCATTATCGTTGGGTAGTGCCGGTGCAGACAGTATTTCGGATAATTATATTTATCTGCAAAGAAAAAATTCTGCTGATATTATTTCGTCATTATATTCGTCTGCATATAAAATAGAAAGTGAAGATCCGTCTTTATTGTTTTATACATTAGAAGCAAAAGGCAACATTGATAAAGATATTTTAATACGGAAAATATCTGAAAATTTATCGTTATGTTTAGATACGGTTGAAAAGAGCAGCGATGGTTTTGAAATAGTTATTGTTGATGAAAAATTATTTAGCAGAGAGGATTCGGGATTTGTGAAAATGAATATTGCGGGATTTGTTAATTCTATAGAAAGCAGGACAAATTATTGGATAGATGCGGCGGACAGTATTAAAAATCGGGTGTTTTTTATGGATATAAACATCCTCTTAAATAATACGGGATTTAGCGGTTGCAATATGGATAATATGATTAACGAATTGAGGTCGGAGAATGGAATAGAATTACAACCTAAAAACGTAAATAGAAAAGTTGTAACTGTGAAAAAATTATAAGGAAACAGTAAGAAAACATAATAATGAAGACAATATCAATCATATTAGAAGTTCATCAGCCGATGCGTTTAAGAAAGTATCGTTTTTTCGATATTGGCGCAGCGCACAATTATTATGATGATTATCAGAATAAGTATGCTTTAAAACGTTTTGGCGAAAAAGCATATTTAAAAGCGAACAAAGTTCTTTGCTCACTTCTTGAACAGTACAGGGATAAGTTCAATGTTGCGTTTTCTTTTTCCGGCACAGTGCTTGACCAAATGCAGTGGTACGCTCCCGAACTGCTTGAGAGTTTTAAGAAAGTTGTAAAAAACAAAAATGTAGAAGTGCTTGCAGAGCCGTATTCAAGTGGTCTTGCCGCGTGGCTTGGCGGTAATTTTTGGGAAGAACAGGTAAAAAAACAACAAAAAAGAGTAAAAGAAACTTTTGATAAAAATGCTTCCGTACTTATGAATACAAATCTCGTTTATAACGATGAGATAGGGCAGAGAGCGGCAGATATGGGCTTTACAGGAATTATTACTGAGGGCGCAAAACATATTCTCGGCTGGAAAAGTCCCCGATATATTTATAATCACCCAACGGAATCAAAACTTAAAATTGCTCTGCGCGACAGAGAAATCAGCGAGGATATACTGTTTAATTTTGACAGTAAAAAATATAATTTAGATACTCTTATTTCGTCTTTGGAAAGCGGTCAGTCAATTGGTAAAAAGAACAGCGAAAATGACGATAAACACGTAACGATTGTAATTGATTACGCTGTATTCGGTTTATACCAAAGAGAGGAAAGTGGTATTTTAGAATTTTTAAAAGCGTTGCCTGCACAAATTTCAAGCCGCACGTCTTATAAATTTTCAAGTATATCCGACCTGTTTGCAAAAACAAAATCGGTTGCGCCGCTGTATATACCGGATGCAATATCTTCTTTAGACGAGGAAAAAGATTTAACGCCTTTTATCGGTAACGATTTGCAGAGAGATGCATTTGAAACGCTACAGCGTGTTGCAAAAAAAATGCAGGAAGTTTCGGACAGTGAACTTGTGAAGGATTTTGTATTCCTCACAGGTATAGATCATCTCTACTATATGAGTACGAAATGGTTTACCGCGACTCTTGCTTCACGTTATATAAGACCTTATGATTCCCCTTATGAGGCATATATAAATTTTATGAACGTTCTTGCCGATCTTGAAATCAGGATCTTAAATTCAATCAATAATATGAACCCAAAAAAATCAAAAATTATGGAAGAAAAGAAAGTAGTTGCCGCGAAGCCGGCAGCAAAGAAGCCCGCAGTGAAAAAAGTAGCTGCAAAAAAGCCAGCCGTTAAAAAGGCTGCTGCTAAAAAACCTGCAGCGAAAAAAGTAGCTGCAAAAAAACCGGCCGTTAAAAAGGCTGTTGCAAAGAAACCTGCTGCAAAGAAGGTTGTTGCAAAAAAACCAGTAGCAAAAAAGGTTGCTGCAAAAAAACCTGCTGTTAAGAAAGCCGCTGCAAAGAAACCTGCTGTAAAGAAGGTTGTTGCAAAAAAGCCGGCTGTAAAAAAAGCAGTTGCAAAGAAACCCGCTGCGAAGAAACCCGTTGCAAAGAAAAAATAATTTTTCTGCGCAGCAAGCCCAAAATTTTGGGTGTTTAAAAGGAAAAGCCGGCTGAACAAGTCGGCTTTTTCATTATCTTTGAAAAAATATAAATTTTCCGAATAATGAAACGATATTTTTTTATAACGATTATGGCAGTTGCGATAGCAGCGTGTGAGAATAAAAAAGTGGGAATTACGTTTGACAGCAATACTATGCCAATGCAGACAGTTTATGACGCAAAAACGATGTTTACCGACAGAGGGCAATTGCAAATGTTGCTTGAGCAGCCGATACTCTATAACTATGAAGATGTGGACAGGACACAAGTATCACCAAAGGGTATTGAGATGTCTTTCTATGATACGGCAAGTAAGTTGCAAGTATATATGCGTGCGGATTCATCAGTTAATTCACAGGCATCAAAACTTATGCGCTTCTACCGTAATGTAATAATTTACGATTATAGAACAGGCGATACGATAACTACGGAAATACTTAACTGGGATCAGGATAAGCGTAAAATTTACTCCAATGTTTATACCCGTCGTGCGAATGCGGAAATGATTACAACAGGAACAGGTTTTGAGGCGGACGAACAAATGACTCATGTTGAGATTAAAAATCCTCAAACATATTTTTGATTTTTTCCACATCTTTCAGTCGGACTTGTACCGGCATTGTACAGATGCCTTGACTTCATCATTTTTGAGCGACGGGCAAAACCCTATGTTTGTTCGCAAAAAGAAAAATAAGAATAACAGGGAATATGGTAATAAAGTCAAATTATACAGTAAAAATGCTGCTAAATGATCGTTTTTAGTTTTTTATGATTTATTAACGTTTATTATGTAACATTCGGCGTATTTGCGTCATTTGTCTTTAGTTTTTTTATGATTTATTAACAATTATTGTGTTCAACTTTGTATATATTTGCAATATAAAATAAAAGAGAGAAACATGAAACAATCAAATTTACCACGGAACATAGAACAACCGTTAAATTTTGAAACCGTTTGGCGTATGTTTCGGGAAACAAGAGAGCAAATGCAGGAAACTGACCGACGAATGAAAGAGTTGCAAAAAACAGTAGGGAAAGTAACAAACACACTTGGCGATATAGTAGAGGGCTTTATGAGTTCCGACATACATCTTCTGTTCAGAAAATACGGTTACAGTTTTAACATAACAAGCCAGAACAAAGTTTTCAGAGATAAAAACAATAAGTTTCTAGCTGAAGTAGATGCCTTTCTTGAAAATGGCGACTATGTGATGCTTGTAGAAGTAAAGTCAAAGCTACGTCCGGAAGATATAACCGAGCAGATAGATCGTTTGCAAACGGTAAGAGAGATATTTGATAAACGCGGCGACAAAAGGAAACTTCTCGGCTCAATAGCGAGTCCTAAAATAAGTGAGTCGCAACTTGTGGCAATACGTAAACGAGGTCTTTATGCAGTGATTCCGTCTGAGGAGAATGTAAAAGTCTATCCGGATGAAGCTAATTTCAGAGCGAAAGAGTGGTAGAGTGTCCCCTGAAATGATTACAACAGGAAGAACAGGTTTTGAGGCGGACGAACAAATGACTCATGTCGAGATTAAAAATCCTCAAACATATTTTTGATTTTTTCCACATCTCTCAGTCGGACTTGTACCGGCATTGTACAGATGCCTTGCCGGTCATAAGATGGTTTTGAGGGAACAATTTCGTTCTCTTTTAAAATTTTCATTGCCGCACTTGTCTTTTCATACGGAAAAGTTATACGTATATTTTCCGTAATGGTGCGCTCTACTGTTGCAGCATTTTTAAGTGCTTCGGATGCTGCCTGTCTGTACGCTTTTGTAAGCCCGCCTGTGCCAAGCAGCACACCGCCGAAATATCTTACAACGACAATAAGAATATTTGTTAATTGATATGAAAGTATCTGTCCGTATATTGGTTTACCTGCAGTTCCGCTTGGCTCGCCGTCATCAAAGGTGCGTGTGTTGCCGCCCAATTGCCACGCATAGCAATGATGGCGGGCGTCAAAATATTTTTTACGCAGAAGCGTTATATTTTCCTCAATTTCTTCTTTGCTGTTCACCGGAAAAGCATAAGCAAGAAATTTACTTCCTTTTTCTTTATAAATACCCTCGCTTGCCGCAGCAATTGTTTTATATGTGTCTTGCATAAATGCGAATTATATCCTGTCCTGACATTTTTTCCTCAATCATTTCAACAGCAATTGTTTTATATGTGTCTTGCATAAATGCGAATTATAT
>JAIRNR010000069.1 GCA_031257915.1 Bacteroidales bacterium
CGTGTGAACAAATTAAATAAAGATGAAATGAGAGCATACAGATTAAGCGAGCGTGATTTCGAGGACATGAAAAAGAACATGACCGGTTATATCAGTTATCAACGTGAGGATGCTAAAAAGGAGGGCATGAAATTAGGTGTGCGGGTGGGCATACAACAAGGAATGCAACAGGGTATGCAGCAAGGTATGCAGAAAGGCATACAGAAAGGCAGATTAGAAATAGCCCTCAATATACTAAAGCGAGGATACTCCATAGAAGAAGTATCTGCTATTACGAATTTGACATCCGCTGAGATTGATGAATTGCGGAAATTAACCTCGCTGTAATATCCCGCTTCGCTCATGAAGGTACTCCGTCGGAAAAATACAAATAAATTTGCATTTTGTCCAACTTAATCGTACTTTATTCGCTTCACTCATGAAGGTACTGCGTCGGAAAATACAATAAATTTGCATTTTGTCCAACTTAATCGTACCTTTGTATAGGAACCGCTGTATATACATATATTACAACCGTATGACGAGATTTTATGCTTCGCTGTTTGTTGTTTTTTCTGCCCTGTTCGGCAGTGTCGGGAATATTGGCGGTGCGCTTAAAGCGCAAAGTGCATATCTTGATATGACAATCGTTGAGAGTTCCGACTACAATACCCCTCTTGGTGTTTTCAGCCATGACGAGTTTCAAAATCAATTTAAAATCACAACTACCAAAGGTGAGATATATAATGACGATATTACGCGAGGACTTATTTTGTTTTTAAAGATTTTAGAACCTAAGAAATCGTACATTATTCAGCACGAACCCACTTATTATTTCATCTTTCGGTACGATAAAAAACGTGACAATTATCTTGTGATGAATAACTCCATAGGCGAAAGCAATGAGGCGATCTATGTTGATTCTTTTGCCGGAGCGCAAAAGGAGATGCTTAACCTGTTGTTGATTTTCTATTCCAACACGCCCGCTTTTTCTGTTACGGAATATCGGTAACAGGACAAATCTTTTAACAGGATTGATAGACGCTATCAGGTTCCGCTTTGAGTGTTACTGTTCGGTAACAGGACAAATCTTTTAACAGGATTTATAGACGCTGTCAAGTCTCGCTTTGAGTGTTACTGTTTGGTAACAGGGCAAATCTCATAACAGGATTGATAGACGCTGCCGGGTCTCGCTTTGAGTGCTACTGTTCGGTAATCGAGCAAATCTTTTAAACTGCGATCTATACGTTCAACTCATCCCAAATCAACTCTTTTAATTCCTGCAATCCCTTTTGAGCAACAGCCGAAATCATTACCGCAGGCACATTTTCGGGCAACATTTTTTTTATATTCCTTTCGGCACTCTTATCCGAAAGTAAATCACACTTTGTAATGGCGAGAATACGCCTTTTATTCATAAGTTCCGGATTATATTTTTTCAGTTCGCCAAGCAAAATTTTGTACTGCTTTTTCACATCCTCTTCCGCACTTATGGTAAAAAGCAAAAGCGAATTACGCTCAACATGACGCAGAAAACGCAATCCTAACCCCTTTCCCTCTGCCGCACCCTCAATAATTCCGGGAATATCCGCCATTACAAAAGTACGTTCACCCACACGCGAATTATCTACCGACACTATGCCCAAATTCGGCACAAGCGTTGTGAACGGATAATTGTCAATTTCAGGTTTTGCAGCCGAAACAACCGACAACAGCGTTGATTTGCCGGCGTTCGGAAAACCGACAAGCCCAACGTCGGCAAGTATTTTAAGTTCCATCACAACCCATCCTTCCGTACCTGCCTCACCCGGTTGCGCGAAACGCGGTGTTTGCCTTGTCGCACTTTTGAAATGGTCGTTACCCAATCCGCCGCGTCCACCCTTAAAAATAATTACTTCTTCGCCGTCGCTTATCACTTCTGCAAGTTTATCGTTTGTTTCCACATCGCGTACAATCGTTCCGAGCGGTACGTCAATGTACAAATCTTTTCCGCTGCGCCCCGTACGGAGATTTTCACCGCCGCCATGCCCATGTTCCGCAAAAAGATGTTTTGTATAACGCAAATGCAAAAGCGTCCAAAGTTGTGAATTTCCGCGTAAAATAATATGTCCGCCCCTGCCGCCGTCTCCGCCGTCAGGACCACCTTTGGGAGTGTTTTTACTTCTGAAAAAATGCTTCGAGCCGGCTCCACCGTTACCTGAGCGTATAAATACCTTAACGTAGTCAATAAAATTACCTGTTGCCATAAAGCAAAGTTAAACATTAAAAGTAATTTTACCAGTTCTCTATAAATTAACATCTTATCTTCAAAATCATGTTATTTTCGCTTTTTGTGCGTTATAATATATTGTAAACATTTGTTTTTTAATTATATGAAGATTATCAAAAAAATTTTTATCGCTTTCAGCTTCTTAATTATTACATGCACATCTTTCTTTTTCGGATTTGCAAAAATTTATTTCATGGAAAGAGAACGCTGTATGCTCACGTATAAAGAAAATTTTGCACAATTTCATTACGAATATGCCTGCAATGAAAATCATGAATATCCTTTGCAGCAAAACAAAATACTGCGCCGCGCCGTTACGGTGCAATAATTTCCATATACGAAAAATTCATTTTATGTATAACAAATAAAATTATTATGAAAAAAACAGTAAATTCGCGGAACAAACATCCGCAAACAAAACAGAAGAAAATGCCAAACGCCAGAACACTAATATCTCTTGACTGGGCA
>JAIRNR010000082.1 GCA_031257915.1 Bacteroidales bacterium
AGTGTCTTAAACTGTTTGGTAATATTTTCCGTTTCAATTATGTACATAACGCTATTTTATTCTACCACGTTCAGTTGCTACAACGTATTTGTTTCCTGTCTTTTCTGTCATTTTCTTACAATTTTATTGAGTGCAAAGGTAGCATAGATTTTTCATTATTTCTTATTACAATTTATTATATAACTTGAGACCTTTGCAAAAGTCATTTTTGATTCTCATGTGTGAATAAATTTTCACTTTGGATTTAGTTTTTTAACAGGTTTGACGTTTTTTTGTGGTTTTTTGCGATTTCCGGGTCAAAAAGTACTCCTTTTTGACCGGATTCTCTCATTTTTTTGCATTTGACACAATAATGCCAGGCGCACGATATAAATTGTATGCTATGGCTTCCAGTAAATGTTGCGTGTGCGTACCGGCTAATCCTTTATAACGCGCTCTTCCTGTTCTGAACCAGCGCTTCATGCCTCCAAAAGTGCGTTCTACTACCCAGCGTTTTTTACTTATCAATTTGTTAAACAGTTTAGCCCTTTCGCTTAATGGTTTGTTCCTTACCGCTTTATGCATTATTCTGTTCTTTATTTTTTCTTTCTTTAGATATTTTACATTATCGGGTACCTGATAACCTTTATCTGCAAAACATGATTTGACAGATAATTTTTTGTCCTGTTTTTCAATGCAGGGTGTTAATCCCCAGCTGTCGTGTTCGTTGGCAGGTACGGTATGAACGCTTAACTGCATGCCGTTTTCGTCTGTCAATACCTGTTTCTTGTAGCCATAATACAGTTTCTTTCCCTTTTTCAAATACCGCGCTTCCGTGTCTACTCCCGGTTTTTCGTGCTTTATTATTTGCATTGCACGTATTTCTTTTTCCCATTCTTCTTCTTTCCGACACCCCTCTTCCCGGTCCTCTACAACTTCATAACGGGGCCTGCCTTTCGGACAAAACGGACTTTCGGTTATACTGGCGTCTATGATTCCTATACCGTGACGGATTATCACTTTGTGCGAGGCTAACTGACTATTTATTCTTTTTAACAGTCTCTCAAATGATTTTTTTTGAGTCAATTCACTGCGAAAACGGCTTAGAACACTGTGATCAGGGACATTATCTTCTATATTCAATCCGCAAAAACGCATCGCGGATAAACTATCGTTGACCATTTCTTCTACACGCTCATCGCTCAAATCATACCATATACCCAAAAGCAGCATTTTGAACAATAGTATCCCTTTGTATGCGGGACGTCCATCCACAGACAGACCGCGTTTGTAAACCTTACCGATTTCTTCGTCTAATGACGACCAGTCTATCAATTTTTCAATGTGTTTGAAAAAAACGTTCTTGCGAACACGTTTTTCCACCTATCCATCACTAAAGCCCATTTGTATTTTATTTTTGTTAAACATGACGCAAAGATACGCAAAATATTTAATGAAATAAATTATAAACACTTAAATATTAACATCTTATCAACACTTTTACCTCGCAAAGGTTTCAATTCATGATTGACCGCAACGGAAAGCCTGTCAAACGTTTTGCACCCTTCGTTACACCTGAAAAAATCAGAAAAAACATTGAAAATCTTTTGAATGAGTAACATGCAGATAAAGAAGATACTTCCAGCACATTTTGGCTGGTAATGGCAATACATTTTGCCGTATTTGCAATCATTGGTATTTCGACAGGAAATTGGCGACTGCAGTTTATTTTCGTACCGTTTCTGCTGTTGAGCGTTTTGGTAAAATATCTGATTTATCGAAATAAAAATAAATCCAGCCTAAAGCCAACAAAGATTTACAATAGTTAGCCTGTCTTCGCAACCTCAATTCATAAATTTCACAGATGTAATGCCAATTTTCAAAATATAAATGCCGGAAACAATATTGTTGAGCGGAATTTCAATACGGTTTAAGCCGATAAAACTGTTGTTATACTTTTGCAGCACCATTTTTCCGGAAGTATCATAAATTTCAAAACAGGTAATTTCATTATTTTTTGACTGATAAATCACATTTAAGACATTGTTATTGCTCCAAACGGATAAATAATTATTATTTTCAATAATTTCTCTTTCGGCGGAAGTCGCAATAATCAGCTCAAAATCAATGGCATCAACACCTGAGTATTCAATACCCAAATAGCCATTTTTGATACTGTCGAGTGAGTATTCATCCGCGCCAATGTCTTTATTTCCGACACGATTTTGTTCCTCGAAATCAAGATTTGAGTAAGAATTTGCCATTGCCGCATCAATTGCGGGGCTGTTTTTCGCAAGTTTGTACACAGAATATGGCAACAAATGTACACAATCGTCATTGTTGGCTCTACAGTTAGACAGTTCTAAAAGCGGGTTAATCTCAATTGCCTGTGCATTGCTCAAAGTAGTACCGATAGAGGAACTTCCGGTAGGGAACATAATATTGTTGCTGAAATTTATTCCCGAAAGTGAAGTATGAACTTTTACAATGGGGTTTTTATCGTTAATGAAAATATTGTTTGAAATCAAGCAATTAACAGGTGGTTTGCTGTAGTTATTGTTGTTAGTAAAACCTATTTCAATATCAGATTTGTTGTTTACGTAAGTATTGTGGGCAAAAACAACATTTTCCGGAACGAAATGCGCAGTGTAATTAGTTGATGTGTTGAGTGCGTCACCGTTGGTAATCGTTATTGCTGCATCCCACTTTTCGCCGGTAAGGTTTTCAAAGTAATTATTGACAATGAGATGATCTTTGCCGTAAACCCTTATGCCACCGCAGCCGTTACCGTCAATAATTTTGCCATTGCTTTTGAAATAATTACCGATAACTGTATTTCTGAAACCGTGTCGCAGACAAACGGTGCCAAGAGAGTTAAAAAAAGTATTTCCACGTACGATATTGTCACATGCTTTTATAGAGATTATTTCAGGATCGCCATCGCAATTTTCAAAGTAGTTGTATTCCACAGTCGTAAAAGTAGAAGACATTGAAAGATCGCTTACTCCAATACGGATTGTTTCTTTTTCGTTGGTAGCACGAGGCATATTGTTGCGGAAATGGTTATGGTCAATGCGGTCGTATTTAGATGCATCGCCCGGACTCGAACCATGCGCACCGTCAATCACAAGCCATGCACCGCCATCGTCTTTACCGTCAAAAAAATTGTGGTCAATACGGTTGTGATGACTGTTGGAAATCAAATCGTCCCAAGTGTCGCCAATCTGAATCCATTTGGAAGTAGCAGACAAATCGTTTTGGTCGATATTCATTTTTAACTTGTTGCCGGTAATCCGCACGTAAGAACAATCTACAAGTTTAAAAATAACGGATTGATGATTTATGTTGAAATCTAAACCCTCAACAGTGATGTATGAAACGTTTTTCAGCGTAAAATACAGATTTCCCTGAATCTTTGCCTGCCCTTTATTTTTTGCTTTAATAACGACAGGACGTTCTGCGCAACCGCTTCTATCTATGGTAATTGCATTTCCTGAATAAATTCCGTCTTCCAATTCCACAATATCGCCGGGATTCATTGCCTGAATAGCTGTCTTGAGTTGCGTATAGTTAGATACATTGCGCGTAATGCCATTTTGCGAACAATCTATCGTATCAACAGGTGGGTTGATTGTTGTATCATTATTGGGTACAGTGTCCGTACCCCCTCCGAAATCAATGTCTGATAAATGAGAATCACCAATATAAAAATCGTCAAGTGCTATTTCTGCAGTTCCCGACAATTGCGTAAAGCGTAGAGAATGGTAATCTAACGATATTGCACTTGTTTTTATCTCTCTGAAAGCAAGGTCTTTTGAAAAAGCCGAGCCATTAAAAGCAAAACGCCAAGTGCGAGTGTGGTTGTTTATCAGAAATGACAATCGATACCAAGTTTCTGTTGTGTACGTAAGGTTGTTGAGCGGAACATCTGCGCCACTGTTGCCATCGTATATTTTCAATTTACTGTCGTTGCGGAACTCTACCATCACATTGCGGGAATTTGATGTAAGGTCAAAACCTTGCAATGAAAAATGTTCTGAAGGCAGAACAGGAAACTTTATCCATAAATCTATATACACAATACCGTCAATACCTGTCTGACTGCTTGAAAAAGCAATATGGTCGGTTTGTACTCCGGCAGAAGCAGTAATTTTTACCGACTTATTGCCGGAATTAACATAAGTTGCATCTTCGCTAATAACTGCATTGCCTTTGGAGCATATCCAGCCATTTTGTCCTGCCAAATTACCTGTATTATAATCCTCAAACGAAGTGTTAATAAGGGTTGTCTGCGCGGAGAGCAAGAATGTAAAGATGATTGTTGTTGATGTGAGATATATTTTCATCTTGTAAATTAGTTTACCAATTCGTAATCGTAAAATTACAAAAAAAATTGAAAGCACTCAAAGCGGTGGGGTCAATATTCAGGGCAAACGCATTGAAAATTCATAAATTATTGATTATTATACGTTTACAACACCTGTTTTTAATGAAAATTTATAAAAATTTGCGCTTGTAATTTATTTGTTATCAATAAATTAACTTATTTAAATGCGTTATCCATGAAAAAACACTCTATATCTCACAATTCTCACTATATTTGCAAAATGTGATTTATAACGAATACTCGAATGAATCAAATAAAAGAAGTTTTTGACCAATTGCAACAGGAGTTGCCTGAATTACGAGGGTTTTTGCCAATAAATTTAAAACGAATGCGACAGTTTTATGAGATGTGGAAACATGTTTTTGTAAATCGCCAGCCGATAACTGAAAAAATTCGTCCGTTATCAACGGACAAAATAGAAATAGACCTTTTATCTATAAATCGTCCGTTGCTGCAAGGCTTCCGGACAAATATAAAAATATTTTGCCCGATGCAGAACAATTAAAACAATTATTATAGTAATTGCACATGAATAAAGAAGCCCAAATAGAAAAACAGTTTATAAAAAAATTAGAAGATCTCAAATATACTTATCGTGAGGATATTCGCGATAGATATTCGCTTGAAAGAAATTTTCGTGAAAAATTTGAGGCTCTTAATCGGGTAAGGTTAACTGACAATGAATTTGAACGCCTTAAAATCGAAATCATTAGCTCCGATGTATTTACCGCTGCAAAGTTACTGCGTGATAGAAATTATTTTCAGCGTGAAGACGGCACGCCATTGCATTATACATTAGTCAATATTAAAGATTGGTGCAAAAATGAATATGAAGTAGTTAATCAATTAAGGATAAATACAGAAAACAGTCATCATCGCTATGATGTGGTTATTCTTATCAATGGAATTCCCGTTGTTCAGGTTGAATTGAAATCTTTGGAAATATCACCACGAAAAGCGATACAGCAAATTGTGGAATATAAAAATGCTCCCGGTAATGGTTATGCCAACTCGCTATTGTGTTTTATGCAGTTGTTTATTGTCAGCAACAAAAGCAATACTTATTATTTTGCTAATAACAAAAACCAACATTTCAATTTTAACGCAGATGAACAGTTCTTGCCTGTTTACCGGTACGCAGATGAACAAAATAAGAAGATTACTCATTTAGATTCTTTTGCCGAAAAGTTCCTTCCTAAATGTACGTTAGGCGAAATGGTCAGCAAGTACATGGTCTTGATAGAGAGTGAGCAGAGATTATTGGTGATGCGTCCGTATCAAATTTATGCTGTAAAAGCAATAGTAAACTGTATTCATCAGAATCGCGGAAACGGTTATATATGGCACACCACCGGAAGCGGTAAAACGCTTACCTCTTTCAAAGCCTCTACGCTATTGAAAGATAACCCGGATGTGGAAAAGTGTCTTTTCGTCGTTGACCGCAAAGATTTGGACAGGCAAACACGGGAAGAGTTCAATAAATTTCA
>JAIRNR010000046.1 GCA_031257915.1 Bacteroidales bacterium
ATCTTCCAATTACGTAAAATATAAAAATACGCAATATGTAATAATTTTTTAAAACTTATAATATGTTTATTTATAATAAGATACAAATACATATTACGTATTTTGCGGAAAAGTTAGGGATTAAATGCGTAAAATTTGCAGTTAAAAATCAGGATATAATGCAGCAAACAGTAATTATCACATTAAATAATTAAATAATCATGAAAAAAATCCTTTTAACAATAGTTACAATAGCAGCAGTCGCAGTGAGCGGCGTATGCCAACCGCCACCGCCGCAGCTCCAAGTGAAATTCAAATACGATGAATTGGCAAAAACTCCGCAAATGGGTTGGAACAGCTGGAACACATTTGCAACAGACATCAGCGAACAGCTGATAAAAGACATTGCCGACGCTTTCGTAACGCTTGGTCTAAAGGATGCAGGATACGAATATATCGTACTTGACGACGGGTGGATGGATATGCAGCGCGACGCACAAGGGAATTTAGTACCACATCCCGAAAAATTCCCCAATGGCATAAAAGCCGTAGCCGACTACGTACATTCCAAAGGGTTGAAGTTCGGTTTATACAATTGCGCCGGTTGGAAAACGTGCGCTGGCTACCCCGGCAGTCAGGGGCACGAATACCAGGATGCGCTCAAATATGCGGAGTGGGAGGTAGATTATTTGAAATACGATTGGTGCAATACCGCGCCCCTGCGCGATGTAGCCGACAAGGAAGCCTACGCCCGCGAAGCCTATATGGTCATGGCGACGGCGTTGATAGAGGCAAAGCGCCCTGTGC
Source organism: Bacteroidales bacterium (assembly GCA_031257915.1). Classification (GTDB taxonomy): domain Bacteria; phylum Bacteroidota; class Bacteroidia; order Bacteroidales; family P3; genus JAIRNR01. The sequence goes on from JAIRNR010000046.1 coordinate 787, forward strand.
TGTTCAGTATGTGCGAATGGGGCGATAATAATCCGTGGAAATGGGGAACGCCTGTGGGACACAGTTGGCGCACCACAGGCGACATTTACAGTTGCTTTGATTGCATAAAAGATCACGGCGCGTGGAGTTCGTGGGGCGTACTGCAAATTTTGGACATACGCAACCAGGACACGCTACGCCGTGCGGCAGGTCCTGGACACTGGAATGACATGGATATGATGGAAGTGGGCAATGAAGGACTGACGCACTGCGAAAACCAGTCGCACTTTGCTTTGTGGGCAATGCTAAACTCGCCCCTGATTTTGGGCAATGACATTCGCACGGTGACAGAAGAAACACGCGCTATCCTGACCAATAAAGACATTATTGCACTCAATCAGGATACGCTGGGTATTCAGGCTTTCCGTTACAAAACCATAAGCGACAGCATCGAAATATGGGCAAAACCCCTTGCTGGCGACCAGTGGGCATTGCTTTTCCTCAATCGCTCCAAAGCACCGATAACATTTACATTCGACTGGAATGCGGAACAACGCATCGTTGATGATTTCTTCCGTAAGGAAATCGTCTTCTCGAAAGAAAAAACGTATAAAATAAAGGACCTGTATGCCGGCAAAGAAATAGGCGATACCAAAAAGCCGCTAATGGCAAAGTTGGAACCACACCAGTCGCTGGTAGTACGACTGCACAACAGGCACGGTCGCCCCACACAAGCCCCCCGTACCCGCCCATCAACCTGCACCTCAAAACCATCTGATAAATCCAAATAATCAATATCACATCCGCAAAATTTTATGTATATTTGAGAGTTAAGATGTAACCCAAATAACACAGACACCTGTATAGATTTTCCATAACTAACAAAAAAAACATTATTATGAAAAAAACATTTTTAACAATTTTGGCTTAAAGGACAAAAAAGAGGATAAAATCTTTATAACGCATTAGAAAACACTATAATTTACAAGAAATTAGGCTTAAAGGACAAAAAAGAGGATAAAATCTTTATAACGCATTAAAAAACACTATAATTTACAAGAAATTAAAAAATATGGTAAAAAAATGCTTTTTTTAGTAGTAGACTCTCAATTGAAAATGGTTTTCAGAACGGTATTCAACGGTATAAATGTAATAGTTGCGGCTGTCAGTTTTCAGATGTTAAACGCCTTGACAAAAAGGTTGATTTTCAATCGACGTTTCTACGTAGCGGCAATGCCTGCAAGCATTCATTGCTCGCCCTGATTAAACGAAACGTTCTTTATTCTGATTATGTTTATGGTAAACAAACCCTTAAACAACTTTCATCTAACTTCAACCTGAAAGCACCCAAGGATTGACTGATGTCAAGGTCGTGGAAATATAATATCCTGTTCCGACTTCAACTTGAAAGCACCCAAAGACCGACTGACGTCAAGGTCGTGAAAATATCATATCTTATTCCGAGTTCAACCTGAAAACACCCAAAGACCGACTGACGTCAAGGTCGTGAAAATATCATATCTTACTCCGTGAAAACACCCAAAGACCGACTGACGTCAAGGTCGTGGAAATATCATATCTTATTCCGACTTCAACCTGAAAGCACCCAAAGACCGACTGACGTCAAGGTCGTGGAAATATCTTACTCCGACTTCAACTTGGGAGTACCTATAGACGGAGTATTTTCACGGCGTGGAGGACGGCTGTCCGAACGGTCGCCGATACGCGGGGAGCGTGGTGGGCGGGCGGGGCGTTCCTGCTCAACATAACCTTCGGGTTTCGGCAAAAGAACTTTGTGAGAAAGTTTCATTTTACCTGTCTTTGAATCAATACTCAAAAGTTTAACGTCTATTTTATCGCCCTCTTTAAGAATATCCTCTACGTTATCAACACGTTCCCATCTCAATTCGGAAACGTGCAACAAAGCGTCTTTACCCGGAAGAATTTCTACAAATGCACCAAAAGGCTGCAATGTTTTAACTGTGCCGTGATATATTTCACCTGTTTCGGGAACTGTCGTAATTTGCTTGATACGTTCAAGTGCTTGATCAATGCCTGCTTTATTGGAACTTGCAATCTGAATAATGCCAAGTTCGTCCTCTTCCTCTATGGAAATATCGGTACCTGTTTCGCGCTGCATCTCCTGAATAACCTCACCGCCTTTACCTATAACAGCACCTATAAATTCTTTCGGAATAGTTATTTGAACAATACGCGGAGCGTGTGGCTTGTAATCTTCACGCGCTTCAGGCAGCGTTTCTAACATTTTGCCCAGAATATGCGCACGACCACGTCCTGCCTGTGCTAATGCTTTTGCAAGAATTTCGTAAGAAAGTCCGTCAATTTTAATATCCATCTGGCAAGCGGTAATACCATCGCGTGTACCGCAAACCTTGAAGTCCATATCACCCAGATGGTCCTCATCTCCGAGAATATCGGACAATACGGCATATTTACCTGCGGCAGTGTCGGTAATCAACCCCATTGCAATACCTGAAACAGGCTTTGTTAATTTAACACCTGCGTCCATAAGAGCGAGACATCCCGCACAAACAGTTGCCATTGAGGATGAACCGTTCGATTCCAAAATATCGGAAACAACGCGGATTGTATATGGGTTTGCTTCTTTATCCGGCAACACTTGTTTCAAAGCGCGGAGTGCAAGATTGCCATGTCCGACTTCACGACGGCCTGTGCCGCGAATACCTTTAACCTCACCTGTAGAAAAAGGCGGGAAGTTGTAGTGAAGCATAAAGTCGTTTTTGCCTTCTATAACTGCGCCGTCAATTGTTTGTTCGTCAAGTTTGCTTCCGAGAGTAACGGTGCTAAGCGACTGGGTTTCGCCGCGTGTGAAAATTGCAGAGCCGTGTGCAGAGGGGAGATAATCAACCTCGCACCAAATCGGGCGAATATCTTCCGGTCCGCGTCCGTCAAGGCGAATATTTTCATTCAAGATCATATCGCGGACAGCGTCGCGGTGAACATCGTGAAAATAGCGGGAAATCATAAATTCTTTACCCGCAAGCGTTTCTTCAGTAAAATTATCTTCAATAAACGCCTCTTTTATAGCATTGATTTTGTCACTGCGGAGTTTTTTATCGGCAATTTTTTCTTTTGCGCAGTCGTAGCATTTCTGATATGTTTTTTCGTGTACGAGTGCTTTAAGTGCTTCGTCGTTTTCCTCGTGATTATATTCGCGTTTTGTTTTCCCGACTTCGGCAGCAAGTTCCTTTTGAATAAGGCATTGCTGTTTAATGGCGTCATGAGCTACTTTAAGTGCCTCAATCATCACTTCCTCGCTGACTTCTTTCATTTCGCCCTCAACCATTGAAATATTTTCGTAAGTTGCGCCTACCATAAGTTCAAGGTCAGACTTTTCAAGATCTTCAACCGAAGGGTTGATAACAAATTTGCCGTCAATACGTGCAACGCGAACTTCCGAAACAGGTCCGTTAAACGGAATATCAGAGACAGCAAGTGCGCTTGATGCGGCAAGTGCGGCAAAAGCGTCGGGAAGCGTATTTATATCGCCAGAAATTAAATATACAAGCACTTGCGTTTCTGCGTGAAAGTTGTTCGGAAAGAGCGGACGCAATGCCCTGTCTATAAGGCGTGAGATAAGAATCTCGTATTCCGAAAGACGTGCCTCTCTTTTAAAAAAACCACCGGGAAAACGTCCTGTGGATGCATATTTTTCTTGATAATCAACCGTAAGGGGCATGAAATCGACATTTTCACCAACTTCGGTTTTTGCGCAAACAGTAGCAAGCAACATTGTGTTACCGATTCTTACGACTACGGAGCCGTCTGCCTGTTTTGCTAATTTACCTGTTTCAATTGTAACTTCCCGACCGTCGGGAAGATTAAATTTTTTTGTAATTACATTCATAGATTTTATTCAAAGTCCATTTTACTTATTTACGCAAACCGAGTTGCTTGATAAGCGCACGATAACGTTCAATATCCTTTCTTTTTAAATAATCAAGCATTTTTCTGCGTTTTCCTACTAAAAGGACGAGCGAACGCTTCGTCATCATGTCTTTTTTGTTTGTTTTTTGCTGTTCCGAAAGATGGATAATCCTTTCTGTGAACAAAGCGACCTGACCTTCAACGCTGCCGGTATTTTTTTCCGACCCGCCATAAGTTTTGAAAAGTTCTTTTTTCTTTTCTGCTGTTAAATACATAATTTATTTTAATTGTGTGATTTTAAATGAGGCGCAAAGTTAAGTTTTTTTGACAAGAAACGCAAATCAGGTATCAACTTTAATGTGTTCGCCTGGACAGTGTATGCAAATTTTCGTAAATTAGCAGCAATTTTAAATTGCAATCCTGAAATACATTATATGATTTCTGCACAGGCTCTTTCTCTGTATCTAAAGATTGTATGGATTTGTTTGTAGAATTTAATGATTATTGTTTTGCAAGGCGAAGTCGCGCTGCAAAGCGATGTCTCTATGGATTTGTTTGTAAAATTTAACGATTATTGTTGAATAATAAAAATGCTGAACGATTACAACACTAGTCCCGACCTTCTTTGGTCTTGGCTTGGTAGTCAGGTCTGTCTTACAACTTTATACCGCCGCAGTCCCGACAGGAAAGCACTTTGGGATGAACGTCCGGCATGGAGCGAACAGGGCGGGAGTAACTGTTGTTGGGGTATGAGTAATTCTTATGATTATGCAAAGTAATAGAAAACGAAATTTCCACCCGAACCCGCAGGTGGTTTACGGACTTCATCCGCTTATTGAAGCAATTAAAAGCGGTCGTCCTGTAGAGAAACTGCTAATGCAGCAGGGGGCAGGCGGAGAATTATTTATGGAACTGAAAAAGATTGCTGTTGCGGCGGGTATCCCTGTTCAGAGTGTGCCTGCTGAAAAGTTGCAGCGTCTTTGCGCCGGCGGCAACCATCAAGGGGCGGCAGGATTTGTGTCTTTGGTGGAATATGCGTCTTTGGAGAATTTGATGCCTGCAGCATTTGAGGCAGGGCGGGTACCGTTAGTGTTGATATTTGACAGAGTTACCGATGTGCGTAATTTCGGTGCGATGGTGCGTACTGCCGAGTGTACGGGAGTTGACGCTGTTGTTGTGCCTGTACAGGGAAGTGCGCCTGTTAGTGAGGACGCTATTAAAACGTCGGCGGGTGCCTTAATGCGTGTGCCTGTGTGCCGCAGCGAAAATTTAAAGACGACAATACATTTTCTTAAAGCAAGCGGGTTGCATGTAGTCGCAGCAACGGAAAAGGCGAGAACAGCATATTTTGAAGCCGATTTGAATCAGCCGCTTGCTATTATTATGGGGTCGGAAGAAGATGGCGTTTCGAGCGATTTACTGAAACTTTGCGACGAATCGCTGCGTATTCCGCTGCAAGGCGAAATAGAATCTCTTAATGTATCGGTAGCGTGTGGAATAATGCTGTTTGAAACTTTACGGCAGAGACAAAGGTAAAACCTGTTGCAGTGCAGCTTGCGAAAGCCTGCGCATGGTACGAAAAAGGCAGAGACAAGGTAAAACCTGTTACAATGCAGTCTGCGAAAGCCTGCGCATGGTACGAAAAAGGCAGAAACAAAGTTAAAACCTATTGCAGTGCAGCCTCACATTCGGCAATATACTTATCCATATCACGTGCTTCCTGCGATTGCGGATATTCTTCTCTTATCTGTTTGAAAATATCAAGTGCCTTACCGTACGACTTAATGCTTTCGTAAATGATTCCTGCACGGAAAAGAACTTGTGGGGTGAAATAATCATTCTGATACTTCTTTGCGGTTTTAAGATAAGTTTCAATGGCTTTATCGGTATCGCCAAGTTCAAGACAGGCATCGCCAAGTGCTTGACGCGACAGAATATAAGCGAGCGGCTCAGAGGTGCTGAAATCGGAAAGATGTTCTACCGCTTCGTCAAATTGCCCTAATTTGAGGTATGAAAGCCCTGCGTAGTAATGGGCAAGGTTTGCTTGTTCGGTTATGCCGTAATTATCAATAATGTCAATGAAACCGAAATGTTGTCCGTCACCGTTGAGAGCAGCATTTAATGAGTCACTTTCAAAATAACGCTGTGCAAAAAACATTTCGGCAGATGCTTCTTTTTCCTGCGGTTCGATATACAGGTACTTTACACCGAAATATCCTGCGACTATAACGACAATTGCACCAACAATGTAATAAATAATTTTGCTGTTTTTTTCAAAGAATAATGTGATTTTTGAAACAGCTGCTTCTACGTTAACGATAACGCCTTTTTTTTCTTCTGATTTTGACATAGCACTTTCAGTTTTTATGAGTGCCCAAGACAGGACTCGAACCTGCACTTTCTTGCGAAAACTAGTCCCTGAAACTAGCGCGTCTACCAATTCCGCCACTTGGGCATAAGGGCGCATTTACGCCCTGTCTAAACACCAAGACCGACTTCCATCGCCGGTCTTACGTTGTGCCCAGAAC
>JAIRNR010000022.1 GCA_031257915.1 Bacteroidales bacterium
GGTAAACCGCCGAAAAATCGCGCCGAAAACAGCTCGATTTTATAAGCAGAGAATGGATGGAATGAAATTTTAAGCGGATTACTTTAGAACATAAAACAAAAAACGTATGTAATAACAAATAACAAAAAACTTACAACTTACAACTAATATCTAATAACTAATATCTAATAACTAATATCTAATATCTAATATCTAATAACTAAAAAAAGTATTGCCCGATGCACTTACTTTTTCCTGTTTTCCGCAATAAAAGTTACAACACCCATTAAAGACCTGATATTAAAGTAAAAAGTGTTATTTAGTATTTAGTATTGATAAAGTTTATCAATTTTCGGACAGACACGTCCTGACATGTATGGAGTTTTTTTCGGAAAAAACACATTAAGGCATAATCTACTTACTGTCAGTATAATATATTTTTCTCTATATTATTACGGACAAATATTGCTTGTAAATAAGATAAGTAGTTAATATATTTATCAAAAATCAGTTCAGCGCATCTTGCTGACATGAAGATAAGTGAAGATAATAAGTTCTTTACTCTCGTGTTCATACTGACCGTTCTTATTCTCGTGTTCATATCAATCGTTCTTATTCTCACGTTCATACTTCCTTATTTTCTATTCTCCTGCTCGTACAGAGACTGTTCTGCAATACATGATTAACCCATTTCAAGTTTTTACCGGTATCTATTTTGATGCGGGGTGAACAGATTGTTATTTATTACTTGTTAAACCAAGATAAAAATCATTGTTAACTAATTATTTTTTTTATGAAGAAAAAAAAGTTATTATGCGTGTGTATATTCGTATGTAGCACGTTCGCAGCTCTGCAAGCGCAACGTACCATATCAGGTACTGTTACCAACGCAGAAAACAAAGAGGGTTTGCCCGGCGTATCCGTTATTGTAAAAGGGAGTGTACCTCCTATAGGCACGATAACAGATAATGACGGACGTTACCTTATTGATGTTCCGGCTAATTCTACTCTTGTTTTTAGCCATTTGGGCAGAGAAAATATTGAACTTCCGATTGAAGGAACGAGTAAGTTTGACATTGAGATGAACTCTTTGGCAGTTGGTCTTGATGCAGTTGTCGTAACAGGCTTCGGCAACGTAAGCAAAGCCTCTTATACAGGCTCTGCCGAAGTTGTATCGGGAAACATTATTACTAAAACACAGGCAGCCAATGTTACGAAATCTGTTGAAGGTCTTGTTCCGGGTGTGCAGGTTACCGGTAATTCCGGTCAGCCCGGCAGTGGCATGAATATCCGTATTCGTGGTATCGGCTCTGTTAATGCAAGCAACGAGCCGTTGTATATTGTTGACGGTTCGCCTTACGATGGCAGCATTAGTTCTTTTAATCCCGAAGATATTGAAAATATATCGGTGTTGAAAGATGCTGCTTCTGCCGCTCTTTACGGTGCGCGTGGTGCTAATGGTGTTGTCCTTATCACAACAAAACAGGGGCGTTCGCAAAAACCGATTTTTAATTTTAAAGCAACCTTTGGTGTTATTACACGTGGTATTCCCGAATATGACCGCGTTAATCAAAAAGAATATTATGAATTGTGGTGGACAGCCTTACGCAACAAATATATTGAGGAGGGATACTCAAAATCCGACGCAGGATATAAAGCATCGGGATTAACGGATGATGGTTCGGGCGGTGTTGTTGATCATCTCGGCGGTTATAACAGCTACAATGTCGCTAACGACCAACTCTTAAATCCCTTAACAGGGAAACTTAACCCCAATGCCAAACTTCTTTGGAATGATAATTGGCAAGATGAGCTTATAAAAACAGGTTATCGTCAGGAATATGTTTTCTCAGGCTCAAAAGGTGATGAAAAAAACAGTTTTTACGCCTCTGTTTCTTATATGAAAGAAACAGGTATTGTTCCGTCAACAGGTTTTGACCGCCTTACGGCACGTATAAATACTGCAAATCAATTCACGAACTGGCTTAAAGCAAGTTTGTCACTCGGAGCATCTCATCAGAATACCGACAATGTTGAAAGTGACGGCAGCAATGATATTAACAATCCGTTTGAATTTATAAGGCTTATGGCACCGATATATCCTGTTTATCAGCATGACCCTGTTACGGGTAAAATTTTGTATCATGATAACGGTAAACCTGTTTACGATTTCGGTAGCAACAAGTATGGTATGCAACCGGGTGTTAGCGGCAGAAGATATTATCCGAATTATAATCTCGTTGCAACTTTGCCGTTAGATTACGCCGGCGCACAGACAGAAGCTCTTAATTCCCGTATGGACATTGAGGGAAAAATTTATGGTGGTCTTACTGCCCATATATCCGGTGCTTTTGATGTATCCGGCAGTTATGGTCTGAATTATTTAAATGATAAATATGGTGAATATGCCGACGAGGGCGGTATGCTCCAAAGATATAACGGCAAACGTATCAGTTGGAACTTGAAAGAATATTTACAGTATGCAAGAACTTTTAACGGACATTTCGTTTCTGTTCTGGCAGGACACGAAAATTATTCTTACAATTATCAATATTTAAGTGCTTCACGCAAAGGGTTTCCATTTACAACATGGGAACTTGCTCTCGGTACGGATATGGTCGGCATGAACTCTTATCATAACGACCATCGTTTGGAAGGTTATTTTGCTGCATTGAATTATGATTATGAAGGAAAATATTATGCTGCCGCCACTTACAGATATGAAGCATCTTCACGTTTTTCGCCCGGGTCGCGCTGGGGTAACTTTTGGTCGGTATCGGGAGCGTGGAATATTGCAAGTGAGAATTTCATGAAAAATGTTACAGTGTTAGACCGTCTTAAATTAAGAGCATCTTACGGACAGCAGGGTAACGATGGTACTCGCAGTTTGTATCCTTACCTTGGCTTGTTTGAGATGGATTATAAAAACGGCAGTTACAACGGTGGTTTTCATGTATCATTAGATAACGACGAATTAAAATGGGAATCGCAGGGTATGTTCAACATTGGTCTTGATTTCAGACTGTTCAGGAGTCTTTCGGGAAGTTTTGAGTACTATATTCGTAACAATACCGATATGATCTACAATCAACGACTTCCTGTTTCCAATGGCATATCTGTTATCCCCAAAAATATTGGAAATATGGTTTCCGATGGAGTAGAGTTTTCACTCGAATATGAAATTTTCAACAGGAAGGATTTAAAGTGGTCGGTAGGGCTTAATCTCACTCACTGGAAAGATAAAATTACAAAGATGTCGCCGGTTGATTCATTGGGTCTTTCTAATGACTTGCACAGAATTATGGAAGGACACTCTTATTATGAGTATTTTATAAAAGAATTTGCAGGAGTTGATGAAAATGGTAATGCTTTGTATTATGGTGATGAAGATAAAACGAATGCGAACAATTTCACAGGCGACAAGAGTAATAAATACAACAAATACACAGAGGCTGATTACTATTTTACAGGGAAATCATCAACACCGGATTTTTACGGCGGTTTTAATACTTACTTTTATTACAAAGGCTTTGATTTGTCTGTTATCTTATCCTACTCTGTCGGCGGATATATTTACGATTACGACTATGCGGCTCTTATGGGTGGCGGTGGTTCTATCGGTACGGCCTGGCACAGGGATATACTAAAATCATGGGAAGAAGGCAGCCACTCCGATATTCCCATTCTTAACAACTCAGCAACTTCGCTTGCCAACAATTATAGAACATCTTCGCGATTTTTGGTGAGTGCTTCCTATTTGAATCTTAAAAATGTTACTGTGGGATACACCTTGCCTTCTAACGTCCTAAAAAAAATGAGGATGACAAATTTTCGTATCTATGTAACACTTGATAATTTTTGGTTACTCTCTGCCCGTAAAGGATTGGATCCTCAAGTCAGTTTGTTGGGAAGCAGGTATGATGCGTATGGCGATCCGAGTGGTGCGACGTTTTATCCAACGAAGACTTGTACTGTTGGTTTGCAAATTCAGTTTTAATCAATCAATCTAAGAATTAAAATATAAATCATTATGAGAAAAATAATCTTTATATTATCGGCTCTTTCTTTTTTAGCCATAATAGAAACAAGTTGCAGTAAGGACTGGTTGAACACCGTTCCTTCATCTTCTGTCACCGTTTCCTCATTAAAATCTATTGCAGGTGCCGACATACTTATAACAGGCACAAATCGCTACCGTTTTGCCAATGACGGTGCTAATGCATCAATACATCAAATGTCCGGTGGTGAAAAAAGCACCGACCTTTGTCTTGATGCGCTTGCATTTGATTTTACGGAAACAGATAATATGGGCTATGAGCAATACTGGGGTGTCGGACAGGAACTCCATCATACAATGGATAATTCCCCATTCGTTAATGTTGCGTGGTATCATCCGTACAGGATGATTGACAACGTTAATCAGCTTCTTTCTTTTATTGATGAAATAGAGGATGGAAATAATGATCAAAGGGCGTTTTACAAGGCGCAGGCGTTAGTATATCGCGCTCATTACTATCATCGTTTGGTTCAAACATACGGAAAGCCTTATCACACCGATCCTAATTCACCCGGTGTGCCTTTAATTGTTACTCTGTCTATAAAACCGACGCCGCGCAGCACCGTTGCGGAAGTATATACGCAAATTAAAACAGACCTTAAGCTTGCGGAAAAATTGTTCACAAACAACAGTGTTGTTCGTCGCGACAAAACAATGGCAGATTTGTCGGTTGTACAGGGGCTTCTTGCACGTGTTTATTCCTGCACACGTCAGTGGGACAGCGTTGCTTATTATGCTTCTTTGGCGCGTACAAGCTATCCGTTAATGAGCAAGAGCGAATGGCGGTCAGGTTTTAACAAGGTCAATGATGAATGGATGTGGGCAACAATAGCACCGGCAGACGAACATCAAAAAGCTGCAAACTTTTTTTCCTTTATATCCAATGGCAAAGGGTATCCTGAGGCATGGGGATATGAAAATGGCGTGAGCAAGGAATTATTCGACCATGCAGATACATCCGACAGTCGTTTCTACGGTATATCTTCTGCAAGCGGTACTCCCATGGCAGTAGATAAGATTGCTTCAGACGGTATTATTGCTTATTATAAATTTTTTCTTGACGGTGTAAACGATTTTGGTATTCCCTATATGAGAGGTGCCGAAATGTTGCTTCTTGAAGCAGAAGCAAAAGCTAATAGAGGCAATGAATCAGGTGCAAAAGAACTTTTACTTGAATTGCTTAATGCCCGCACCAATAACGCAACAGCACTTGTTAATGCTGTTACGGATGTGATAAGTGAAATAAAATTGCAACGCCGTATGGAATTTTGGTGTGAAGGATTCGGATACTATGACCTTAAACGCTGGGGCGACGGTATTCCGGCAGGTGGTCGTGGTAATGGTCAAAGAGATGAGCATAACGGAAGAGCAGCTAAGCAGGCAATTCCCGCTACTGACGGTTATTTTCTTTGGCTTATCCCGAAGAGCGAACTTGATGCAAATCCTCTCTGTACCCAAAATATTTACTGATTTAAACTTGTAATAAACATCAGTCGGACTTAACTTACATTAAAAATACATGTTTAAGTTCGCTTAAATTAAAGACCCTGTTCGGTATGAGCAGGGTCTTTTTATATGTATAGAATGAAAGTTCCATCAGAAAAGTAATAGTTTAAAAAAGGGGTGCGTATTATAAAGATTTCATCCTCATCTTTGTCCTTATAAACTTGTAAAGCAAAACATCACCCAAAAGATACAAAGATATAATCAGCAGATTAACAGCACAATACATCTTTTTGAACACTTATTTGTATAAATACTGTTTGCAAATAAGATAAATAATTACTACCTTCGCGGCAATTATGAATATGTACAGGCACAGAATATCAAATCAAACGCTTTCGGCAAGTCTTGCTGGGGTGAAGGTATTTTGTCCTCTTTCTTTTAAATTTTTATCGCATCTTATGTTATCTCTTTTGATGCGAAAAGAACAGATTATTTTTATTTGCATTCATTACGTCTTTAAAACGCGACAGAGGATTCTAAGACGTAATGAATGTAAAAAAATCAATTAGTCGCGCTTCTCTTTTTCCCTCATTTTACCACACATTTATTATTAAACCGAAATTAAAATTATTTATATATGACCTGTTAAAAATTTTTAAAACCAAAATTATCATCGTATGAAAAAGTATTTATCGTGTATTGTGTTTATGCTCTTTGCGGGCATAACAGTGTTACAAGCACAGCGTTCGATACAGGGAACTGTAACGAATGCAGATGAAAATCGCGGCATGCCCGGAGTTTCTGTTACGGTCAAGGGCAGCTATCCGCTTGTAGGTACCGTAACAGACAAAGATGGGCATTATTCCATTAGCGCACCCTCTGACGGCGTACTTGTATTTAGCTATACAGGTATGGGCAGTCAGGAGCTTGAATTGGAATATGCAAAATCTTTTGACGTAAAAATGAGCTCTTCTGCCATTGGCTTGGATGCCGTTATTGTTACGGCTTACGGCACAACGACAAAAAAATCCTTTACAGGTGCGGCATCTCATGTCGGCGGTGGCGAACTTGCAAAATCGCAAACATCAAATGTAACAAAAGCCCTTGAAGGTGCTGTTGCAGGTGTGCAAATTTCAAGCTCGACAGGACAGCCCGGTTCAAGTGCAAGCATTCGTATTCGCGGATTAGGTTCTCTTTCTGCAAGTCAGAAGCCGCTTATTGTTGTTGATGGCGTGCCGTATGAAGGCGATTTAAGTTCTATTTCCCCGCAGGATATAGAAAGTTTAAGTGTGCTTAAAGATGCTGCCTCCAACTCTATGTATGGTGCACGCGGTTCTAATGGCGTTATCCTCATTACAACTAAAAAAGGCAACTCCGGCACAATAAAAGTTAATGTTGATGTCCGCGCCGGCATCAATTCAAGAGGAGTATCGCCATACAGCGTTGTTACAAATCCTGCCGATTATTACGAGCTGGCGTGGGAATCACTGCGCAACGGCTATTCTTCTTCGCTCGGATATTACGATGCGGGTGTTGCCGCAAGTCAAAATCTGCTTCATGGTGAAACAGGTTTGGGATATAATGTATATAAAGGTATTCCTGATGGCTCGCTTATTGATCCCGCTACGGGAAGAATAAATCCGAATGCAAATGAATTGTTATGGACGGACAGTTGGCTAAAAGAACCGTTTGCAAATGGTATTCGTCAGGAATATAATATGAACGTCAGCGGCGGTACGGATAAAACAACAGCTTATCTTTCGCTTGGCTATGTTAAAGACGGCGGGTATATTGCAGGCTCCGACTTTCAGCGTTTTAATGTGCGTGCAAAAATTGACCAACAGATAAATAAATGGATAAAAGCGGGCGTAAATGTGGCTTATGCAAAAACAGGTTCAAATGCTCCTGTTGAGCCGGAAGGAAGTACCGGTTATTCAAATGTGTTTTTCTTTTCTCAGAATATAGCGCCAATCTATCCTGTCTATCAGCACGACCTGGCAACAGGTGAATACCTTTATGATGCGGATGGAAAAAAAATGTATGATTTCGGAGCAGGGCAAGTATATAACGGTGCGCCGTCGCTTACGACAAGATTGTGGGCTGCTCAGCAAAATCCGCTTTATAAACTTCAACATGACGGAACATCCTACGATGAAGACAACCTGTCCTCGCGCGGATACGTGGACGTAACTTTCTTAAAGGATTTTACATTTACTGCAAATGTTGCTTATGACGTATTCTCACATCGGAATTCCGACTATGTAAACCCGACCGTAGGGGATGGAGTTTCTTATGGCGGTTCGGGACGAAAAGAAGTTTACAGAACAGGTGCTCTTAATGCAAACCAACTGTTAAACTGGAGCCATAAATTCGGCAGACATGAAGTATCGGCATTGTTGGGACACGAAGTAAAAGTGAATGATAACACGTATCTTTACGGCAGCAAGATGAGATTTTATGATCCGGATAATGGCGAATTAGCAAATGCCGGCTCAATGTCTTCACTGACATCGTACAAATCAAAATATGTTCTTGAAGGTATTCTTTCGCGTGCGGAATACAACTATGCCGACAAATACTATGTTTCCGCATCTTTCCGCAGAGATGCTTCATCTAAGTTTTCACCCGATGTCCGTTGGGGCAATTTTTGGAGCGTTGGTGCCGCATGGCGCATAAACGAAGAAAATTTTCTCAGCGGCGTGGAAGCGATAGACAATCTTAAATTAAAAGCAAGTTACGGTACACAGGGTAATGACGGTATAAGCATCAGTGGTTATGTTGACGCTTTAAGTCTGATGTCCAGTTCAAACTTTTATACTGACCAGTATGAATTGGTTAGCGATGGAACAAATGCTTCTCCGGTATTGGTTCTTAGAGGCAATCCCGAGCTAACATGGGAAAAATCAAATAACCTGAATATCGGGCTTGAATTAGGTATATTCGGCAGATTACAATTAGGTGTTGATTTCTTTATCAAGGAAACAAAAGACCTTCTGTATCAAAAGCCCCTGCCGCCGTCTTTGGGCAGTCCGACCTGGATATGGGACAATCAGATTGATATGAGAAATATGGGTGTGGAAGTAGATGTTCTTGCAACTGTTGTGAAAGCAAAAAATGTTAAGTGGGATATAGGTTTTAATCTTACGCATTACACCAATGAACTCACAAGACTCCCTGCCGACAAGACAGATCCTGACGGATATGTTGCCGGCAGTTACTGGAGAAAACTCGGCGGCTCTATCTACGACTGGTACACTTACGAATATGCCGGAGTTGACGAAAAAACAGGTGTTTCTCTATGGTATAAGGATATTTATGAAGACATTAAGGATGGAGATGGCAATGTTATAGGCGAAAAAATTACAGGCAGAGAAAAAACGTCGGTTTATGCAGATGCGACACGCTATGAAACAGGGAAGAGTGCAGTGCCTGATTTTTATGGCGGACTTTATACATCTCTTTCTGTTTACGGAGTTGATTTAAGTATTCAGACAGCATTTCAGGCAGGTGGTTGGGTATATGACGAGGTATATGCAGAGTTAATGGGTGCCGACAATAATGGTTCGGGACAAAACTGGAGCACAGATATTTTTCAACGCTGGACACCGCAAAACACAAATACGGATATTCCGAGATTATCTACTGCCGACCAGAATAGCGGTTCCATGTCAACACGCTTTCTTACAAGCGCGTCGTATTTTTCGTTGAGAAATATTACTTTGGGATATTCTCTTCCGTCAAAAATTCTTTCAAAAATACATATTGAAAAGCTTAGAATATTTCTTTCTGCCGATAATGTATGGCTAAAGTCAGCCCGTAAAGGGCTTGATCCGCGTCAGTCCTTTTCCGGAGCAACCGGACTTGGAATATATTCTGCAATAAGAACGACTTCAATAGGTGTAAATGTTAGTTTCTAACCACTAAAAAATATAATAATATGAAAACATATAAAATAATTACAATACTTGTTGGGGTTTCGCTGTTTTTAAGTTCTTGCAGCAAGGATTTTTTAAATGTAACCCCTACCGATATGCTTACCGGCGACAAGGCAACGGAAGTTATGGAGCAGGACCCTTCAAAGCTCACAGGCTTTGTAGATGCCATATACAGCACTATGGTTGCTTATGACATTACCGGTAGTGATGCACATGATGATTTTGGCTTAATGTCTGTGCTATTTGCCGAAGATATGATGGGACAGGATATTGCTGCAACTCCGCTTTCGTGGTTTCGCTACGATTATGAACACGACGACAGAGATAAAACATATCGCCGCACAAGAATTAATTGGCAACTTATGTATTCTGTCGTTTCTGCCGCCAACACGGTAATAGGAATGACTTCTGCCGAATCGGAGTCGCCCGATATATTAAGGTATCGCGGGCAATGTTTTGCTCTTAGAGGTATGGCGTACTATTACCTGATACAACTTTATCAGCATGTCTATCCTGTTGTTAACGGCGGTGCCGATTTGCCGGGCATTCCTCTCTACTATGCGTCAAATGAAGACAAGGAAAATGTTACCGCACGTGCGCCTGTTTCTGTTGTGCTTAATCAGATAGAGCTTGATTTGACAACTGCTGTTGCATGTCTTGAGCATGCAACTCCGAGAACATCAAAAAATGCTATTGATTATAGAGTTGCAAATGGACTTCTTGCACGTTATTATCTGCTTGTTCAGAAGTGGCAAGAGGCTATTACCGCTGCTGATTTGGCACTTGCCGGCTACGACGTTATGCCTGCTTCGTCTATTGGCGACGGATTTATGAATATTAACAACGCAGAATGGATGTGGGGTTTTGACCATAATGCGGAAACAACTACTTTATACGCTTCGTATTTTTCACATATATCAAATCTTGCCGCCGGCTACGCAGGTATAAACTATTCTGCAAAATTTATTGATAAAAAACTCTATGAACAAATTTCCGCAACAGATGCACGCAGAACATGGTTTCAAACAGACCCTGCGACTTTTGACATGTCAAGTGCCTGTGATGAAGGTGCTGCAACATGGCAACTTCCTTATGCAACACTTAAATTCGGCAGTGACCAGGCTTTTACTATGGACTATTGCTATATGAGGGCAAGTGAAATGGTACTTATAAAGGCAGAAGCGCAGGCACACAACGACGGCGCGTCAGCGGCGGCGACATTAAGTACTCTTATGAGTAAACGTGATCCGAATTGGAATCTAACAAGTGTAACTGTCGATGATGTACATTTGCAACGCCGCATTGAACTTTGGGGCGAAGGATTTTCTACTTTTGATTTGAAGCGTTTGAATTTGGGTATTGACAGAACATATACAGGCAATAATCACCCTCCTTCTGCTCAGTTAGTAATTCCGGCACAGGATAAGAGGTGGATTTTCCAAATTCCCATATCGGAAACAAATGAAAATCCCGATATTCCGGATGGTGCCAATAATCAATAGTTTTACAGAGTAAATGCAATCAAAATTTTAATAGCAGCAGTATTAACAAAGTAATAAAAAATAATCACATGAATAAAATTACATATACAGGATTGGTAGTAGCGGCAATGATATTTGCCCTTGCTGCCTTTACAGGGTGTAAGAAGGATATTCTGAAAGAAGACCCTTCTATTGACCCGTCAAAAGTACCCACAGGTGTTGTTACGGGCGATACTTCCGGTATTACCTATGACGCAGCAACAGTTACAGGCTCTGTCTTGAGCGAAGAACAATTGCTTGATTGGGGTATTTGTCTTTACAGCGGCTCGGACGAGAGCCGGTTAAAGATATATTCCGCCGTAAAGTTAGATTCAAGCAAACGTGAGTTTAAAATAGCCGTAACAGGTCTGCTTGACAATACCACATATCACTACAAGTCGTATGCCCAAAACAGTAACGGAGTTGCTTATGGAGAAACCAAATCTTTTACAACAGTAGAAAGTGTATGGGAAAAACAGCCGGACTTTGTTATCGTTGACGGACTGTTTCCTTCGGTATTTGGAACGGATGTTGTTCCCTGTTATATTGAAACCGAAAAGGCAACAATAGACGGACTTGTGCGTTACCGTTTTAAAAATGTGTATGATGTGCACAATCCTGACGAATGGACGGAGCCGTACGAAGACTATGAGCCGGTTCCCGACGAAGATGGAATTTATAATGGTCTTCCGACTAATTATCCGGGCGACTTTGACGACAGCAGGGACTGGGTTATGGAAATTGTTATAAATGGAGATGGAAGTGTTTCAATGGCACCGTATGAAACGGGTGTTGACTGGAGCTACGGCATTATCAGTACAGGACAGATATATCCTGATATGTCTTCCGATATTGAATCTTATCCGCTCGGCAGTGTTAATGCGGAAGGTACTGTTATTACTTTTCCGGAAAATTCGCTTTATTGGAGTATGGCAGCTTATAACAGTGGCGGAAAATATCCTTGTGGAACTCCCACGTATATTTACACATCAAAAGAAGTGTATCTTGAAGCGACAAAGAAGATTGATTACAACACTCTTGAATACACTCTTATCAGAGGTGAAGTAAGCGAATTTCACTCTTCTGCTTATGATGAGAAATGGGAACAGACTATCGGCGTTGCCATAGATATAGAGCCTGAAAAACCCGATAGCAAATATAAGGATTTGTACTACCTTGCAGACCTTTATGCGAGTGGATACGGACTTGCCTTTTATCGTACTGCCGGAAGCAGCGAACTTGCAGTAGTTTCAGGTCGGGAAACAGGACTTAAATTTCGCGACAAAGATATTCTTGTGTCGCAAAGCAATAGTTTTGAATCAACAGTATCGGTTAATAGCAAAGGTGTTTCTGTTTACACATTCAATCTGGTCTATCATTATTCAGACGGTACCATTATTGGCGAATTTACCGAGACATTCTATTATTCCGAAGATGCTGTTGCTTACGACAAAGCCGACTTTCTCGGCAACTTCCGTTTAACAGGTCCTTCTGCATTTGGGAGTGATTACCCTGATGCCGATATGAGTGTTACTGTCGTAGAATCCGAAACAGAAAACGAGTTCTATATTTTTGGTATTGACTATGCTGATTCTGTTGTTGCAACTTTTGATGCATCTGCAAGTACTTTATCTATTGCACCTCAACTTTTGCCTGATTTCGTAGGTGATAATACGGCATTCGATATGACGCTTTATACGCTTACGGCGTCCGGATCGGTAAGCGATGATGACGCGATGGAACTTACATTTAATATGAGTGGTGATATGGTACCGACAGCAGAAAGTGTCGGCACAGGTTATTTAATCAGAAGTGAATTAGCAGGTGGTTGGGTAGATGGTTATGAGAATATAAAATTCACACCCGAATCAACTGCAAGTGCTTCTGCCCGCAAGGCAAAATCGGCTAACGGCAAACTGTCAGTAAAACATGATATAGTTGTTGCTGAACGAACTGTAACAACAGAAAAATGTGCAAAAGGAAATTTTGCCGATACAGGCAAGAAAATATCTCATAAAACCATTAAAGCTCAAACGAATATGAGAATTAGATAATGTTGTGTTTTTTTTGTATGCAAAACAGGGCGGCAGTTCGTTTGAATTGCCGCCTGTTTTTTTTACTCAAGCATGTCGTTCATCGTAAACCAGCCTTGCTTACCTTGCAGAAATTCGGCAGCTTTTACTGCACCAAGCGCGAAACCGGCGCGGGAATATGCGGTGTGGGTTAAGGTAATTTCGTCTTCCGTTGAGGCGAATTTTAGTGTGTGAATGCCGTTTATCTCGCCCTCACGGATACTTTCTATCGGCACGTTTTCAACGGCAATATTAGCAGCCGTATTGTCTGTAATTTTTCCGAACGTTTCCGCCCGCAATGTCAATGCAGTTCCGCTTGGTTTGTCTAATTTGTGGATATGATGTGTTTCGCTAATGCTTGGTGTGTATCTTGACGGCATTGTTTTGGCAAGAAATTTTGCTGTCTTAATGAAAAGATATACTCCTATGCTGAAATTTGAAGAATGAAATAATGCTTCGTTTTCGCGCAAACAACGCTCTTTTAATCGTTCAATATCGGTATTCCAGCCGGTTGTACCGACAACAACGGGAATATGCAAATCAAAACAGCGTTCAATATTTACGGTTGCGGTTTGCGGTGTTGAGAAATCAATTGCCGCATCTACTTTTTGCGAGCCGTTTTTCAACCACGCCTGCCAGTCGTTTTCATTATCAATTTTGACTGTGACTGTATGACCTTGTGCGATGGCGGCACGCTCAACTTCGCGCCCCATTTTTCCATATCCGAGTAGTGCTATATTCATGAGCTAAGCGGGATATTACAACAAGGATAATTTCCGCAATTCATCAATCTCAGCGGATGTCAAATTTGTTATTGCTGATATTTCATCTATAGAGTCTCCTCGCTTTAACAGGTTAAGTGCTATTTGCCGTACATTCTCACGACCTTCCTCACGACCTTCCTCACGACCTTCCTCACGACCTTCCTCACGACCTTCCTCACGACCTTCCTCACGACCTTCCTCACGACCTTCCTCACGACCTTTATATTCACCGTCCATAAAGGCAGTCTCAATTTCGCTCATCTCAATACGTTCATAATCCACCATGCGGTCGTATGCACGCTGTTCACTCTCGGATAGAGCGTAGTATTTCAATTTCTCATTCGCCGCTTTTAACCCTTTCGCATTGAAACTATCCTCTATCTTGTAGTTCTTTAAATAGTAAATCCATTCATCTAACGGGTCTTTTGCGATGTTATTAAATTTTGTTACATCTAAAATATAATATTCGGGAAAAAGATCTTCAATGTTCTCTTTTAGAAAAAACTTCTTTTGCTTCTCGGTCAATTCTAACACATCCCCATTATGTAAACCGGTAAATGATTGAGTGCCGTGATAAACATAATCGCTGCCGTCACCTAATGGAAAATAAACGATATTTACAGAATATATTTTCACAATATTTTTGTACGGCATCCCTCTCTCCATGCGCTCTATAAGAGCTTTGCTCGCACCGTACAACATCCTTTTAAAATAATCCACCTGATTAGCAAACTGAACTTCAATTATAACTATTTCACTGTTCTCGTTTTCGGCTAAAATATCCACACGATTGTATTTGTCATTTTCGTTATCCCTGTTACTCTCGCTTTCAAGAATACTTTTGATTTTTATATCCCTTTTAAGAAGTTCGCTTAAAAACCCTTCAAGAATATCAAAGTTGGCTTTGTTGCGAAGGATTTTCTTCATTGCCCAGTCAAGAGAGATTAGTGTTCTGGCGTTTGGCATTTTCTTCTGTTTTGTTTGCAGATGTTTCTTCTGCGAATTTAATGTTTTTTTCATAATTATTTTGTTTGTCATACATAAAACAGGGCAACCGCACTAAAATCATAAGATGTTGATTGTTAGCAGATACAAAATAGCATTTTTATAAAACACAGAAAAACACACTGCTAACAATCAATGATATATGGTTTTGGTGCGGTTGCCCTGGAAAAATGCAAATAAATTTGCATTTTATCCAACTTAATCGTACATTTATTCGCTTCGCTCATGAATGTACTCCGTCGGAAAAATGCAAATAAATTTGCATTTTATCCAACTTAATCGTACATTTGAACTTTCATTTTATAATCATAATAAATATGAAACGAATTTGTTTTATTCTTGTCTTATTGTTAAGTACATTAAGCAGCGTTTTCTGTCAAAATCAAAAACAGGAAATCATTGTAGAAAAAAAACAGCATAATAAGCAAATGCCTGTTAATGATTTTAAATGGGCGGGAACAGTGAGATTTAAACCCGCTGCTACTATTATGGGCTTTTTTATCTCCGGTGGCTTGGAAGTTGTCGCAGACTGGGTGCCGTACGTTTCACCGAATATCGGCATACCTGTAGAATTTGATGTCGGTTATTTCGGTAAGGAAAATATAGTAGGATTTGGGATGATGAGCGGTATTGAGGCAGTACCGTTCCGATTTAAAGAAAAAAACGGTTTATACCTTGCTGCAATGACAGGCTTTATACTTATGAGGGACTATGTGCGGGGGCTAATTGCCGGCGGATTTACCGCAAAAGCAGACGTAGGATACCAGTTAGTAGCAAGCCGCGGCTTTGTGTTTACACCCGCAGTGGGTGTTGTTTATAACAGTCTGTCCACAAAAAACAGCGGTTTTGGTTTTGAGATAATGCTTGATATAGGATTTGCTTACAAAAAGAAAGCGCGTTAGCTGATGTGCTGATTTCACAACAATTTTTCCAGTTCGTCCAACGCTTCTTTTTCGGGAATACCGGTTTTTACAAGTTGCCCTTTTCTATAAAGATTTACAACACCTTTTGCGCCGCCTATGTAGCCGTAGTCGGCATCGCCCATTTCGCCCGGACCGTTTACAACGCAGCCCATCACAGCGATTTTTATATTCGGATAGTTGCCAAAACGCGCTTTTATTTTTTCCAATACGGTTTCTATATCATACTGTGTGCGTCCGCATGAAGGACAGGCGACAAAGCGGGTCGTAAAACTGCCCAGACCACATGCCTGCAATATGGCGCGGGCTACAGGTATTTCATTCTCCGGCTTTTCGGTAAGCGATACTCTTATGGTATTACCGATACCATGCAGTAACAACGAGCCGATACCTGCTGCGGAAATAATACGCCCATCCTGCCCATTACCTGCCTCTGTTACGCCTATATGCAGAGGATATACCGTTTCTCGTTCAAGCATTGCTTTATAAAGTCTTTCGGTCGCATGTACCATTACGGTAACATCGCTTGATTTTATTGAATAGACGGTATTCTCAAATTGAAGTGCTTCACAGGCATCCGTAAATTCAAGGGCAGAGAGTATAAGGGCTTGCTCTTTAATTACATCTATGGTTGATATTTGGTCGCTGCCGGCGTTCGCTGCTTGATTTTGCAACTGTTGCGCCTGCGATAGAATCCGTTTTGACAGAGAACCTTGATTTACTCCTATACGAAGTGCGGTATTGTGTTTTTTACATATTTCGGTGAGAGGTTGCAGCCGCTCGGCGATTTTCTCTTTCATTGCGGCAGCGGGTGTATTTACGTCTTCGGGGCGGTCAACATAATTACCGGGGTTTATACGTACTTTGTCGGCAATTTCCGCACACCGCAGAGCAACTTCCGGCAGATAGTGAACGTCTGCGATAAGAGGAATTGCTATATTGTTGTACGTGGTAACGCCCGCACTGCGCACCTTCTGTTTAATCTGCGCAAAATGTTCAATATTTTTAAGCGCAGGCACCGTAATACGCACCATTTCACAACCTGCCGCCGCAAGCCTCTCTATTTGTGCAACAGTTGCCTCAACGTCAGACGTTGGAGTATTAGTCATTGACTGCACTGCAACCCCGTATCCCTGTCCTAACGTTATTCCGCCGATTTTTACATTGACATGCTTCATAGATTTACTCTATAATAATCCTGCCTGTCTTTTTGTCAACCCAATCAGCCAAGCAGCGTCTTAACAATCTCCGAAATAACTTTTCCTTCGGCTTTGCCTGCAAGCTGTTTTGAAACAATGCCCATAACTTTACCCATATCTTTAATATCGGCAGCACCTGTTGCTGTAATTGCGGCACGTACGGCATTTTCTATTTCTTCGTGTGAAAGTTGCGCCGGAAGATAATGTTCAATATAGCTTGCTTCGGCAATCTCGTTATCGTACAGATCCACCCTGCCCTGCCCACGATAAATTTCAGCCGCTTCCCTGCGCTGTTTAATCATTTTTTGCAGGATTTTGATTGCCTTATCGTCCGAAAGTTCACCGCTTGGGTTATCTTTCGCCGTTTTCGCTTCAAGAAATTCTTTTTTAATTCCGCGCAACGTTTCCGTTTTAATTGTTTCGCGTGCCAGCATTGCCGCTTTTAAGTCGGCATTTATCTGCTCAAAATAATTCATAATTATAATAGTTTTAGTAATATCTCAATGCACCACACGTGACGATTTCTGCTTAGGGTTACCATTCACCAAACAGACTATTTTAAGTAGCCATTACGCTGCTGCACTTTTTCCATTGTAAGTTACCACTCACCAAACAGACTACTTTAAGTAACCCCTTACAGAGTGGTATCTACGCACAGTATCGGTTCCTACTAACCAAACAAACTACTTCAAGTAGCCAACAGGATGATTAAGCACAGGAACTTCGCCCGAACGCAGATGTAATACCCTTGACAAACCGTCTCTGTCCATCATGCCGCGGGGAACTGTCGCCATCTTATGACCAGCACAAAACAGCGAAATATTTTGCGACACCATACCTGCATCCGTGTATGCGTATAAGGAAGATGTCTGATCAAAAACGCTTGTATTAGACACTATCACGAGTACCGCAGGCGCATCCTTTACGAAATCCTGCTTCGCAACAACAAGGTCATAATGATTGCCTTTACTTACAAGTTCCAATGCGTTACTTTTTGCATTGTATATGTACGCACCTTTATGGTCAATGTAATAGAGCGTAACTTCCTGTTTGTTCATAGCAGTAGGTGCAGTAAGTTTGCTTGACTCCGGACGGTTTATACCAATCGCGGCCCAGCAAAGATTTGACAAATCCTGCAGTTTAAGTTTCTTTGACGAATATTCACGAATACTCTGACGGTTTCTGAGTGTTTCCATAATTGACAATCCGCCTTTAACTGATGGTGCAGGAAGTTTAATTGTCTGGTCCTGAGCAAATGCCGATACTGCAAATGCTGCCGCAAATGCTAATGTTAAAATTTTTTTCATAGTATTTATTTTTTTATTATATTTTTAAACTGATTTACAAACTCATCATTTACTTGGAAACACTATTTATCCACAAAGTCTTTTTTATACGGAATACAAATCAACGAACAAAATTAAACAAATACTAAAAATTAAGCACAAACCCTACTCCATTGCCTGTAAGTCCAAAATCAACAGAAGGGTTCGGAATATATGCCTGTTCATTCATATAGTTCCTGATGTAATCACGTTTTATTTTCTTAATTTTATTTTTTCCTATTATGTGAAGCGGCACTCCTGCTCCTATCAAACATCCTCCTATGGTAACTGCCGAAAGGCACAGATAAAAAGGATAATTATAATTATAATTATAATTATAATTATAATCATAATTATGATTATGATAAAATGTAATGTTTGAAAGAGATAATTCATACATTATATAAGACATTGTCGCTAAAAGACCCACTCCTGTAATCGGTACGCCCGTTATCCACAATATCTTTCCAATTTTGTGTAATCTCCTTGCCTCTACAAAATCCCGATAAAAGGAACCATCCCTGTCATTTATCAAAAAATATTCTGCAACTTCACTGTTATTCAAAGACATAAATTTTCTTGAAAATAATTGTCTCTCCCTGTTTTCAGTATCCTTATCAGTACTTACTTCCGACCGATTGGTTGCCGGAATATAGTCCTGTGAAAATGCAATTGTTGAAAAAATACAGAATGAAAATACAAAAATAATTCGTTTCATAGTTTGACTGTTTTAGAATTAATAAATGTATGTTAAAATAATTGAATGTAAAGTTAGTAAATTTTTTAAAAAGAGATTGCGGGTCAAGTACGCAATGACGACCTTGAACCCGCAATCATGATAAAACCAATATTAAAAACTACTTCCTGACGGCTGCCTGTGCAGCGGCAACGCG
This sequence comes from Bacteroidales bacterium, assembly GCA_031257915.1. Classification (GTDB taxonomy): domain Bacteria; phylum Bacteroidota; class Bacteroidia; order Bacteroidales; family P3; genus JAIRNR01. The sequence goes on from JAIRNR010000022.1 coordinate 19,116, forward strand.
GGCAATAGGTACGCGGAACGGCGAACAGGACACATAGTCCATGCCGACGCGATGGCAAAATTCTACCGACGACGGCTCACCGCCATGCTCGCCGCAAATACCGAGTTTAATATCAGCACGTGTTTTACGTCCTTTTTCGGCACCCATTTCCACTAACTGCCCTACTCCACTTTGGTCAAGAACCTGAAACGGATCATCGGGAAGAAGGTGTTTGTCAAGATAAGTCGGCAGGAACTTACCAATATCGTCACGCGAAAAACCAAACGTCATTTGCGTAAGGTCATTCGTGCCGAAAGAGAAAAATTCGGCAACTTCCGCAATTTCGCCGGCAGTAAGTGCTGCACGCGGAATTTCTATCATCGTACCAACTTTATAATCAACCTTTGCGCCTTTTTCCGTAAATACTTTTTCGGCAGTCGCCCGAACTATATTCACTTGCAGTTCGAGCTCCTTTTTGCTGCCTGCAAGCGGTATCATAATTTCGGGTTTCGCATCAATACCTTTTTGTTTCAAATCAAGCGCGGCTTCAAGAATAGCGCGTGTTTGCATTTCGGAAATTTCGGGATATGTGTTGCCGAGACGACAGCCTCTGTGTCCCAGCATCGGGTTTACTTCGTGCAGATAATCAACTTTAGCCTTAATTGTTTCAACAGACACATTCATAACTTTTGCCATTTCTTCCTGTCCTTTCTCGTCCTGAGGAACAAACTCATGCAAAGGAGGATCAAGCAAACGGACAGTAACAGGCAGTCCCTCCATAGCGGCGAAAATACCTTCAAAATCGACACGCTGCAAGGGCAACAGTTTTTTCAAAGCAGCTCTGCGTCCTGCCTCATCCTCTGCCAAAATCATTTCACGCATGGGAATAATTTTTTCACCCTCAAAGAACATGTGCTCAGTACGGCAAAGTCCGATACCTTTTGCACCGAATTTACGCGCAACGGCCGCGTCGTGCGGCGTGTCGGCATTAGTGCGTACATACATGCGCGTATGCCTTTCAGCTAAATCCATAAGTTTGGCAAAATCACCGCTGACTTCAGGTTCATGAGTTTCCAGCTGTCCTTCGTAAACCTGTCCCGTTGAACCGTTGAGAGAAATAAAGTCACCCTCATGATACGTTTTGCCGTCCATTTTCAAAGTACGCTCTTTATAATCTACCTCAATACTTCCCGCACCCGAAACACAGCACTTACCCATACCACGCGCAACAACAGCCGCATGTGAAGTCATACCGCCGCGTGCCGTAAGAATACCCTGTGCTATATACATGCCTTTTAAATCTTCAGGCGATGTTTCAATACGAACAAGTATAACTTTCGCTTTCGGGTTTTTCTCGACAACCGTTTCAGCGTCCTCTGCGAAAAATACTATGCTGCCGCTTGCCGCGCCCGGCGAAGCAGGCAAACCCTTTGCCATTGTACGCGCCTTCACTATAGCATCTTTTGTAAATACAGGATGCAGAAGTTCGTCTAATTTATTCGGCTCAATACGAAGCAACGCCTGCTCCTCAGTGAGAACACCCTCATCAAGCATATCCATCGCAATTTTCACCATTGCCGCACCTGTACGTTTACCGTTACGTGTCTGCAACATCCACAATTTACCTTCCTGAATGGTAAATTCCATGTCCTGCATATCTTTATAATGGAGTTCAAGTCTGTGTTGAGTATCCCAAAGTTCTTTGTAAAGTTCGGGCATTGCTTCCTCCAACGACGGATAATTTTTTGCGCGGTCTGCCTCGCTTACGCCTTGCATGGAAGCCCAACGCTGCGAACCTTCCTTTGTGATTTCCTGCGGAGTGCGGATACCTGCAACAACATCTTCACCCTGTGCATTAACAAGGTATTCACCGTTAAATTTATTTTCACCCGTACCTGCGTTGCGGCTAAAACATACGCCTGTGGCGGAAGTTACACCCATATTGCCAAACACCATAGCCTGAACATTTACTGCCGTTCCCCAGTCGTCGGGAATAGCATTAAGTTTGCGGTAAAGAATTGCACGGTCGTTGTTCCAACTTTCAAACACTGCCATAACCGCACCCCAGAGCTGTTCCCACGGACAAACAGGAAAATCCTTGCCCGTGCGTTCCTTTACTGCTGTTTTAAATTTGACTACGAGTTCCTTTAAATCGTCTGTTGTAAGTTCCGTATCAAGTTTAACTCCTTTCGCTTTCTTTACTTCTTCAATAATTTCTTCAAAAGGATCAATATCTTCTTTACTTGTGGGTTTCATTCCGAGAACAACATCACCATACATCTGCACAAAACGGCGGTAGGAATCCCATGCAAAACGGTCGTCTCCCGTTTTTTTGATAAGAGCCGCAACAACATCGTCATTGATACCCAAATTAAGAATTGTGTCCATCATACCCGGCATTGAAGCACGCGAGCCGGAACGAACCGAAACGAGAAGCGGATTTTCCTTATCGCCGAATTTGGATTTCATAAGGATTTCAATATGCTGAATACCTTTTTCTACTTCGTTTTTAATAAGTCCGATAACGCCTTCACGTCCTATTTCATAATATTTTGTACATACTTCGGTTGTTATTGTGAAACCTGGAGGAACAGGAAGTCCAACGAGATTCATTTCTGCAAGATTTGCACCTTTTCCTCCGAGGAGATTACGCATGTCAGCTTTACCTTCGGCTTTTTTATCGCCGAATAAATACACATTTTTGTTTTTTTCTGATGTCATAAAGTTTGTTTTTTTTATTTTTTAAGATTTTTTAAGTTTTACTTTTTTATGATTTTTTTTGAGCCGCGAAGTTAACAAAATTTTGGTAAAAAAGGGCTGCAATGTTCAGTTTTCTAATTGAACTTTCAATATTAGATATAAAACCTGAAGCAGATTATACGGGACATTTCGTTTTGCTGATTATATCTGTCGTACCTGCCGGGTTTCGGAGCAACTTTCGTGAAATTTCATGCAGAGATTTTGACGAAAGAGCGAAAAATTTTTCATCTCTTATTTTTTTATGGCTTGTCTTTTGAAAATAAAATTATAATTTTGCAAATATGAGAGACTTTAACACAGCCGGTCCATGTATAAAACGCTGGCATTATATGATTGATTCATTAGAGCGTATCAGGGGTGTTGATATGCTTATTGACGGCGGAAAATACTTTGTACTTCACGCTGCACGGCAAAGCGGCAAAACTACTTTTATTCAGGATTTGACCGTTCAACTGAATACCGAAGGTCGATATTACGCGGTTTACTGTTCATTAGAGAGTTTACAGGGCGTTACTGATGCCGAAAAAGGTTTGCCGGCAATAGTTAAACGGTTGAAAGATGCACTTGAAAGTCAAAAAATTGTCAATGCTTCTTCATTTGCAGCCAATATTGATTTTGACGATTACACGGGAATATTAAAAAAATCCGTTGAAGATTATTGCGTCTCTCTTGACCGTCCTCTTGTGATATTTTTCGACGAAGCCGACTGTCTGAGCGAAAATACTTTAATCGTGTTTTTGCGGCAACTGCGAGACGGGCATAACAGTCGCAGTTTTTCGGCTTTTGCCCATAGTGTTGCCCTTGTAGGCATGCGCAATATTCGCGATTTTAAGGCAAAAATACGTCCCGACAGCGAAACACTCGGCTCGGCAAGTCCATTTAATATAGTAACGGAAATTTTAACACTCACTAATTTCACAAAAGACGAAATTTCGGAACTCTACGCCCAGCATACTGCTGAAACAGGACAAAAATTTGACGATGACGCTATTGATTTTATATACACTCAAACTTGCGGACAGCCATGGTT
>JAIRNR010000078.1 GCA_031257915.1 Bacteroidales bacterium
GGTGGTGTTACCGTTGCTGCCGTGCTAACGTTGGTGTTACTGTTGCTGCCGTGCTGCCGTTGCTGCCGTGCTACCGTTGGTGGTGGTGTTGCCGTTGCTGCCGTGCTACTGTTGCTGCCGTGCTACCGTTGCTGCCGTGCTACCGTTGGTGTTACTGTTGCTGCCGTGCTGCCGTTGGTGTTACTGTTGCTGCCGTGCTGCCAATGCTGCTGTCGGTGCTACCGTCGCTGTCCTAACGTTCGTAATGAAGTTGAATAATGATAACAGAAACATTTCATAAAATACTGCAAGAAAATTCAAAGGCAATTCGTGCGTTTAACTTTCTAAAAAAACACGACATCGTACTGTTAAGTATAATGGTGGGATTACTTGCAGGTTGTGCAGCCGTATTGCTTAAAACAATGCTTCACTACGGCAGTGAATTTGTTATAGATCTTTTTGAGCCGTCAGACACAAATTATTTTTTTATAATTCTGCCGATTATCGGTGTAACACTTTCGTTTATCTATGTTACATATATCCTCAAAGATAATATAAGCCACGGAGTAAGCCGCGTATTGTACGCGATTGCAAAAAAGCGCGGTAACTTAGAGAAAAGCAAAACGTATTCTTCTCTTATTGCAAGCACACTTACTATCGGTTTTGGCGGCTCTGTCGGACCGGAAGCACCAATTGTGTTAAGCGGTTCGTCTATCGGCTCATATATCGGACGGCTTTTTAAAGTTGATTACCGCACAATGCTTCTTCTCGTCGCTTGCGGCGCAGCGGGTGCAATAGCAGGTATTTTCGGTGCGCCGATAGCAGGTATCGTTTTCGCGCTTGAAGTACTTATGATAGACCTTTCTCTGTCGTCTATCGTACCGCTTCTTATCGCTTCCGTAAGCGGCGCACTCGTTACGGCATTATTTATGGGACGTGATGTGCTTTTTCATTTTTCAATGAAAAACGATTTTGAATTTAGAAATCTCTGGTTTTATTTATTACTTGGAATTGTAGCGGGTTTCGTGTCGTTATATTTTTTAAAAATATCCGAAAAAGCAGAAAGTATTTTTGCACGATACAAAAATCCGTGGAATAAAATTTTAATCGGCGGCGGATTTCTCGGCATACTTATCTTTTTATTTCCGCCTCTCTACGGCGAAGGCTTCGTATTCATATCTTATATTTTGCAGGGACAGACCGAAGTACTTTTCAATAACACGTGGTACTATCCATATCAGGATAATACATTTATTTTTCTCGGATTTATTCTTGCGCTTATATTTTTAAAAGTAATTGCAATGTCGCTGACAAACGGCAGCGGCGGAATTGGCGGAGTTTTTGCTCCGTCTCTTTTTGTCGGTGGAATGCTTGGATTTTTTGTCGCACGGTTATTGAACGAAACATTACATCTCAATTTACCGGAAGCATATTTCGCTCTTACAGGTATGGCGGCGGTAATGAGCGGAGTTATGCATGCACCTCTTACTGCAATCTTTCTTGTTACCGAAATCAGCGGCGGCTATCGCCTTTTTATCCCGCTTGTTTTTGTTTCGGTGAGTGCGTATTTGGTTAATGTTTATTTTCACCGTCATTCTGTTTATACAAAAACACTTGCCGAAAAAAAAGAATTATTTACTCACGACAAAGATGCTATGGCGTTATCACTAATCTCACTAAGTAATCTGGTTGAGAAAAGTTTCACAGTTGTACATCCCAATGATACTCTCGGACAATTGGTAAAAGCCATAAGCTGTTCTACCCGCAATGTCTTTCCGATAGTTGAGAATAATAATAAATTTATGGGGGTGGTAACTCTCGACCATGTGAAAACACTGATATTTCATCCCGAATATTATGAAAAAATCTACGTTAAAGAACTTATGTATTCGCCGAAATATACAATTGATATTTCCGAAAAGATTGAAAATGTTGTAAAAAAAATGTCTGATACAAACGACTATAATTTTGCAGTACTTGACAAAGACACCTATCTTGGTTTTGTTTCCCGCGCCGATGTGTTTTCGGCGTACCGCAAAACGATAAAAGAACTTAGCAGTGATTATTGATTATCCGCGCGTATTGGGAGCAGGCAGAATTATTCCTTTTTCCCGACACTGTACATAAAGGGCAATATATTCTTTACGGTTTTTTCCATACCTGTTAAAAACATTGATTAACGAAGGGGATACTGTTGCTGTCGGTTTTACAAAAAACGCTTTCAGTGCCGGCAAAATCTCTTGCGGAAAAATATCATCACGCAAAAAATCCTGCATCAGTCCAGCAAAAATTCTTTTCCATTCTTTGCCATGCGCCGTTGCCTGCGGGTATTTTATGCGTACTACCAAATGAGCCCATTCGTGTACAAAGACGAAAAGTAATAAATAAGGATTGAGATTTATTTGTATGGAAATATAATGACGTTTTTGTTTTTCGCCAAAACCGTAAGGACGCATGTAATAACCAAGTGTGTGGCTGCTGCGCTCTGAAAAAGTAACATTTACCGAATAAGTGTTAAGCCATTCCAAAACTGCAGGCAGCGCAGGTGCGATAATATACGGTGCGAGCGCGGTGCGTAAATCAGATGTTACCATATTTTATATACATCCCATTTTGATTTTGGGCGCAATGATTCCAACCAGTGAAATCCTTTTAATGTCTGTTCGCGCAATGTCAGCTGGTCTTGCGGATAAAGCACGGTGCTTTCGGGTTCAACAAAGTTCACACTTTTGATTGTACCTGTATCAAAATACATTTTTAAAACTTTACTCACTGATTTATTCACCCCGACAAGTTCGTTCTTTTCCTCATCAATAACATAGTATATCGCTTCTACTTTTCCACCCTTTACTTCTGCCGACGAAAGTTCGCCATCCTCATTATGATACCCCCATAAATTACGCCCCTTTATTTGATGATACAGCGCATTACTTCCCGGAACAAGAGATGTTACAAAAGCATTTCTACCAACAAGAGTTGTGCGCGGATGACCGTTTTCAAACCAAGTTCTTACAGTGTCGCCATCTATTTGAAAACCGCTTGCCCACAATGTCGGATTATCTACCATATACAAAATGCTGTCACTTTGAAAATATAACATAACCTGACAAATTGCCTGCAAATCATTTCTGAAAATTTTCACATGCCTGAACGCCTCTACTTTTGTCAGAGAATGTTTTGTGCTGTCGTCTTTATGAGTATCATAAAATATACGCATCGTATCCGACGAAACAAAAAGCGTATCCGCTTTCTCAATCATAAATCCGTGTGCGTTATCGCTGAAAAAAGCATATCCTTTTTTCTCGTTATTCTCGGCATATTCACCCATAACAGCACAGTTTCTTGATGTGTCGTAATAGGAAACATTGCGAAATGCTTCACCATGCTTTGACTTTAGAGAATAATTTATGCTGTCGCCATACAAACGCTGTCCGTCTTTCATTTGGATATAAGCATTTGTGCGCAAATTTACACGCTCTTTTTTCTTGTCGTACCAGCCATTTTCACAGTACATCGTATGGTCATTTGTTATAATATCAGTCGGACCTTTAAAATTAGAAAATCCGCTTTTACTGTAATCCATTGTATCGGTGTAAATGGTGTAATCGGGGTGTGTAACAACAACGCTGTCGTAACAGTTAAAAAGTCCTGTTTTGCCGTTATAATTTCCCCATGAAGAAGTAAGGATAACATCGCCCGAAACCATTTCCGCACCCTGATTGTAATGCGCAATATCTTTTTGTGATTCATAGCGCAGAGACGGTGTATTCATAACGAGATCTTTTTCTTTCATCACAACATCGTCTTTAATATTTATCACTCCGCCTGAACTCTCGTAGTCGAGTGCTTTGCCTGTGATTATTGATCCGTGACGTGTTTTTATTCTTATGTTTCCACTTGCCGTACATGATTCTGTTTTCTTGTCAATTATTGCCCTGTCGCAATAAAGAGTGTTGCCATCTGAAAATTTGATAACAACATCTGTGTTCAAATACGACAGACCATTAGGCAAAGTAACCTGATCTTTCGCACTCATACTGCCGCGTCTGCCGCGCTGTGCGGAAACGCTTGCCGTAACAAGCAATAAGACAAAAAGTATTAAGAGATTTTTATACTTCATACCTGCTGCATTTACTTATTCATTTCATACGGCATTTTAAATTCAAACTGCCCTGTCTGATTAAAACGAAAACGATAATACTCTATCCTTTTGGGTTTCGGAACACGATTAGATACAATTACTTCATAAAAATCTTTCGGTCTCTCACCTGATGCGGTCTCTACGACAGAGCGGCGATACCTGCTTTCATAAACAACCCGTTTGCCGCTTACAAATTTATATTTTGTCGGATCGTTTTTAAAATATGCTGCAATCGGGTCGGGAATATTATATTTATCAAACAGATATGAAGTATAAACCTGCATTCCGTTTTCAAGGAAAACAGCCTCTATTTGCTGGTCATAATTTATCAATTTTGCAATAAATTCTTGCCCTTGTTTTGTCCATGAAACTTTTTCCGCACGCGGAAATCGCCTGCTGAACTGTTTCATTATAATATCCGAAATGCGAAGAACATTTTCTCCCGCAGTAATATTTGCCGATTTGGAAATTGTTTCCTGCTTTTGCCGCACCGTTGCCGTGTCTGCTTTTTTTTCAGTATAATCGTCTGCCGTAATGTCGCCTGTCTGCCTTACTTCAAGTCCGTCTATCTTTTTTATCATTCCTGCAATATCAAAAAGAAGCGGGCGTGTATAATCTCTGCTTGATTTTAAATGTACATAAACAAGATATGACGGAAAACTGTTTGAATACGAAACGTAATAACATTCGCCTACGCTGTACATTGAAAATTTTTCTTTAATAAAATTATCTGCTCTAATCGGTATTTGATCTTTTGAGATTATCTGTTCTGTCTTAATCCAGTCGCCGTCATATTCAAACGATACAATCTCTTTTATCTTTTCATTTATTACATACGCTTTATATGCTGTTTTTTCTTTTTCCCATCTTATAACTTTTGCTACCGGATAATAAAATTCAAAATTGCTCATTATTTGCTTTGGCACACTTGCAGGATTTATTATTTCCGCCTTTGTGGAAAATTCGTTTGCACTCGCCGAAAATAATGCATAACACAAGCAGATACATACCGTAACAGCACGTATTACAAACTTTGCATACAATTTTTTAATTGCTTTTATCATTCGGCTTTTAGACTTAAATCAAGTGCTTTTATGTGATGGGTAAGCGCACCAATGGAAATAAAATCCACGTTTGTTGCTGCGTAATCAAGCAGATTTTTTTCCGTTATTCCTCCGCTTGCCTCTGTTTCATATTTTTTTGCCGTAACTTCTAATGCTTCTTTCAACCTGTCGGGGGTAAAATTATCAAACATGACACGATGCAGTCCGTTCGGATTTTTTTCACCCCATTCCAATACTTCCTGTAATTCCGCCATTGTGCGTACTTCAATTTCAACTTTCAATTGCCTGCCTGTATCCGACAAATAATCACGTACCTTGTCAAGTGCTTTTGTTATTCCACCGGCAAAATCAATGTGATTATCCTTAATCAAAATCATATCAAAAAGTCCAAACCGGTGATTACTGCCGCCGCCGATACGTACAGCGGCTTTTTCAAAAACACGGTTATTCGGAGTTGTTTTACGTGTGTCTAAAAGTGTTGTTGTACTTCCCGACTCTTTAACGGTTTTTACTAATCTGTAAGTATGAGTAGCAATGCCGCTCATTCGTTGAATATAATTTAAGGAAAGACGTTCTGCTGTCAGAATACTGCGCGACAATCCTTCTACTTCAAAAATCCTGTCACCGATATTTATTTTGCCGCCATCCTGTTTCAACGCGGTAAAAACTGTGTTGGGATCAATTGTTTTGTATGTGAGTTCGGCAATATCCATTCCCGCTATAATACCTTCCTCTTTTGCAACAAGCACCGCTTTTCCCGTTGCCGTCTCAGGAATTGTAGCAAGGGAGGTATGGTCACCGTTACCGACATCCTCTTTTATTGCTTGCTTTATAAGCGGCAGTACAACTTCTTTTTCAAACATTGTTCGTTTGTTTCGATAAGTTTTATTTTTTACGGTTTTTACTGTAATCAGCGTTTATCGCATCAATAATTTCACCGGTAATATCCATAGACGGATCGGCATAAAGAACACCGCCGACCATTGATTTCGGCAGAATGATACTGTATTTTTCGTGCTCGTTGTTATATTTTGCGATAAATGTGAAAATGTAATCCTGAATTTCCTGCATTTTTTGCATTTGAACCTGTGCTGCCTGCTCGCTGTAACGCTGCTGCAAAGCAACGAGGTTTTGCTGCCTTTGTTCAAGTTGCGCTTCTTTCTTTTTCTGTTCGGAAAGCGTCATTGTTGCACCAATCTTTAAATAATTTTCGTAATCTGCCCTAAACGTTGTCATTTGACGTTGCAAATCATTTTCAAGTTTTTTATTTGTTGCTTCAATTTCTCCTTTCACTACCTCAACCATATCAAAATTAGCGGACAAACTGTCGGTATTTACTATTGCTATACGTAAATCACCTGCAGTAACAGGAGTGTTTTCATTTGTTTTTGATGTTTCCTGCTTGCAACCGGCAAAGGTTATTAAAGCAAGTAAAGATATGACAAAAATGTTTTTTTGCATGATATTATATTTTTAGAAGTTAATGTCTGAACAAAGATAAAATATTTTCATCAAACTGCTTTGTGCCGTCAAATAAAAATTGATGTGCAACCTTTACAACATAAAGGTTTGGCATATCGGGCAGTTTTGTTTTGTCTTTTTGCGTTGTTAAAATCGGCGTTTTTATATTTTGTATTTGAGATATTTCTTTTTTTCCGTAATTGTGATGATCGGGGAAATTCAAATGTTTTACAATGTTGAAATTATTTTGTTGCAGATGTTTTACAAGCGGTTCCGAATGGGCAATGCCTGTGATTAGAGTTATGTTTTTATCTGCGGCGGACGGGATTTTGTATTCCAATGTTGCAAAAAACACTTTTTGTGATGAATGCGGGTTTATACGTTTAATAAAGCCGTCCCGCTCTTTTTCCGTAAGTTCTGCCGGACATTTCGTTACGACTATAAGATTTGCTCTTTCGGCACTGCGGCGACAACCGCGCAACCGTCCGAAAGGTAATATGAAGTCGTTAAAATACGGACGTTGCCACGTGGTGAGTAAAATATTTAATGCCGGATTTACTTCACGGTGTCTGAAACCATCATCAAGAATTATTACATTTAATTCCGAAAGAGCATTTATGCCGCGTATGCGGTTTGAATCAACATAAACTCTGACACTGTTTCCAAACTCCTGTATGTATTGCACCGGCTCATCTCCAATAGTTGCGAATGTATCTGTGAGCGTTGCCAAACGCGGCGTTTTATCTTTTCTTCCGTAGCCGCGCGTAACAATGCCTGTCCGTATGCTGTCGCCGCAATTAGCCAGTATTCTTACGATATATTCTACCATTGGCGTTTTACCCGTTCCACCCATCTCCAAATTGCCAACGCTAATAATAATCATATTCACAATTTTTTTATAAGATGACAATAATACAGAACTTTTTCGGGATATTTTTTCATAAGATTATGATATATCCGAATGGCTTTTTTAGAATTGCCCTGCTCTGCATAAAGCCTGGCTATTGCTTCCGTGCCGAAAGATAAATCTTCTTTAATGGAACTGTCGCCGATTTTAATTTGTGAATAATCTTTGCCGGCTGTTACTTTTATCGGCTTATGCTCTTGCGGGTTGTTCAAAAACTTATCTATACAGGAATCGGTTGCGGATGTTGTGCTTTTTTTGCTGTGCAGCAAATTTACGACACTTTCTACTTCTATGGGTCTGCGCTGTTGTTCGAGTAGAGTTGAATTGGGTTTGCGCTGTTGCCCAAACAGAGCCGAATTACGAACAGTCGGGCTATATGGTTCTATTTCTACAGGTCTGCGCTGTTGCCCAAACAGAGCGTCCGATATTGTAAAACTGAAAAAGCGGTCGGATTTTTTCTTTGCGGAACTGATTTTTTCTATAAGTGATCCTAAATATTTTCTATTGGGAACATAAATTGCCGTTTGCGGCAAAATTTTATTATAATCCGAATCATTTAATTTTTTTAGTGAAAGTAAATACAAAACTTTTGCGCACGAACAATATGGGTATCGTTCGGAAATTTCGCGGTAATCAAGAATCCTTTTCACCCCGATTTCAGATATGTTTGAAAGAGAAATTTTACTCACTGCTATCACGCATTTTCAAAAGTTTTTTATTCGCGTTTTCTGAAATATCCTTAAAGATTTTCGGACGCTCCATGTACCATTCTATACTTCTTTGATACGCCTCATAAGTCGTATTATGCTTTTTAAACACTTCCCGATAAAGTAAAACCGATTGTTTTTTTATTGTGTCATGGTTATAGTTTTTTGCACTGTACTGTTGAAGCCGAACTTCCGAAATAGAAATATCCACAAGCAAATCGGTCATCTCACTGCGTGAAAGAATTTTTTCGTTCTTTCCTTCCCCACAGGAAAATGTAAAAAATGCCGCAAATAAGATTGATATAAAATATGCTCTGCCCATAATTACAAATATATGATATTTTGGGCATAATACTGTGTGCGGACACTGGGGCAACGCATTTAAATTCCTTAATCCCTTATCAACACGAGGTATTACCATACTAAAAACATGCTGTTTTTCTCATTTTACTGCTCAAAAACAGACAATTTAAATGCATTGACCCCGATGCTCTTGATTTTCAAGTCAGAAAAAAAATCAAAATAATTCGTAAATTTGTAAATTCTTGCAAATTAAGACGATTATTATTGTGATTATTTCATTCCCAAATATTAGCGTTAAGTGCCAAAACTACAGAATGAATTTGTGCCGCAACGTTATCAGTTTCAAGTTACTGTTCTCACAGGGA
>JAIRNR010000083.1 GCA_031257915.1 Bacteroidales bacterium
CCATGACAGGCTGGCGCAGCGAAAAAATGACACTTGCGCCGGAGTACGATATTTATAACGGCACGTGGGGATTTTGCAATCCGCAAAAAGAATTGTACGACGCCTTTGTTGCCGAAGAAGGTGAGAACGGTTTGCGTCTGACACAAAGTATTATATCTTACAATCGGCTTATAGAAAAAGGCTTTGAAATAAAACCTACCGATGTGCTTTATGGTTGCGAAGGTTCCCTTATGTGGAAAACCCGCAAAGTAAATGGCGAATTTATTACCGGCGGATTTATGGCAAGCCACAACAATTCCCGTGTTATGCGCTATCCCGAAGTGCTGTTGCTTGCAGCCGAAGCGCATGTTAAAGGCGGCGGCAGTAAGGCGGCAGACTATCTGAACGAAGTGCGTACACGCGCCGGCTTATCACCCAAGAATTCGGTAACTATGGAGGATGTTATGCTTGAGAAGCGGTTGGAACTCTGTGGCGAAAGTGTACGTTATCAGGATATGCTCCGCTGGCGTATTGCCGATAAGATGATAAATCAGGGTACACGGACGCCGTCATTACCGTCTAACGGAGTGGTAACATATCAATCGTTCAACAGTGCAGGAGCGGCTGGCTTTAAAAGCAACATGCACTGGCTGTTACCTTTCCCGCAGACGGAAATCACCCTTAATCCCAATATAAAGCAAAATACCGGATGGTAAAACTAAAACATCATATTAACCTTGCAAAAATAAATACAATGAAACACATAATGAAAACATACTTCGGTGCGGCAATTACGGCGGGAATAATGTTGTTTACCGCATGTGAAAAAAGTCCGATTGACGATATGACCGGAAAATATCCGCCGCCAACCGACTACGCACTTACAAAACTTTTTGCGCAACAGGTACAAAAACTTGAAGGAAAGCGTATCTTTACGCTGAAAATCGCAACGGACGGCGTAAATGCCGCCTATAACGAGCAAACTTTTTCTTACACTTACACAGGAACAGGAAATTATATTTCCATTGATTTTGTGGGAAAAGGATATTTTCTCGAAGCGGGTGCATACAACATTGCGTCTAACGAAATTGCCAAAGCAGGCAATTATATTGCCGGTTATGATGCCGAAATGTTTGGGCAGACGTTCAAAAATTGGGGAACCTGTTTTTTCAATATTGTTGACGGCGCAGAAACAGGCGTAAAGGTTACCGACGGCACGCTGAGCGTTACCAAAGACGGCGACAATTACACCATTTCCGGTGTGCTGGCTTTGGAAGACGGCAAATTCATCCGCGTAAACTATTCGGGTGAGATGATTTTCCCAGAGGATCCGCCGGTTTATACTTATACCGTAGAGATAGACAAACCATACCAATGGACAATGGACGGAACGAATTATACGCCTGTTGCAGGCTCACAACTGAACAAGTTTACTGTGCTTTCCGATGGTTTAAAGGTAGCGTATTTTGAAATTGTAACTGCTGAAGATATTGCTTCTTATTCGGGAACTTACCCTGTCAGTGGTGAAATCCGTGATGCTAATGGCGCAGTAGTGCAAGGTATATATCTGGACCTTTCAATTTATCAAGGACCTGTTATTGAGGGAGGTTCATATCTTTTCATTGATGACGAAAATGAGTATATTAGCGCAGGCGATATAACGATTAACGATAATAACGGTACACTGACGTTTACAAGCAGCAATATTGCCCTTGTGGACAAAACCACAGGACAGCCCAAAACCGATATGGTAAGTATTAACTACATTGATGCAACTATTAGCGGCAGTAGCGGCAACAGCGGCGGGACGCATAGCAATCTGTTCTCAACTTCGGCTTTGGATTTGAGTTTATTCGGCTCGACAGGCTACACCGTTACGCTTAAAGTGGCAACGCCTGACCTTACGGTAAATGTGGAAGCGGGATCGATGGGACCAACTTACACCTACGAAGGCAGCGGTCAATATATTTCGTTTGATTTCAGCCGTGACGCAGGTACTCTTCCCGCAGGCACATACAATGTGGTTGACAATACAACAGCGCAGGTGGGCGATTGTATAGCGGGTTATAATTCGCTCTTTGGCACAGGATTTATGGGAACGTTTGTCGGCAATGTTGTCGATGGAGCGGCGAGTGAAGAAGTTGTTACAGGCGGCACAGTTACTGTTACCGATAACGGTTTTTCATTCAATCTTACCACTGCAAGCGGAACGATAGAGGGCAGTTATGTCGGGAATATTGTAATTACACAGTAGGCTCGACAGGGTTTGAAATACGAATAATTACACTCAAATCAATTATGGAAAGAATAACTTTATTGTTACCGATGCTGCTCTTTTTTATATCGTGCGATGCGGGCAGTATTATTGATGTGCGTGGTTTACGCACTAATGCCGGCATTATATCCGGAAAAGT
This sequence comes from Bacteroidales bacterium, assembly GCA_031257915.1. Lineage (GTDB taxonomy): Bacteria > Bacteroidota > Bacteroidia > Bacteroidales > P3 > JAIRNR01. The sequence goes on from JAIRNR010000083.1 coordinate 2,394, forward strand.
TACCGGCGATGGTGCCGTAAAAATATTCATGGGTATTCCTTTTGCCGCGCCGCCTGTGGGCGAGTTACGTTGGAAAGCACCACAGCCTGCGGCTGCGTGGGATGGCGTGCGCGAATGTACTGCACTTCCGGCATCGGCAATGCAGGGAAAACCCACGCCGTTTTTTTGCTGGTCAAAAGAATTTTTGATACCCGACAAGCCTGTCAGTGAAGATTGCCTTTATCTGAATGTATGGACACCTGCCAAAACAAGTAAAGGTAAGTTTCCGGTAATTGTCTGGATTCACGGCGGCGGTTTCAGCGGCGGATCAGGAACTGTTCCCCTGTACGACGGTGAAGCAATGGCGCGTAAAGGCGTTATATTTGTTACGATTAACTACCGATTAGGCATATTCGGATTTTTAGCTCATCCCGACTTGTCTGCGGAAGCGGAAAACGGCGTATCGGGCAACTATGGCATACTTGACCAGATAGCCGCCCTGAAGTGGGTGCAGGAAAATATCGGTGCTTTCGGCGGCGACCCCGACAGAGTAACTGTTGCCGGACAGTCGGCAGGTGCATTCAGCGTGAATATGTTGATGGTCTCGCCTTTGGCAAAAGGTCTGTTCAGCAGGGCAATAGCGCAAAGCGGCGGGATGTTCGGCAAGGTGCTTTCATTAGGTCAAACGTTGCAGGAAGCCGAAACAGCAGGCAAACAACTGACCGACGAGTTAAACATATCTGTCAAAAACTTGCGCCTGCTACCTGCCGATTCACTGTTAAAAATAAGGGGACGCTTTGCTATCACGATTGACAATGTTGTTATCCCTCCTGTTTCCGAAACATTTGCACAGGGAAAACAAAATGATGTGCCGCTTATTTCAGGCTGGAATGCCGATGACGGCGTTTCTTTCGGTCCTCCTGTCAACAGCGAACAGTTTAAGCAAATGGTTGAAATGCAGTATGGAGAAAAGAATGTAGATAAATTTTTAGAGATTTTTCCTGCCGGTACCGACGAACAGGTTGCAAAGTCGCAGAAACTTTTATCTGTGCTTTCGTTCGGATGGAATAATTATATTTGGGCAAAAATGCAAACCGAAACAGGAAAATCAAAAGCATATTTATATTATTTCAAGCGAGTGCCGCCGGTACATTCGGGCGAACCGAATTACGGTGCATTTCATTCCGCCGAGTTTAGCTACGCTCTGCATACTTTAAACAAATGGGACCGTCCGTTTACCGACACCGATTACCGTTTGGAAGAAATAATGTCGTCGTACTGGGTAAACTTCGCTGCAACAGGAGATCCCAACGGTGAGGGATTACCGCTGTGGCCTGTTTTCAACGATGATAATCCCGCAGTAATTGAACTTGGCGATAAGGTGAAATCCGCGCCGCTGCCGTTTCGCGAGCAACTTTATTTTATGGATGAAATCAGTAAATAATAATATTATATATATTTTAAAAATAAAAAACAGTAATAAAATGAAAAAATTCATTGTTTTTGTATCAATCGCAATGCTTGCGGGCGCAATTTCCTGCGCCCAGCAAGCACTTTGGGGCGGTGGTGATATTACCTCGCCTGTAATCGGCACCGATAACTCTGCCGCATTCTCAATTTTCGCACCTGAAGCGCAGAAAATTGAAGTTACAGGAGATTTTCTGCCTCCTCAGAAAATGCAGACACCTATGGGTGAAATGGACGTACCCGGCTCGGCTGCACTTGTAAAAGACGATAAAGGCGTATGGACTTACACCACCGAGTCGCTTGCACCCGAACTGTACTCATACACCTTTGTAATTGACGGTGTTAAAGTATGCGACCCGAACAATCCGTATATGATACGTGATGTGGCTTCAGTTACGAACATATTTATTATCGGCGGCGGTCGCGCCGATCTCTACAAAGTGAACGATGTGCCGCATGGAACAGTTGCCCGCCGCTGGTATCAAAGCGATTTGCTGCAAAAAGACCGCCGTATAACCATTTATACTCCTGCGGGTTACGAAGCGGGCAATGAATCGTATCCTGTATTTTATCTGTTGCACGGTGCAGGTGGTGATGAAAATGCGTGGTCGGAACTCGGACGCGCAACGCAAATCCTTGACAACCTTATTGCACAGGGCAAAGCAAAGCCGATGCTCGTTGTGATGACCAATGGCAACGCAGGACAGCAAGCCGCTCCGGGCGAATCACCGCGCGGAATGTACAAACCCTCTTTTATGGGTGATACGCGGATGGACGGCGCATTTGAAGAACATTTTCCCGAAGTTGTAAAATTTATTGAAAGTAACTACCGCGTGAAAGCCGACAAATCACATCGTGCTATTGCAGGTTTGTCAATGGGTGGTTTCCATTCACTGCATATCTCCAAAGAATATCCCGATATGTTTGACTATGTTGGGTTATATTCGGCAGCCATTATGCCGCGTGAGGGTGTTCAGTCTAAAATTTACGACAATCTTGACGAAAAACTGAAAATTCAGTTTGACAAAAAGCCTAAACTCTACTGGATTGCTATCGGCAACACTGATTTTCTGTTCAAGGCAAATACGGATTTTCGTAAAAAACTTGATGAAAAAGGCTATAAATATCAATATTACGAAACCGGCGAAGGACATATCTGGAAAAACTGGCGGATTTATTTGTCGGAATTTGCACCAATGCTGTTTAAATAAAATTTGATAAAAATATGAAAAAAATATCCTTTATTTCAATAATTTTAGCAGGAATCGTACTGTCTTCCTGCAATTCGGACAAAACGCTGCAACTCAACAGGAAAAATGTTGATAAAGTATTGGCGGCAATGACTTTGGAAGAAAAAGTCCATTTGCTTATCGGTACAGGTATGGCAGGCTTTGGCGGCGACAGCGCAGTTGTCGGTGAAACAAAGAACCTTGTTCCGGGAGCAGCGGGAACAACTTACCCCATTCCGCGTCTGGGTATTCCCGCCATAGTTTTGGCAGACGGACCTGCTGGGTTGCGTATTGCACCCAAACGTGAGGACGACAGCGCAACATACTACTGCACTGCTTTTCCGATTGCAACCATGCTTTCTTCAACATGGAATACGAAACTCGTTGAAAATGTGGGAGAGGCAATGGGTAACGAAGTGCTTGAATATGGTGTTGATGTACTTCTCGGTCCCGGTATGAACATTCACCGCAACCCGCTTTGCGGACGCAATTTTGAATATTATTCCGAAGATCCGGTTATTTCGGGTAAAATGGCTGCTGCAATAACGCGCGGCGTTCAAAGTAACGGAGTTGGAGTATCACTTAAACATTTTGCAGCTAACAATCAGGAAACTAATCGGATGGAAAACGATGTCCGCATTTCACAGCGAGCGTTGCGCGAAATCTATTTGAAAGGTTTTGAAATTGCCGTGCGGGAAGCGCAACCGCGCACTGTAATGACTTCATACAACCGTATTAACGGTGTTTACTCATCTGAAAGCAAGGAGTTGTTAACTGCTGTTTTGCGTGACGAGTGGGGATTTAACGGTGCGGTTATGACCGACTGGTTCGGCGGGAAAAACGCACCCGCGCAGGTTGCAGCCGGTAATGATATGCTGCAACCCGGTACCAGGCAGCAGTATGACGCCATTCTTGCCGCCGTAAACGACGGAACGCTTGATATTGCTGATATTGACCGCAATGTAAAACGGATTTTAAACCTGATTGTACAGTCGCCGCGCTTCAAAAATTATCAATTCGGCAACAAACCCGACCTGAAAGCACATGCCCTTATTACGCGCAACAGTGCGAATGAAGGAATTGTCTTGCTTGAAAATAACGGCGCATTGCCTTTTAACGAAAACATAAAAACCGTTGCTGCATACGGTATTACTTCTTATGATTTTATTTCGGGCGGTACCGGTAGCGGAGATGTAAATGAAGCATATACGGTTTCGCTCAAAGACGCTTTGGCAGCAGCAGGTTACAAATTGAACTGCGAACTTTCAACGCTTTATGAAAATCATATTGCAGCTGAAAACGAAAAAAATAAACCCGATCCCAACAATCGTTTTGCAATGTTTATGCCCAAAATCCGCGCTGCCGAGTTGCTGCCCGACGAAAAACAACTTGCAAAAACAGTTGCCGAATCGGATATTGCGCTAATTACAATCGGACGCAATTCGGGCGAGTTTGCCGACCGCACTCTCGCCGATTTTTCACTGACAACGACCGAACATCAACTTATAGAAAATGTCGCGGCTGCTTATCATGCTGCAAACAAGCAAGTTGTTGTGGTGCTTAATATTGGCGGCGTTATAGAAACGGCAAGTTGGAAAACCTTGCCCGACGCTGTTCTTTTGGCTTGGCAGCCCGGTCAGGAGGGTGGAAACAGCGTAGTTGATATTCTTTCCGGAAAAATAAATCCGTCGGGCAAACTGCCGATGACCTTTCCTGTAAATTATATGGATGTTGCTTCTTCCGTAAATTTTCCCTTTGATTACACTGCACCGAAAATGCCTGTAATTTTCCCTGCCGACAATGCAAAAAAAGAACCTGTTAAGAATGTGGATTACACTAATTACGAAGAAGATATTTACGTTGGCTATCGCTATTTCTCTACCTTTGATGCAGCAGTTTCATATCCCTTTGGCTACGGGCTTTCTTATACAGAATTTGAGTACTCCAATCCGAAAATTTCAGGTAAAAACGGAAATTATAAAATTTATATTGATGTAAAAAATATCGGACAGGTTGCAGGTAAAGAGATTGTCGAACTGTACGTTGCCGCACCTGCAAAAACAATGAAAAAACCTGCTAAAGAATTGAAAGCGTTTGCTAAAACCAAACTTCTCGCGCCAAATGAAACACAAAGAATAACACTTGAACTCACTCCTTCGCTTCTTGCTTCTTTCAATGAATCCACAGCTCAATGGCTCGTAGAACAGGGAGATTACACAGCGCAAATTGCCGCTTCTGCCGCCGATGTCCGGCAGACGGTCAATTTCTCGGTTGCCTCCGAAATTGTTGCCGGAAAAGCCGGCAACGTTAAGTTCTAGACTTTTTATATCTTTGCAGTTTATTGTATTTAAATGCAATATGCAGGTTTTTGAAAAGTATTTAAGAAGAAAGAAGATGAAGAAAATTCTAATCATCGTTTTTGGAATATCGGCAATAGTTGTGTCGGCGCAAAATACCACTGCCGACACTCTTATTTTCACTCTTGAAGATTGCCTGAATTATGCGTATGCCAATAACTACAATCTGCAGTCAATGAAGTTGTCGGAACAGGCGCAGGCCGATGTTTATAAGCAGTCAAAAATGGAATACCTGCCGGGGGTGAGTGCTTCCGCAAGCGAAAATCTGACAAACAGCAAGGATAATCCGGCAACATTCGGCGGAAACATAAGTTTAAGCGCAAATATGACCCTGTATCAGGGTGGGAATATCAGCCGTACCGTTAAGCAAAACAAATTGCGGAAAGAGATGTCTTCATATCAAACTTCGCAATATGAAAATACATTGATTATACAGATATTGCAGGCATTTTTCACAGTAATCGGCAACGAAGAACTGCTTAAATATCAGAATATCGTTGTTGCGGCAAGTGAAGAACAGTGGAAACAGGGCAAAGAGCGGTTTACTTTCGGAAAAATACTTGAAAGTGATTATCTATTGCTTGAAGCCCAATACGCCAACGACCGCAACAACGTTGTCAATACACAAATCACACGCAATAACAGCCTGCTTTCGTTGAAAAAATTACTGTCAATGCCGGCAAGCGAAAACCTGCAACTCGTTCCGCCCGATACGGCTTCTATCAACACTATGGCGATTTTACCGGCAATAGGAGAGGTTTTGGAAAGTGCGGTTCAAACTTTACCCGATTTAAAAATCAGCACTTACAACGTTGATATTGCCAAACTCAATACAAGTATGGCAAAAGGAAACTATTTGCCGACTATTTCCCTGCACGGCAGTATCGGAACAGGGCATACTAATTTTTCAGGATTCGGAACGCAGTTGTCCGACCGGTTAAACGAACAGGTTGGCTTGTCGCTGAATATCCCTCTTTACGACAACAGCCGCACCATATCAAAAGTAAAGCAAAGCCGAATCGCATTGCAGCAAGCCGAATTAGACCGCAAACAAAGCGAACTTGACATTGAGCAGACAGTAACGACCGAATATCAAAACGTTTTATTTGCCTTTAACAAATACCGGACTAATAAAATTCGCCAAAACGCCTATTCAAAGACATTTGACGTTTACAGGGCGCAGTTTGACGCAGGCTCAATTACGGCGGTTGATTTGCTGCAACAGCAAAATGATTATATCAGCGCGTTAAACGATTATATTCAAAGTAAATACGAATTTATTCTGAAACGTAAAATTTTAGATGTATATATGGGAAACGAAATTAAAATGTAAATCAAATATGAAGAAACGGAATATAATACTTTTGGCGAGTGCAATTTTCATATCAATAGTTGTCGTATTGCTGTGTTTTGTAAAGTGCAAAGGTAAAGGCGAGATAATCTTCAATACTGTGCCGGTACAGGAAAACAGCGTGGAAATCACGGTTACGGCAACAGGCTATGTTCAGCCTGTTGATAAAGTTGAGGTCGGCACACAGGTTTCCGGTGTTATTGAGAAAATTTTTGTAGATTTCAATTCGCAGGTAAAAAAAGGGCAGTTGCTGGCTGAAATTGATAAATCAACGCTTATTGAGCGTGTTACGCAGGCACAGGCTTCGCTTGCAAGTGCGGAAAGCGATTTGAAATACGCACAGCAAAATTTCAACCGTACAGAGCAGCTTTACAAAGCAAAAGCGGCTACGGAAGTATCTTACGAAGAAGCCGTCAATCGGTTGGCGCAGGCGGAAACTTCGCTTTCCAACGCAAAGGCAAATTTACATCAGGCGCGGGTAAATCTGGGCTATGCCGAAATTTATTCACCTATTGACGGCATAATTCTTGACCGTGCCGTTGAACGCGGGCAAACCGTTGCAGCGTCGTTTAACACTCCTACCTTGTTTACAATTGCCAACGACCTGACTAAAATGCAGGTTGAAGCCGATGTAGATGAGGCAGATATTGGGCGCGTACATTTGGGGCAGCCTGTATATTTTACTGTTGACGCTTACAGTGACGATATTTTTGAAGGTAGCGTCAAACAGATTCGTTTGCAACCAACTGTAACAAATAACGTTGTAACATATACTGTTATAATTGAAGCACCCAATCCCGACGAAAAACTTTATCCCGGAATGACGGCGAGCATTACTATTGTCACGCAAAGCGAAACAGGCTTGACCATTCCGGCGGCAGCACTGCATTTCACGCCTGATAAAGAAGTTTTTGCCTCTTTGAAAATGAAACCCCAACAGCAAGATGTTTCTGAAAAGAGTGTCTGGCTCAAGACGCCGGAAGGAATTGCCTTACAGGAAGTCAAAACCGGCTTGTCGGACGGTGCATACGTAATTGTAAACGAGGGATTGAAAGAGGGTAGTAACGTAATTCTGTCCGTTTCGCGGGGAGAGCAGAACATATCGGAAATGCCGGCTGCCAATCCGCTAATGCCGAGACCGCCGGCCGGCAGAAACAGGAGATAAGAATCCGCTATGAACGAAATAATTAAAATAGAAAAGCTCGAACGTATTTTTCGGGTGGGGAGTGATGAAGTCCATGCTCTGAGAGGCGTTTCGTTTACGATTTTTTCAGGTGAATTTGTAAGTATTATGGGAACAAGCGGAAGCGGTAAATCAACTTTGCTCAATATTATGGGGTGTCTCGACCGTCCTACTTCCGGCGAATATTATATTGATCAAACGGCAGTCAGTCTGCGGACAAAGGACGAACTTTCCACGTTGCGAAACCGCAAAATAGGTTTTGTTTTCCAGTCATACAATCTGCTGCCGCGCACTTCGGCTTTGGAAAACGTTGAACTTCCGCTACTTTATAACAATACCATTTCCAACCGTGAACGGCGCGAAAGAGCAATCCGCGCATTAGAGCAGGTTGGCTTGCAGGACCGTATGACACACCAGCCCAATCAACTTTCCGGCGGACAGCAGCAACGTGTGGCAATTGCACGCGCCCTTGTAAATGAGCCTGTTATCCTGCTTGCCGACGAAGCGACAGGAAACCTTGACACCCGCACTTCATACGAAATCATGAATTTGTTTCAACATCTTAACCGTGAAGGCATTACCATTGCTTTTGTCACGCACGAGTCTGATATTGCCGACTTTACAGGCAGGACAATATTGTTGCGGGACGGACGAGTTGTAAAAGATACGGCGGTTGAAACAAAGTCGGCAAAAGCGGCATTGGAAGCATTGCCGGGCAGTGAAAATCAGTAATTGGTTATGAATATATTAAGCCTTTTAAAAATAGCAGGAAAAGCCTTGTTGCGCAATAAGATGCGGGCGTTTCTTACGATGTTGGGCATTATTATCGGCATTTCGTCGGTAATAGCGATGGTCAGTCTTGGGCAAAGTTCGTCGCAAAGCATAAACAATCAGATTTCTTCAATGGGAACAAACTTGATTATGGTTATGCGCGGCAATATGCGGCGCGGTGGTGTAAGTATGGGCAATACAAATATGCAGACGCTAACCGTAAAAGATGTTGACGCTATTCGCACTCAGGCAGGAAATGTGAGTGTCGTTTCGCCTGTTGTCAGCGCAAGCGGGCAGTTGGTAAACGGCTCTAAAAACTGGGTCGGATCAATACAGGGCGGCAATTCCGATTTGCTGTCAATACGCATGTACAAACTTGCTTCAGGTATAAACTTTACGGAAGACGATGTCCGAAATTCCGCCAAAGTATGCGTAGTGGGTAAAACGGTAGTTAATAACCTTTTTGAAACAGGCGAAAATCCGATAGGCAAGATGATTCGTTTCAATAAAATTCCCATGAAGATTATCGGCGTTTTGGAAAGCAGGGGACAAAACCAGTGGGGGCAAGATCAGGACGATATTGTTGTTATGCCTTACACAACCGTAATGAAGCGGATTTTGGCTATTACCTATATCCACCAGATTGTTGCCTCCGCCAGGTCGGAAAGCGTGGCTGATGCGGCAACAGACGAAATAGAAGCCATTTTGCAGACTACACATAAACTGAAAGTGGGGCAGGACAACGACTTTGAAGTTCGCACACAGGCTGAAATGCTTGAAATGATGACTTCCGTAACAGGGTTCCTTACGGTCCTTTTGGCTGCTATCGCTTCCATTTCTCTTATTGTCGGTGGAATAGGGATTATGAATATTATGTACGTTACGGTAACGGAACGGATTAAGGAGATAGGATTGCGAATGTCAATCGGCGCAAAAAACAGAGATATTCTGCTTCAATTTTTATGTGAAAGTGTTATTTTAAGTTTGATTGGCGGTATTATAGGGATTTTATTCGGTTTGATGATTTCATATTTTGCTTCAATGGGCTTAAGTTGGCCCTTTGTAATCAGTTTGCCGTCAGTAGGGCTTTCGTTTTTGGTTTGCGTTGCTACCGGAATTTTTTTCGGCTGGTACCCCGCAAAAAAAGCGGCTTCGTTAGATCCGATTGCGGCATTGCGGCATGAGTAAAATTATATTTCTGCAATTTATTATATCCCCAGTTCCGCGCCGATTTCAAGCATAAGATCCCATGCCTGCTTGCGGTCGTTAGCTATCTTCCCATCAAGAATAGCGTCTTTAATGCGAGTTTTGATTGTGCCTATAACAGGTGAGGGTTGCAGATGAAAATGCTTGATAATATCTTCGCCTGTAATCGGCGGCTGGAAGTTGCGGATTTTGTCTTTCTCTTCCAACTCAACAAGTTTTTGCTCAACAAGCGTGAGATTATTACGGTATTTAACAACTTTTTCGCGATTTTTAGATGTTATATCGGCTTTGCAGAGCAACATTAAATCGTCAATATCATCTCCGGCATCAAAAAGCAGGCGGCGCACGGCGGAATCGGTAACAATATCTTCCGCAAGGATTATAGGACGCAAATGCAGGTTAATCAGTTTTTTGATGTATTCAAGTGTTTCGTTCTGCGGCAATTTAAGACGGCGGAATATATGAGCAGCCATTTTTGCGCCTGTTATTTCATGTCCGTAAAATGTCCATCCGACAATGGAGTCGTAGCGTTTTGTTACAGGCTTGGCAACATCATGGAGCAAGGCTGCCCAGCGCAACCATAAAGCATGAGAAACTTCCGACGGATTTTTTACCCACTCCCGTGTAGGGAAAGCAATGTTATCAAGCACTTCAAGCGTATGCAAAAAATTATCCTTATGTCCGTGCGGACCTATTTTATCAACATTTTTAAGTGCGGAAATTTCAGGCAGAATGTGAGAAAGAAGTCCGCTGACATCAAGCATTTTAAACCCGTAAGAAGGTTTTGGACTTAAAAGAATTTTATTCAATTCTTCGGCAATGCGTTCTGCCGAAAGTATTTTTACGCGGTCGGCATTTCTTATAATTGCGTCAAATGTTTCAGGCTCAATATCAAAATATAACTGTGAAGCAAATCTTATTGCACGCAACATCCGTAAAGGGTCATCGGAAAAAGTAATATCGGGATCAAGAGGGGTGCGGATAATCTGGTCGCCAAGGTCCTGCAATCCGCCGAAAGTGTCTATCAGTGTGCCGAAGTCGCCGTCTGCAAGGTTCGTACTGTACAGTACTGCTGCCATGGCGTTAATAGTAAAGTCGCGGCGGTTGAGGTCGTCCTGTAATGTACCGTCTTCTACGGCAGGCTTGCGCGAATTTTCCCTGTACGATTCTTTACGTGCGCCTACAAATTCAATTTCCGTATCTTCAAAGCGGAACATTGCCGTTCCAAACGTTTTATATTCGCTTAATTTCGGGCGTTTGCCCGTAATATGCTCAATTTCGTCACATACTTTAGCGGCAAATGAAACGCCTGCCGGTTCGTTGTCTTTGTAATTCTTCGGCGGCACAATCATACAGTCAATGTCTTTATTGTTGTCTGCACGGTGCAGCAATAAATCGCGTACATATCCGCCCACAACGTAAGCGTCGATTTCCTCACGTTTGGCTACTGTATTGATTATATCAAAAATCGGATGGGTAAGTTGAGTAGCAATAGAAGTCATTATTACAAATTTACTAAATTTTCAATTTTTCTCAGTTTATTACAATTTTTTTATCACTCATTTGTCTATATACACAGGGTACGGCAGGGGCAATGCATTGCCCCTATAAGGGCAAACGCATTTGAAAAGACATATTGTTAATACATCTAATAATCAATATAGTACGATTTACTATACTAATGATTATAACGTATTCTAAAAATGAAAGAGTTATGACAAAATGGTAAAAATAGCATGTTTTTAGAAAATTGTAAATTTGTAAAATTATAAAATTATGAGTGTGGTATATATCGGTTTGGGAATTGTGATTCTGCTGTGGATTGCGGGCTACTTATACGGTAAACATAAGAACAGGAACAAAGTCGTCTGTGTTGTTGAGGATAATTGCAGCGGATGCCGGCGTTGCGTCAAAATATGCACGCACCATGTATTGGAAATGGTAAAGGATGAGACCGGAATACACGCTGCGGTGAAATATCCCGACAGATGCAACGCTTGCGGAAACTGTATGAAAAGATGTAAATTCAATGCCTTGAAACTAATTGAGCGGGTGTAATACAGAGGCGGTAAAATACAGACAATTTAAATGCGTTGCTTTGGGATATAATGTATGGTGACAGGGTCTCTGTAAATAAGGGAATTAAAATTTTAATGCGTTGACCCTGCGGAATGTACCGATTATATTTCATATATTTGCACTTAAAAAACATCAACAAGGGTGGCTTTACTCTGTAAAAAGTTATGCCGAATAAAACAACTCGACAGAAAATACAGGAACTGATAGAACTCTACAATGCCGTATCAAAAGGTAAAGAGGATATTTTGCGCGAAATTTCATTAGCCGAAATTCCCGAAATGGTCTATAATTCAAATGCCATTGAAAATTCCACTCTTTCGCTCGAAGATACCGAGAAAATTCTTGCAAACGGTGAACTGAAACGCAAAATCAATGTTCGTGAGATTTACGAAGCAAAAAATCTGGCGCGTATAACCGAAATGCTGCTCGAAAAGCCCGGACAACAACTTTCGGTAGAACTGATTCTCGCAATGCACAAAACCCTGCTCACTAATATTGACGACAGTATTGCCGGACGTTTTCGCCGTGGGCGCGAGTGGGTGAGGGTAGGCAACCATTTGGGCGCGAATCCATTGTTTATTCCTGATTTGATTAGCGAATTAACGGATAATTACAATAAAAGCAAAGACCGTGAATTTCTTGATAAAATTGCATATTTTCACGCAGAATTTGAAACCATTCACCCTTTTTGCGACGGCAACGGACGAATAGGCAGGGCGTTGATCAATCTGCAATTATCAAATTTGAATCTGCCGCCGATTATTATTCAGAATAAAAATAAACACAAAAATTATTATCCGCTATTTGTAAATTATCCTGTTTCAATGAAATACGATGGTTTTACCTCGCTTTTTGCTTTGCTTTTACAGGAGTCGCTACATAAACGCATTGCCTTACTTACGGCAAAACGTATAATACCACTTTCGCTTTGGGCGGAAAAGAACGGTATAAAACCGTCTATTGCTGCCAACAAAGCAAAGCGACAAACCATTCCTGCTTTCAGAATGAGCGAAAAATGGATGATTGAAGAAGCCGCTCATCAATAATCATTGAAATATGACACAAAAGTTATGGCAACAATAAAAGGCAGTCAGTATCGAAGTTGGTAATATGGCGGACATGGATAAAAATTATGGAAAAACTATTCAAACTTAAAGAACACGGCACAACGGTAAGCCGTGAATTAGCCGCAGGACTTGCCACATTTCTTACGATGGCGTACATCCTTGCGGTAAACCCCGGAATGTTAGGCAGTATCGGAAACGGTATGACGCCGGACGCCGTTTTTACAGCCACGATTATCGCATCTGTTATCGCTATGCTCGTTATGGCTTTTGCCGCCAATCTGCCCATAGCATTAGCACCCGGCATGGGTATAAACGCTTTTTTTACATATACGGTAGTGTTCGGCATGGGGTATTCATGGCAGATAGCCCTTACAGCCGTATTCTGCGAGGGTCTGTTTTTCATACTGCTGTCTTTTTTTAACGTGCGGGAAGCGATTGTCAAAGCGATACCGGCAAACCTGAAGCGGGCTGTAGCCGTAGGCATAGGCCTCTTTATCACGATGATAGGGCTTGGAAATTCCGGCATTATGATAAGAAACGAGTCAACATTCGTGTCGCTTGGCAATCTGACAAGCGGAGCACCGCTCGTGGCTCTGACAGGCATCATCATAACCACCATATTGTTCGTGAGAAAAGTCCCCGGTGCAATTCTTTTAGGTATTTTGCTGACAACTCTTATCGGTATCCCGCTTGGGGTTACCGTTATACCTGAAAACTTTTCGCCGCTAAAACTCCCTGCCGCTCCGCTCTTGTTTCAGTTTGATTTTTCAATGGTCTTTAGCGCAAAATTTTTCATAGTATTTTTCACTTTCTTTTTTGTAGATATTTTTGACACAATCGGTACGCTTGTAGGCATAACGACTCAGGCAGGCTTAGTAAATAAAGACGGGACTATTCCCCGCGCTAAACAAGCTCTGCTCGCCGACGCCATAGGTACTGCTACCGGTGCGGCACTCGGCACCTCCACCGTTACCAGCTACATAGAAAGCGCGTCCGGCGTAGCGGCAGGCGGACGCACCGGCTTGACAAATATATCGACGGCGTTCCTGTTCCTGTTGTCCCTGTTCCTTTCACCGCTGTTCCTGCTCGTCCCCAGCGCGGCAACCGCCCCCGCCCTTATTATGGTCGGCTTTTTCATGATGCAATCTGTAGTAAACATTAATTTCAAAGACCCTACGGAAGGCATTCCCGCGTTTTTTACTATATTTATGATGCCCTTTGCCTACAGTATAGCGCAAGGTATCGTATTCGGGGTAATCTCATACGTAGTTCTTAAACTTGTAAGCGGGAAATTCAAAGACGTAAACCTTGTAAGTATTATTTTAGCCGTAATATTTTTGCTTCAAATAATTATACCGCATTAGATACGTGGGGGAGTTGAAGAATTTGCTGCAAGAATTAGAACAATCCGTGCACAGGCACCAGGGTCAACGCATTTAAATGAGATAATTCGCTGATAATGAATGGATTATAGGCGTAAATTTTTATAAATTTTCATCAAAAATAATCTTCATAAATGCCTTATAATCAATTGTTTAA
>JAIRNR010000085.1 GCA_031257915.1 Bacteroidales bacterium
ATTTTAGATGTAACAAGATTTAATAACATTGCGAAAGATCCGTTAGATGAGTGGATTTACTATTTAAAGAACTACAAGATAGAGGACGGTTTCAATGCTAAAGGTTTAAAATCGGCGAATGAAAAATTGAAATACTATGCTCTCTCCGAGAGTGAACAGCGTGAATACGACCGCATGGTGCATTATGAACGTATTAGAATGAGCGAGATTGAGACAGCCATTATGGACGGTAAGTATGAAGGTCGTGAGGAAGGTCGTAAAGAAGGTCGTGAGGAAGGTCGTAAAGAAGAACGTGAAAAGTTTGCACTTAATCTGTTAAAGCGGGGAGACTCTATAGATGAAATATCCGCATTAACAAATCTGACACCCGCCGAAATTGAAAAGCTGCAAATCGCTCATAAATGTACTCCGCAGGAAAAATGTAAATAAACTTACAACTAATGCTTTCAATCACTAAAATATTCTCATTTGAAGCGGCGCACGCTCTTAAAGATTACAACGGAGCATGTGCAAACATTCACGGACACTCGTACCGTCTTGAAGTTTCGGTTACGGGTGAGATTTCGTCCGAAAATGGAATGTTGCTTGATTTTCACGACCTAAAAAAAATTGTACATACGACGATACTGGATAAATTTGACCATGCGTTAATGCTCAATTCTTCGTCGGATACGAAACTTATAAAAACATTGCAAAAACATTTTGACAAAGTATTGTCTTTGCCGTTTCAGCCCACAAGCGAAAACTTAATATTACATTTTGCAGCATTATTAAAATCGGCTTTACCCGATAGAGTGCATTTAAAACGCATTGTCCTGTATGAAACGGAAACTTCGTTTGTCACTTATGAAGAATAACTTCCTATTTTTTGTGTTGCTTTCGGCAGTGTCCTGTACGCAACAGCAAAAACAGTTTCTTATAAGCGGCACCACGCAAGGGTCATATTTCCGCATTGCATATATTGCGCTAAACGAAGACACACTGCTTATAAGTAAAGTAAATGCTTTGCTGCACACTTTCGACAATACATTTTCTCTGTGGAATGATTCGTCCATGCTTGTACGTGTAAACAGAAATGAAAATGTAAACGTGTCGCCGCTTTTTACCGACCTTTTTGAAAAATCGCAGATAATGTCGGAACGAACAAACGGCTATTTTGATATTACAGTAAAACCGCTTGTTTCACTTTATGGTTTTGCAGCGGAAAAACGCAGTAAAAATTTTTTCAGTGAGGAAGAAATAAATAATATTCTCCGATATGTCGGATATTCGCGTGTGCGTATTAAAAACGGTTGTGTTGAAAAGGATTTACCGCAAATACATCTTGATTTTAATGCTATTGCGCAGGGATATTGTTCCGACCTTGTTGCAGAAATTTTGCTTGAAAACGGATATAAAAATTTTCTTATTGATATAGGAGGGGAGATTGTCGCAAGCGGTAAAAAGCCAAATGGTGAAATATGGAAAATAGGTATTGAAAAACCGGCTGCAACAGCAAGCGATAAACAATCAACAATAACGGAAGTGCCGCTTACCGATTGCTCAATAGTAACGAGCGGAAACTATCGGAAATATTTTGAGATAGATGGTAAACGCTTTTCGCATACGATAAATCCGCATACGGGCAGACCGGCTTCCGACGGTATTTTAAGTGCCACAGTAGTGGCTTCTGCGGGATGGGAAGCAGACGCTCTTGCAACGGCTATTGCATGTATGGACAAAGATACCGCCATTGCTTATATTGACCGCAATAATATATCCTGTATGATTATTTATGATTCACTGCAAAATATGTGTGTGTGGCAGTCGGAGCAATTTAATAACAATAAGTTTAACGTAAAATGAATGTCTTTTTAAATCCCGAAGCATGGGTTGCCCTTTTGACACTTGTTTTTCTTGAAGTGGTACTTGGAATTGACAATATTGTCTTTCTGTCAATAATGTCGGACAAAGCACCTTTAAACAAACAGAGTATGATACGGCGTACCGGATTGCTTCTCGCAATGGCAGGACGTGTGGTATTACTGTTTGGCGTATCGCTTTTAATGCGGCTTACGGAGCCGCTTTTCACAGTATCATCGGAATGGTTTTCACTCACTGTAAACGGACAGAGCATAATTATTTTTTTGGGCGGACTTTTCATGCTCTATAAAAGTGTTACGGAGATACATCATAAATTTGAAGTGCGCGGCGATGGTACAATGGAAGCAAAACGCTCGCACTCGGCTTCCGTTACGTGGATTATTGTGCAGATTTTCCTGCTTGATTTGATATTTTCAATAGACAGTGTCCTTACCGCTATCGGTATGGTAAGTTTTAATGAGTTCGGATATGCCGGCGCAATGACGATAATGGTAACTGCAATTGTTGTTACGGTTTTGGTAATGATGTTTTTCGCAACACCTGTAAGTAAGTTTGTAAATAATCATCCGACAGTACAAATGCTTGCATTGTCGTTCTTAATTTTAATAGGGGTTGCATTGCTTATGGAAGCGGGACATTTGTCGCATCTGACAGTGGTTGGCAACACAGTAGGCGAAATCCCCAAAGGATATATTTATTTCGCAATATTCTTTTCATTATTCGTGGAAGTCTTAAATTTGCGTTTGAACAGGAAGAAAGGCGATGAGAAAAAAAATATTAAAAACAATGATTGATGTTTTGAATATAAGGGATGATTTTCCGCTTATTGCAGGCTGGGACGGCGTATATTTTGACAACGCCGCAACAGCGCAAAAGCCGAAAGTGGTGATTGATGTACTGAATGATTATTATTTGCACTTTAACGCAAATGTACATCGTGGAGTACATAGTTTAAGTGCGCGGGCAACCGAAGCATACGAAAATGTGCGCGACAGTGTGCGTGAATTTCTGAATGCTCCCGTGCGCGAGGAAATTATTTTCACAAGCGGTGCGACAGAGGCAGTAAACCTCGTTGCACAGTGCTATTTTACCGCCGGCAGTGCTGACATCGGTAAGGGCGGCAGAATTGCCGTTACCGTTGCCGAACATCATTCAAACTTCGTTGTTTGGCAGCAGTTATGTTTACGGACAGGTGCTTCGCTTGTGGTGATACCTGTTTCACGTCAGGGAGTTTTAGATATGGCGATGCTTGAAGATGAATTGAAACGGGGAGTGAAAATACTTGCAATTGCTTCTGTCCACAATGTTACAGGTGTTGCAATGCCTTTGAAACATATTATTTCTATGGCGCACCGATACGGCACAGCAGTATTTGTGGACGGAGCGCAGAGCGCGGCGCACGCAAAAACAGACGTTAGGGACTTGGATTGCGACTTTTACACTTTCTCAGGACACAAGGCGTGCGCCGCGATGGGCATCGGCATACTGTACGGCAAACACTCTCTGCTTGAAAAAATGCCGCCTTACAAATTCGGCGGAGAGATGATACGGGAAGTTACGGCAGAACGCACAACGTTTAATGAACTGCCGTACAAATTTGAAGCAGGTACACCTTCGGTTGCCGATGCCCTGACGCTTTCAGCGTCCCTGCGCTATCTGCAGCAAGTCGGCTTCGGACGTATAGCCGAACAGGAACGCCTGCTTTACACCCATGCTTACGAAATGTTGCAGCAAATAGACGGCGTTGAAATTTACGGACTGCCGCCCGCCGCCTTTACCGTCTCTGCTGCAACTGCCGCTACACCCCCGCAGAATACCCATGCTCCGGCAGGCAGCATACTTTCTTTCAATATAGCAGGCATTTCCCATTACGATGTGGGAGTATTGCTTGACAAACAAGGCATAGCAGTACGCACAGGGCACCATTGCGCCGAGCCTCTGATGAAGCATTTGGGTATAAACGGCACTGTTCGTATAAGTTTTGCCCCCTATAACACGTTGCAGGAAGTAGATCGTTTTATAGCCGCGCTGCGTAAATCTATAGCGATGTTAATGTAGGGATAACGCATTCAAACAAGTTAATTTGTTGATAACAAATAAATTACAAACGCAAATTTTTATAAATTTCCCCTATAAATTCTCTCCCTCCAATTTTTATTCGTCTGAGTGTAAATTAAAAAGTTTCATGGATATTTTCATTAAAAACAAGTGTTATAAACACCAAATAATCGATGATTTATGAATTTTGAATGCGTTTTTCCCGGATGTTAATGCAGGGTCAACGCATTTAAATGAGATAATTCGCTGATAATGAATGGATTATAGGCGTAAATTTTTATAAATTTTCATCAAAAATAATCTTCATAAATGCCTTATAATCAATTGTTTAA
>JAIRNR010000040.1 GCA_031257915.1 Bacteroidales bacterium
AGCGTAAAATGCAATATTCACAACATCATCGAATTAAAAGAAAAATTGTTGGAAACGGCTAAAAACACAAACTTAAAACTCAAATCGCAGGATTTTGAGCATTTGCTATTTGACAAAAGTAACATTCGCAAAGTGTTACATTTCGGCGAATTTATTGAGAATATATAATTGGAAGAAATAGCGTCGTACACCGGTCGCAGCCTTGCCGTCTTCAAGCGCGATTTCAAAAAAGTAAGCCGCCTGCCGCCGCAAAAATGGCTGATACAAAAACGGCTGGAGGCAGCGCACGACAAAATCCGCAACGACGGCAAAAAAATATCCGACGTGTGTTTTGAAGTGGGATTTAAAAACCTGTCGCACTTCTCAAGGGTTTTCAAAGAGCAATTCGGCTATGCGCCTCGCTTCCTGTAATGTCTTCCGCAGAACTTTCTGCGATAAGTTTTCAAAGAGCAATTCGGCTATGCGCCTCGCTTCCTGTAATGTCTTCCGCAGAACTTTCTGCGATAAGTTTTCAAAGAGCAATTCGGCTATGCGCCTCGCTTCCTGTAATCTTTGAGAAACAGTAGCACATTCAGCGTTTAATGTTCTAAGAGTCGTTTTTGCTGCCTGATTTTTGCAACAGCGGATGAATTAAACCGCACTGTACGCAATCCCCCTTTTCACCCCTTTAAGCCTTATCGTATATCTGACCCGCAAAAAGACACAACATTTTTACACCAAACTTTCAATCCGCAGTCAAGGCAGTGCGGATTGCGGGCGGTGCAGACATAGCGTCCCTGCAAAAAGACATAATATTGTCACACCAAAATTTTTAATCCGCAGTCAAGACAATGCGGATTGCGAGCGGTGCAGACATAGCGTCCCCGCAAAAAGACATAATATTGTCACACCAAATTTTCAATCCGCAGTCAAGGCAGTGCGGATTGCGGGCGGTGCAGACATAGCGTCCCCGCAAAAAGACACAACATTTTTACACCAAACTTTTAATCCGCAGTCAAGGCAGTGCGGATTGCGGGCGGTGCAGACATAGCGTCCCCGCAAAAAGACATAATATTTTTACACCAAGTTTTTAATCCGCAGTCAAGGCAGTGCGGATTGCGGGCGGTGCAGATATAGCGTCCCCGCAAAAAGACATAATATTTTCACACCAAATTTTCAATCCGCAGTCAAGACAATGCGGATTGCGGGCGGTGCAGATATAGCGTCCCCGCAAAAAGACACAACATTTTTACACCAAATTTTCAATCCGCAGTCAAGGCAGTGCGGATTGCGGGCGGTGCAGACATAGCGTCCCCGCAAAAAGACACAACATTTTTACACCAAATTTTTAATCCGCAGTCAAGGCAGTGGGGATTGCGGGCGGTGCAGACATAACGTCCGTGCAGAATAAGCCAGTGATGGGCATTGTAGAGTTTGTCGGGAGCAATATGTTTTACTAATTGCATTTCGGCTTCGTAAGGAGTGCGGGCGTTATGCGTAAGTCCGAGCCTTGCGCTGACGCGGAAAACATGCGTATCAACTGCGAGTGTGTTTTGTCCGAAAACAATTGACAAAATAACGTTCGCAGTTTTTCTGCCTACACCGGGCAGTGCAACCAACTCTTCCATTGTTGCAGGCACTTTGCCATTGTGCTGTGCAATTAAGCCCTGTGCCATTCCTATAAGATGTTCGCTTTTGCTGTTGGGATAAGATACCGAGCGTATCAGTTCAAAAACATCGTCTCTCTCTGCTGCTGCAAGACGCTC
Source organism: Bacteroidales bacterium (assembly GCA_031257915.1). GTDB lineage: Bacteria > Bacteroidota > Bacteroidia > Bacteroidales > P3 > JAIRNR01. The sequence goes on from JAIRNR010000040.1 coordinate 1,746, forward strand.
AGGTGTGCCGAATTTTTTGAACAATTCCGGCGTTACCATATTTACACGCTTATCGGTACACTGTGCCGATAATATTACTGCGACAAGAAGTTCAAAAGGGGTGCGATAGTTCAGTTCTGTTTGTACAACGGGTTTGTTTTTCGCAAACCATTTGAATATGCCGTCATATCGCTGTTTTGTGGTCATCAAAATGTAATTGAAGCCGAGCCGTCAAAATGCTAATGATAAACCAATATTTATATTTACCGTTTGCAGTGCTTCGCGAAATTCAAAAGGCGTTTTGTTTATATCCTGATTTTTATCGTATATTTCGCTTACGGCTGCTTTATCACCCTTAAAAGAAATTGCACTTGAACCGCAGTAGTCACTGCGGAGATGAATACCAAAAGCAGAAGTGATGCAGAATTGCAAACCAACGCCTGCAAGATAACCAAAGCCGCCCTTAGACGGAGTTGTTAAAGTATTACTGTAAACATAGCCATTCGGCGTCGTTATACTTGCACTGAAAAACGGAACAACAAAATGCGAATATCCGATAGCGGCACGCCCCGTGAATAACATCCAGTCAACAACAGGATAACGGGCAGTTATTCCCAAAAGTGCCTGAATAGAATGCCAGCTGCCACTTGCAGATGTTGTCCATTCGGCAGTTCCGCCGCTGGGAAAGAAATATTTACCGGGATACGTCGCCGCCGCCTGCAATGAATGTGTGCCGGCGTTAACATTTATTAGAATACCAATATAATCGTTTATAACATAAAAGTCGGCAACAAGTCCGTAGGAAGCACCGAGTTTTGCACCATGAAAATCAAGCGTCCCTTCCCCATTTTCAAAATGAGAAGATCCGAAAAGAGGTTTACCGAAATTACCGACAGGAAAACTTGCCCCGCCGTAAAATTCAATATGGTGTCCTTTATCCATTCCCTGCGCCTGCACTGCGAAAGCAGCGACTGTCAGCACTGTGCAAAAAAATATTCTCCTCATATTATTGTTGTCTGATTTAAAACGCATACGCAACACCTGCCCCAATTGAAAAACTTGAATAATCGTCGGTTAAATCTCTCGCATAACTGTAAGTGATTTTTGTTTTCGTATTATTTGAAACGGTGTATCCGTAGTCAAAATTACCCAAAATATAGAGCCGCTTTTTTATCCTTACCCTAATGCCTACACCGCCGCCGAGAATTAATTTATGCGACACAAATTGTGCAAGAAGTACAGTTGAACCGTTCTGATAAAGGGGCTTTTCATCAGCATCAACACCTGTTTGCGTTTTATAAGAAACTTTTGAAGTGGGGGAATTTATCATTCCGTAATGCAAAAATACACGTCCTGTGAGAAATACACTGTTTTGATAGAGGGGAAGTTTTGTGCGCAACGAAATTCCCGACAATATTAGATTCCACCCTGTTTTGACCGTTCTTGTTATTATTTCTCCCGATGTTGGTGTGTAAGATGGGATTTTTGAAAAATCGTATCCGAAAAATTCACCGTTAATATCAAAACCTATTCCCATGTATTTTACAAACCATGCAGTATAATTTATATGAACAGCTGCTCCGACTTTAGCCCCCTGCACAACATTTTCAACTGCGCGAGATGCAAACGGACCGCACGGAATAGCCGTTCCGACAGTAACAAACACTTCATTAGTATAACTCTCATCTTCGGCTTCTTTGTTCAGGGAATACGCTTTGTTGAGATTGTATTCTTGCACATTATCCGATACAACTTCCTGCAAACGATATGCCTTTGCGCCGCTTGGCACAGATGTCGGTCCTGTATTTCCGCCCGATACGCGATGTGCTTTCTGGGCATTACAAACAAGAGGCACCAGCAAAGTAAAGGCAATAGCACAAGGTACGATTAAGTTGAAACGGAGTACCTTTACGAGCGGAGCGGGTAAGAATGTCGTATTCATTTGGCAAATATACATGAAACTTTTCAATTTACATACAGGTTGATAAATTTTTTGTGTTTTTTAAGTTTAATGAGGCTGTTTTTTCGTAAATTCGTATAAAAATGGTTACGTCCTTAATTAACAAATTATAAATGTATGAAAACAGTCCACAATTTTAATGCAGGTCCCTGCATTTTACCAAAGTCCGCAGTAGAAGCGGGTATTGAAGCACTCCGCGATTTTGCGGGTACAGGTATGTCGGTAATTGAAATATCCCACCGCAGCAAAGAATGGGAGCCTGTTATGGCAGACACTGCCGCGCTATGGAAAGAACTTTACAGTATCCCCGACGGATACCATGTGCTTTTTCTCGGCGGTGGTGCAAGCACGCAATTTTTTACAGTTCCCTACAATTTGCTGGAAAAGAAAGCCGCTTATTTAGACACAGGCGTCTGGGCGAATAAAGCAAGTAAAGAAGCCCGCAATTTCGGCGAAGTGGAAATTGTTGCTTCAAGCAAAGCCGACACCTACAACCATATCCCCAAAGGATGGAGTATTCCGAAAGACGCCGATTATTTCCATATCACCACTAATAATACGATTTACGGAACGGAAATAAAAACAGACTTGGACAGTCCTGTAACACTTGTTGCCGATATGTCGTCCGACTTTATGAGCCGCAGAGTTGATATTTCAAAGTACGGACTTATTTACGGCGGTGCGCAAAAAAATGTGGGTCCCGCCGGTGTAACGGTTGTAATTGTGCGTGAGGATATTCTCGGTAAAGTTAGCCGTCCGCTGCCGTCAATGATTGATTACCGCACACATATTACAGGCGAATCAATGTTCAACACTCCCCCTGTTTTCTCAATCTTCATAATGTACGAAACACTTAAATGGATTAAAAGTATCGGCGGACTTGTTGAAATAGAGCGTATGAATAAAGAAAAAGCAGATTTGCTCTATTCTGAAATTGACCGCAATCCAATGTTTAAGGGGACTGTGAGCAACAAAGAAGACCGTTCGCTGATGAATATTTGTTTTGTAATGGAAGACAAATACAAAGAAAAAGAACAGGAATTTCTCCAGTACATGAAAGATAATGGTATGGTTGGCGTTAAGGGACACCGTTCCGTTGGCGGCTTCCGTGCCTCTTGTTATAATGCCTGCCCTCTGTCAAGTGTTCAGGCACTTGTTTCCTGTATGCAAGAATATGAAAAGCAGAATGCCTGAAAGCGCGTAAAATAAATTTATGTATGCAATAGGCAAGACACTCGTTTCCGACGAACTTTTTACTGAACATTTTTGTTGCGATTTGGCGCAATGCGGCGGATGTTGCTGTGTAGAGGGCGATGCCGGTGCGCCGCTTGATGAAAATGAATTGCCGCTACTTGAAAAATACGCTCCTGTTTTTAAAAAATATATGACGGTTGAAGGGTTGCTCACAATTGCAGCAGATGGACTGTGGAGTACTCAGGAAAAGCAGACAGGCATTGCGGATACAGGCAGTGTGCGAAATAAGCATTATGTTACTCCGATAATAAACGGTCGCGACTGTGCGTATCTTTACAAGGATACTGACGGAATATCAAAATGCGCAATAGAAAAAGCATATATTGAAAAAGAGATAACAGATTTTCAAAAGCCTGTTTCGTGTCATTTATTCCCTGTCCGCATTGACGAGCATGAAAATTATGATGCTGTAAATTATTTTCGGTGGAATATTTGCTACAGCGCGGTATTACTTGGAGATGCAGAGAAAATACCTGTATTTCGTTTTTTAAAAGAGCCGCTTATCCGCAAGTATGGAGAGAAATGGTATGAGCAGGCGGAGGATATTTATGCTATTCTCTCAACTTAATTGTAATTTAATTTAATTTTAAAAACACACTCTATGTTTTCAATAATGATTGTTGTGTTCGTTCTCGGTTATATTTGTATAGCCCTCGAACACCCGCTAAAAATAAACAAAGCGGCTTTTGCGTTGCTTCTGGGTGTTCTGCTTTGGACACTTTTCGCATTTATAAACCCGCTTGCGCTACCGGCGGGAAGCGAATATCCGCAGGATAGCGGTACGCCATTTCTCACATGGCTCACGCATACCGCGCTCATAGAACATTTGGGCGAAATAGCAGAAATTCTGTTTTTTCTGCTCGGTGCGATGACTATTGTTGAACTCGTTGATACTCACGGCGGTTTCGGTATTATCACAAGTCGTATAAAAACAACAAAAAAAGTTCCGCTGATGTGGATAATCGCCCTTGTTACGTTTTTCATGTCAAGCGTACTTGATAATCTCACAACGACTATAGTGATGATTGCGCTGATTCGCAAACTTATCGACAATCAAAAAGACCGCTGGCTTTTCGGCAGTATAATTGTTATTGCGGCTAATTCCGGTGGTGCATGGAGTCCTATCGGAGATGTTACAACTATTATGCTGTGGATTGCCGGCAAAGTAAGCACACTGCAAATTATGCAGGGGATTATTCTGCCGTCTCTTGTGTCTTTATTGCTTCCTTTAATCGTGCTTTCGTTTACTATGAAAGGAACTGTCAGCCGTCCCCAAAAGGATGTGAACAAAGAACATATTTCTCTGAAAATTTGGGAACGCAATTTGATATTTTTTATGGGTGTAGGATTATTACTTTTCGTTCCCATATTTAAAACGCTTACTCATTTGCCGCCGTATTTGGGTATTCTCGGCGGGCTTTCCGTGCTGTGGATTACAACGGAAATTCTTAACCGAAAACGTACAATCGCAGAGCAGGGACAATTTTCCGTAGCCGTAATTCTACGCAAAATAGATACTTCAAGTATTTTGTTTTTTCTTGGTATTCTCGCCGCTGTTGCGGCTTTGCAGGCGTGTGGACACTTAGCAATGCTTTCGGGAAATTTAGAAAAGCTGCCCATAGAGGGACAGGCGAAATACGATGTTATTGCTATGATTCTCGGTGTGCTTTCAAGTATTGTAGATAATGTACCTCTTGTTGCAGGCGCAATAGGAATGTATGATTTTCCGCTTGATCATCAATTTTGGGAATTTATGGCTTATACGGCAGGCACGGGCGGAAGTATGCTTATTATCGGCTCTGCCGCCGGCGTTGCTGCTATGGGTATGGAAAAGATTAACTTTATCTGGTATTTAAAATACGTTACTCCTCTTGCCTTGCTTGGCTATGTTGCCGGCTGCGGCACGTATCTGTTAATGGTGCTTTGAGTTGTACGAGAGGCAACAGTAACTTGCAACCACGATAAACAGGGCATTCTGCTTTGCCTGTTCAGTTTGAGTTATACGAGCGGCAACAAGATCTTGTAATTGCGGCTGGATGGGCATTTACTTTGCCTGTTCAATTTGAGTTATACGGATGATAACAAGAGCCTGTAATTGCGGCAGGCATGACATCTGCGACTACTCTACAACAGTACCAAAGGGCAGTCGAGCATACACTTTCATCTCGCCCATATTCCGTACATCTGTCAGTGCTTTGTATATTGCAGCACCCTCAACGCCAAATACCTTAGATAACTCTTGCTGCGTTTTAACGGACGAATTTTCGCCTATCAGTTCCATAATTTGCGTCATTACGTCTTTTTGTTCGGGATATTCGCTGATACGGTACTCGCTGATTTCCGCAAGTTCCGCAGCACCCTTTATCGCGTCTGTAAGTCCTCCGAGTTCATCTACAAGACCGAGACGCAGAGCATCCGTACCGCACCAAATTCTCCCCTGTCCTATTGAGTCAATATATTCAACTGTTTTATTGCGGCCGTCCGCAACCTTTTTGATAAAGCCCGAATAAATATCTTCAATACTTTTCTGAATAACACTTCTTTCATATTCGCTCATCGAATGTACTGTTGTACCTGCGCCGGAATTTTTATTTGTGTTTACTTCGTCAAAAGTAATACCTATTTTGTCGGTAAAAAGTTTTTCCATATTAAAAATCAATCCGAAAACACCTATGCTGCCTGTAAGAGTTACCGGGTCGGAATAAATTTTATCCGCAGCGCATGAAATATAATATCCGCCGCTTGCCGCATATTGACCGAATGAAGCAACAACAGGCTTTTTAGCCTTTGCCTCAACTACCGCACGATAAATAATATCAGATGTAAGAGCACTGCCGCCGGGGGAATTTACACGCAAAACAATTGCTTTTATCTTTTTATTATTCGCTGCCTTTTTTATTGCATTGCTTATGTTTTCGGTACCTATTTCGCTTGTGCTGCCTTTACCAATCCCTACCTCACCTTGTGCATAAATAATGGCTATTCTGTCTTTTGATTCTTTATTTTCTTTTGTAACTGAAGTATTATATTTATCAATGGATACGATTTTCATATCTTTCAGAACCGTATCGACAAAATAACTGCGCTCCATAAATCCGTCAATAAGTCCTGCGCTTAATAACGAATCCTTCGTGTAAGAAAGAAGATTGTCGGCAATTTCATTAACTCTTTCCGTTGAAAGATTTCTACCGCAAGCAATGCCCTTGACTATTTCATTCCACAGTGAATTTGCAAAAAGTGTATATTGTTCACGGTTTGCGTCACTCATTTTCTCACCGATAAACGGCTCAACCGCACCTTTAAATTTTCCATGACGAACAATCTGTGCTTCTACTCCCATTTTATCCATCAATTTTTTAAAAAATTGCAATCGCAAATTTATTCCTTTAAGCATTACTTCACCCTCATTTTGCATATAAATTTTATCGGCAACACTTGCGAGATAATATCCTGTTTGCGAATACGCATTACCGTAGGCATAAACAAATTTATCGGAAGAATCCTTAAAATGTTTCAGGGCGCAACGCAATTCCTGCATTGTAGAAGTTGATTGACTGCCGGCAACACCTGCGTCAATAATAATGCCCTTTATTTTATCGTCTTCACCTGCGCTGTAAACAGCGTCAATAATTGTTTTCAGAGCAATACCCTTTGTCGGATTTTCTGCGTTACTTATTGAGGATATAATATCCCAATCCGGACGGTCTGATATTAATTCCGAAAGATTAATTTCAAGAACGGAATTATCTTTAAGTTCTGCTCCCTTTTCGGAGGATGACATGCTGCCCGCAACAATGAAAATAAGCAGCAGTATTGATACGGTAACGAAAAGCACCATTCCGAAAAATGATGCGAACATTGTCCCAAAAAATCTTTTCATAGCTTTACAAGTTTTAATATTTATATTTTTTAAAATTGTTGTCTCCGCATTTTTAAATATCCCCATGCCCACAATAAAACGGTTACCGCAAACATTACAGTACTTTTTTCGGGTAATAAATTCATCAAATCAAAATCCGCCGGCTGCACCGACTGTTTTGAAAAGTATATATACGTTGTTATGGACGCTGCTATTGACAGTCCGACTGTAATACATAAAAGCGTTAAAATGGTTTTCCATAACTTCCGACGGCGAAAAAATAATACACCCCAAATTGCTACAGCCTGAAAAGGTATTGCCGCCGTTGTCAAATCGCTAAAAAAACTTCCAACCGATGTCCAAAGTCCCGTAAGCGGCACACCGCCTGCAAGCGAAACAATTATATTCAGCAAAGTCGGAACTGCTGTCAATCCTAATGGAATAACTACGACACACTGCAAAAGTAAGACAGCAAATTTTTCTGCCTGCCCGACAGGTAACATTGTCAGAGATACCCCCTGTACCGGATTAAAAAGACGGTTGTAAAGCATAAACGGCGACACAAAAAGCAGAATGGCAAACGGCGCATAAAGACTGTTTATGTCTAACGGTTGTACGCTTATTTTTGTCCCGATTTCATGAATTATTTGCGTTTCAGCTAAATGATACACGAAGTTATAAAACATCAAATACAGAAAATATATACCACCCATTATTGCCGCGAGTGTAATATATGATGTTCTGTTTCTTATAAATTCAAATCGAAGATATTTTATCATTGCAGGAATGTGTTTTTAAATGTTGATTTATTTTCTATCGCCGCGTTAAAAAGTGCCTCAAGATTTATTTTGTCGTTTTCAACAACACCGTTATTCGGTAAAATATTTTCGGCAAATTTTTGTTTTATATCTTTGATGGAATTGTTAAGTAGAATTTGATTGTATTCCATAATAATAATCATGTTAATCAAATCTTCTACTTCACGTACCTGATGAGTGGAAATGATAATTATCTTTTCACTCGTTTTTATCTCCGAAAGCAGGCGGCGAAATATTGTTTTTGAGGGAATATCAAGTCCGTTTGTCGGCTCGTCAAGGAGGAGTATTTCCGTGTTGCATGCAAACGCGAAAGCAAGCAATGCTTTTTTTCTGTTGCCCTGTGACAATGTACTTACAGACATATTCGGATTCACGCCGAATTCCGATATGCAATAATTGAAATATTCTTTGTTGAATTTTGGGTAAAACGGCGCGTACATTTTAGCATATTTTACAATATTTCTATCTATTATTTCCAAATTTTCGGGGAAATAATATATTTGTCTTAAAAATGCAGCCTCACGCTTGCGCGGCGTAAAGCCGCACACTTCTACCCCACCCTTTTGCGGAAAAAGAAGTCCCGACAATAAACGTAAAAAAGTGGTTTTACCCACTCCATTTTCGCCCAAAAGTCCGTAAATATTTTCCTTTGCAAGTTTTATACTTAAATCTTCAAATATGTACGGACTGTTTTTTCCGTATTTAAAATATAGATTGTTCGTCTGTATCATAGCGGACAAATTTACGCCAAATTTTTCAATTTACTTACCTTGCAAATCTTTTTGTATCTTCGCAGTATATTTTAAAAAATATCGTTACGGAAAAATTAACATCATCCGATGCTGTACTTCTAAAAAGAAAGGGCATCACAGAAAAAATGCTGGCGAAGCAAATATCCGCATTTAAAACAGGATTTCCGCCGGCCGCGCTCACTAAAGCCGCAACAATCCCAAATGGCGGAATAATCTCTTTTTCGCAGGCGGATATAAAAAAATACGTTCGTTTTTATGACGGCATTTCCGTACTGTATGATATTACAAAGTTTGTGCCTGCTTCGGGTGCAGCAACCCGAATGTTTAAATCGCTTTTTGCTTATCGCGGCGAATTGCGAACAACAACAGAATATTTCGCACCGACAGGCGAAGCAAAAGAATTTTTTGAGCATTTAAAAGAGTTTCCGTTTTATAGCGAACTTCAAAAATATTTGCCCGCCGCAAAATCGGCAAAGACAGCAAGTCATCTTGAAATATTAAATGCACTTCTTGAAACAAAAAACGGACTTGGTTACGGCTCGTTGCCAAAGGCATTGTTGCTGTTTCATTTTAACGGCAAAAAACCTGTAACGGCACTTGAAGAACATTTGGTTGAGGGCGTGCAATATGCTGCCGGTAACGGCAAATGTAAAATTCACTTTACGGTATCACCCGAACATTTACCTTTATTTAAGAAAAAAATAAAGGAAGTTTTACCGTACTGCGAAAAAAAATACAAAACAAAATATAAGATTTCTTATTCTATACAAAGTCCGGCGACAGACACTGTTGCCGTTACACTTGATAATAAAATTTTTAGAGACGAAAAGGAACAGATTGTATTTCGCCCCGGCGGACACGGCGCACTTATTGAAAACGTAAATGCACTTGATACGGATATTGTCTTTATAAAAAATATTGACAATATTACAACAGAAAAAAAGTGCGGCACATCTGTTCGGTACAAAAAACTTATCGGCGGATACCTTATCGCTGTCAAAGATACTGTTCACAGTTTTCTTGCTGATTTAAATTCAAAAAAATTCAGTCAGGACGACCTCGTTGCAATAGAAGCATTTGCAAAAAGCGTATCTATAGACTGTCCGAAAGAGTACGAGAAATATTCTTTCGCACGAAAAAAAACTTATTGGAAAAATGCTCTTAACCGACCTGTGAGAGTTTGCGGAATGGTAAAAAATGAGGGTGAGCCGGGCGGAGGACCGTTTTTTGTTTGTGACGGCGGTGGGACGACAAGTAGCCGCAATTTGATAACTCTGCAGATAGTTGAAACTCCGCAAATAGACCTTAAAGATCCAAAGCAAAAAGCAATTTTACGGCAATCAACTCATTTTAATCCCGCTGATTTGGCTTGCTGGCTCAAAGATTACAGAGGCAAAAAATTTGACCTGACAAAGTTTGTCAATCCGCAAACGGCGTTTATAACGGAAAAATCAATCAAAGGAAAAACAATCAAGGCGATGGAATTGCCCGGACTTTGGAATGGTGCAATGGCAAAGTGGATTACAATTTTTGTAGAAACACCTGTAAGTGTTTTTACACCTGTAAAAACTGTTGTTGATTTATTAAAAGAGCCGCACCGTTAGCAGAGTTGTGATTATTTCACAATTTTTTTGCTCAAAAAATTCTTGCCGTCCCGATGAATATATTTTACAATCGAAAAAAGTTTTTACCTTTACGACAGAGGTAAACGGCTATTGAATGAGGCTAAAGATATGGCAGAAAAGGAAATAGAAATATAAACGAAAAGTGTTATGAATAGCATAATAAATAACGAAAACAGGAATTATAAAATTCCAGAGTTGCCGTTAGACATTGATTTGGAAACAAAAAATGTTATGCGTCAATTGAATTTGGCTAATAAAAGATTGGCAGAGCTCAAAGGGGTTGCTCAAACTATTCCCAATGAGATAATTTTGATTAATACGCTTATTTTACAGGAGGCAAAAGACAGCTCGGCTATAGAAAATATTGTAACAACACACGATGAATTGTTTCGTGCCGAAATTGATTTGAAACAATATGCTATCAGTGCTTCTACCAAAGAAGTTTTAAATTATTCTGCCGCTTTAAAGCATGGGTTTGAACTTATCAGAAAAGATGGGCTGCTTACGAATGCCCGAATTAAAGATATTCAGCAGATATTGGAAGGCAACCGTGCCGGTTTTCGGTCTGTTCATGGAACTACATTAAAAAGAAACGATGGAACAATTGTTTATACGCCACCTCAAAGCAAACAGGAAATAGAACAATACATGGCGAATTTAGAATTGTTTATCAATGATGATTCTGTTTCGGATATTGATCCGTTAATAAAAATGGCAATTGTTCATCACCAATTTGAGAGTATTCACCCTTTTTATGATGGCAACGGCAGAACGGGTAGAATTGTGAATATTCTTTATCTGGTAACACAAAAATTACTTGATTTGCCGATATTATATCTAAGTCGCTACATTATACAGAATAAAACGGAATATTACGCTTTACTGCAAGGAGTTAGAGATACCAACGATTGGGAGAGATGGATAATTTTCATATTAAAAGGCGTGGAGCAAACCGCTATAAACACTATCTGGCTGGTAAAAGAAATTTCAAGTCTCATGCTTCGATTCAAGCATAATATCCGCCCACTACTTGGAAAGTCATACCGGCATGATTTATTGAACAATCTGTTTTCGCACCCATATACTAAGATTTCTTTCGTGCAAGACATTTTACAGGTGTCACGTATTACCGCAACTCAATATCTTGACAAAATTGTGGCAGCAGGATTACTCAAAAAAATAAAATCAGGACGAGACAACTATTATCTGAATATGCCTTTGTGTGAGCTGTTTATAAATTCGTCAGATTTTCATTCGTCCGAAAATGAAGACATTATAGAATCAATTCATGAAAAATAATATGTATAGAAAAGATGGATTTTCTATACATATAAAAAAGATATGTATAGAAAATCCTATTTCACAATTTTTTTGCTCAAAAAATTCTTGCCGTCCCGATGAATATATTTTACAATATAAATACCACGCGGAAATTCATCAATATCGGTATTAACTCCTAATGAAGTTGTCTGTTTAAGCAATGTGCCTAAAATGGAAATTATTTCGGCTGCGGGATACATTTCGTAAAAAACAGCATCGTCCGAAATTGCATGCGTTTCAATGCTTGTCAGATCTAACAAAAATTTCGTATTATCGTTACCCCAAATTTTTTCTACAAGTTCGGGATAATCTACAAAAGGATTACGATTGCCCTGTTCCTCCTCTATGCCGTTGTTGCGGCTTTTTTCCTTATCACTGACAGGGTCCTGACGGTGCCATTGCAATAAAAGATTTTTAGCCCAGTCTTTGAATGCCTGATTGCTTGTACCGTCAAGCATTTCCTGCGCTCCCGAACCGTTCCACCCCGCAACTTTATCTTCATAGCAAGTTACCATATAAAAATAAATACGTGCAAAGTCACCTTTATATTCGTCTATCGGCTCAAAAACTTTTTTTGTGTAACCGCCGCAATCGCCGCAATTTCCGAGTTTGCTGCCATTTCCGGATGTGTAGGTTGCACTGCCGACATTACCAAAAGGATTATTGCTTCGCATACCATTAACTTTACCATCAGTAGGAACTATATGAACAAGGTCTGTCTGCATGGGCGATGCTTCGTTGAACCAGCTTTTAGGAAAAGAGTGTTCGCGATTGTAGCAGTCGCACTCATTGCTGTAACTGCCGCACTGGTCGCTTCTGTATGTCCAGTCACAATCGGAATACATATCCCATACCTTATCTGTTGTTCCCTCTTTTATATCTGTCTTCTGATAGGCTGTCCATAAAGAACTATAAGAAAGGGTCCTGTGGTTTTTAATAATATTGTGCAACGCTGTTTTAAGCGCGTAGCCGCTTTTGCCTTCCGCATCGCTGTAGTAGTTTTGCGGCGGTTGAGCAACCGTGCCCATATTTACTGCAAACAGAAAAATAACAGGGACAGCAACTTTTGTCAAGAATGATGTATTCATTTGTTTGAACATTTATAATGCGAATTTCGGATGCGGCTCAACACTGAATATTCGCTATGTATTTTACAGGAGGAAAACTCTTCGGCTGCGGCTCAACCCCGAAGGTGAATGCGAAGTTACGAAAAATTGTCTTTTCTTGTCCGAATTATGGGGACGGATATAAAAATTTGAATAATGTCAGATTCTAAAAACTCCCCTTAAACTTCAACTTTTTCTTTTCCCTCTCAAGCGACATTCCAAATGAATAAGCGTAAGATATATTTATCGTATATTGTGTGCGTTTTTGCTTTTGTGCAGCAGCAGCAGAGACAGCGGTATGATTCAGAGTGTAGAGAAAGGT
>JAIRNR010000045.1 GCA_031257915.1 Bacteroidales bacterium
ACCTTCATCTTCTAAATTCATACTTTTAATCTTTATTTGTCCTTAAAAACTTTCCTTTGCAAACGAAAAAATTTAATACATTTGTACGCTTTTTTATCAGTTTGCAGGTGCAAAGATACTGTATAAAAACAGTAAATCCAAATATTTTTACTGTTTTTCGCAAAGTATTTTTTAAATTGTTGAATATTAGAGGAATAAAAAGTGTATTTTTAGGTGAAATTTTATAAATATTTTAGAGTGATACTGTAAAAAAACATTAAAAATGAATAAAAATATGAAAGAAAGGTTATGCGAGTTTTTGGCATATTTGGGAATTGGACAAACAAAATTTGAGGAAAATGTGGGCTTATCGAGAGGATTTGTACACAGATTAACGGGAAATTTAACGTTAAAAACTCTTGATAAGATTCTTGCCAAATATCCGGAACTTAATGAGGACTGGTTAAAAACCGGCGAAGGTGAAATGTTGAAAAAAAATGAGGTCGTAGAGCAAAAAAACGAGAGTGAGAATGAAATAATTTTTACCCTTATCGAAAAAAATGAAAAGTTGAATCAGGAAATAGGCGCACTTAGAAATGAGAATCAAAATTTGAAAAGTAAAATAGATGAATACGAATTGATTCGTAAAAAAACCGTTGATATGGGTGTTGATAGTAAACAGGTTGCAAATGAATAATGAATATAATTAAAAGACATGGAACTGCAGACAATAAAGAGTAAGATATACGAAATCAGAGGTGAAAAGGTAATGCTGGACTTCGATTTGGCGGAGTTGTATCAGGTTGAAACAAAGTATTTAAAGCGCTCGGTAAAGCGCAATGCAGACCGTTTTCCCGAAGATTTTATGTTTGAACTGACAAGAGAAGAATATAATTTTTTAAGGTGCAATTTTGGCACCTTAAAAAGTGAAGAGGATAATCGAGGCAGGCATGTTAAATATTTACCATTTGCCTTTACCGAACAGGGAGTTGCTCAGTTATCCGGCGTTCTTAACAGTCAATTCGCAATCAGTGTAAATATAAGCATTATGCGGGCATTTGTTGCCTTGCGTCAGTACGCTTTGGGATACGCCGAACTCAACCGTAAACTCGAAGATTTTATGGTCGAAACAAACATGCAGTTTAATGACATCTATCAGGCGTTGACCGAAATCGCCGAACAAAAAAAGGAATCGGAAAACAAACCCCGCCGACGTATAGGATTCGTCTTTAACGACCAGACGCCGGAATAAAACAGTTAAAGGCATGAAAAAGAAGAAAAAAGACATGGAGTTAAAGGCATTCGTAGAAGAAACTTTGATGCAGATAGTAGAAGGAATCCAGTCTGCTCAGGAAAAAGGGAAAGAAAAGGGGGCTGTAATAAGTCCAAGTTACGTTCATGGCAATGGCGGCGACAATATGCCAACAACAGAGTATAACAAAGAAACACGAATAGTATCAAATGTTGAATTTGAGGTAGGGTTAACTGCAAGCGACAGTAAAGAAGGGAAAATCGGTGTTTGGTTCGGAGAAATAGGCATAGGCGGTCAGAGAAAAACCGGAACAAAGAACGTATCGGTTACAAGTGTACGGTTCTCTGTTCCGGTAGCGTTTCCCGCCATTACTACAGGAGGTATGCCCACCGTCTCTTAGTCAAGTAGCGTTGCCACACCGGTACGGTGGCTCACCGGTACGGATATAGCGAATTGCATATTGGCTAAGGATAATAGGATGATTCCAGTTATTACGAGAATAAATCGTACAGAAGAAAAACCGTAATTGCTGGTCGGTTAAACTTTCTACCTGCTTGGTCATTTCAAGCAGTGCAGCAATGTCGGAATCAGTGATTTTGTTTAATAAATCTTCATTTGTATTCATGATATTACATTTTAAATTTTATGCAAAGGTAGTAAAAAAATGGAATTGTAAGAATAATAAGATTAAATAATTATAAAATAAATAATTAACATGGAAGAAACAATAAAATTAAGTCAGGTGGAAGAAAAAATCCTGACGATACGCGGTCAAAAGGTAATACTTGACAGCGATGTAGCGGAATTGTACGGCGTGGAAACGAAAGTATTAAAGCAGGCAGTAAGACGTAACATTGTCCGCTTTGAAGGTGATGATTTCATGTTTACACTCTCTGTCGAAGAAATAAAAGACTGTTCAAGGTCACAAATTGTGACCTTGAACAGGGGACGAGGATACAATATTAAATATGCACCCTTCGCTTTTACCGAATTGGGTGTAGCGATGTTAAGCAGCGTATTAAACTCGCCGACTGCAATAGATATAAATAGAAACATTATGCGGGCATTTGTCGCCTTGCGTCAGTATGCTTTGGGATATGCCGAACTAAACCGTAAACTTGAAGATTTTATGGTCGAAACAAACATGCAGTTTAATGACATCTATCAGGCGTTAACCGAAATAATTTTCACAAGGATAAATAAAAATGGGAGTAAAAGAACGTATTAGGGAGTACATAAAGTACAAAGGAATTACCGAAAGAATGTTCTGTCAAATGATGGGTGGGGTATCATATAGCTATGTAAATTCGATTAATAAGTCAATTGGAAATGATAAATTGAAGCGAATTAAGGCTGCATTTCCGGATTTGAATGTATTGTGGGTTTTAACCGGTGAAGGTGAAATGTTAATAAACAAAGACAACGGTAATAATATCAATTTAATAGATGAAAACCTGATGGGTAATACGTCAATTACCGGAACGGGGAATAGTGTAAATGTTACTGATTTAAACGATGATATTTTACAAATATTTATAAGGTATCAGCAAATAATCAGGGAAAAAGACTTGCAAATAGGACGTCTTATTTCTGTTATTGAATCTATGCAGGGAAAGCCTCTGAAAATGCAAAAATAAAGCAATGCAGTGTGTCGTATGAAAACATCACAAATATCAGAAAGTATAAACAGGCGTTTTTTTATCGCTATTGACGAACTTGTGAATTTGAAACGGATAACTTCTTTAAAGGCGTTTTGTGAAAAATTTTATTTAAG
>JAIRNR010000084.1 GCA_031257915.1 Bacteroidales bacterium
GTAATATCTGCAGAAAATGGCATAAAAACCCAGGTTTGGTGTACGCTGATAGCTCATTTGTTGCTGCAAGTTATCAAAGCAATGTCTAAAAGCGAGAAGGCCTTTTCCACGATAGCGGCCGCTCAATTATTCCTTTTTTGACAGGGGGGGGGTAACTTTTTTTAAAAGTGAAATATAAAAACACAAACGATTGAATATAAACAATGTAAAAACACAAACCGGCTGTTTTTTTGAATTAGTCGGTTAATAGTGATTAAAAAATAATATCCGGTCAGTGTAAAAAAAGGGCGGCTGCTTAAAAAGTAGCCGCCCTTTTTTTTTATCTTTGTAAATTATTAAAGATAGATTATGAAAAAATACATTTCACTTGTTCTGTTGAGTTGCCTGTTCAGCGGCATTCTGTCTGCACAACAGCAGGTAAAGAACGTTATTATTATGATTGGCGACGGCATGGGCGTAACTCAGGTTTACGCCGGTCTTACGGCAAATCACGGCTCGCTTAATCTTGAACGTGCCGTTGCAACCGGTTTTTCAAAAACATATTCGGCAAGTCACTATATAACGGAATCCGCAGCAGGCGGTACGGCTATTGCATGCGGGCAAAAGACTAAAAACGACCATATAGGAGTTGATGTTAACGGCGATTCCATTCCTTCCATGCTTGATATTGCGCACTTAAAAGGGCTTGCAACAGGCATTGTCGTAACGTGCGAACTTACGCATGCAACACCTGCGGCTTTTTCGGCACATCAAAAAAGCCGCAGTATGGCTAACGAAATAGCAGGTGATATATCACGTTCGGGTATAGACGTGCTTATCGGCGGCGGGCGCAAATATTTTGAAAACAGAAAAGACGGTATAAACCTTTCGGAAAAAATGCGCAAAGACGGATATGCGGTAGGGTATTCTCTTTCCGATACGGCAAAAGTTGAGCAAGGTAAAATACTGTTATTGCTTGACAGCGTTGCTTTGCCTGCTTATCCTGCACGCGGAGAAATTCTTCCGAACGGAGTCAGCGCGGCGTTAAATATTTTGAGTAAAAATTCCGATGGATTTATACTTATGGTTGAAGGGTCGCAAATTGATTGGGGCGGACATGACAATAATATAAATAAGGTGATAAACGAAATGCTTGACTTTGACCGCGCAGTGGCGCGTGCATTTGATTTTGCCGACCGCAATCCGGGTACTCTTGTTGTTATTACAGCCGACCATGAAACAGGCGGTTTGGCACTTACGGATGGAGATTTTGAAAAAGGAACGGTTGCAGCTCATTTCGCATCTAAAAATCATACTTCGGTAATGGTTCCGGTTTTTGCGTATGGTGCATGTGCAGAGAATTTTACAGGTATTTTTCAAAATACGGATATTTTTGGGAAAATTTGTTCACTTTTACAAATGAAATAATTATTATCTTTGTAAAGTTTTTAAAGTATTTTTTATGCACTTTTCATCTGACTTATGGCAAACGAAAGTAGGGCTCGCTGAAATGCTCAGAAACGGCGTTATAATGGACGTTACAAACGCTGAGCAGGCAAAGATTGCCGAAGATGCAGGTGCAATAGCGGTTATGGCTCTTGAGCGGGTTCCGTCGGATATTCGTATGCAAGGTGGTGTTGCACGTATGAGCGACCCCAAAATGATAAAGGATATTAAGGCGGCTGTCAGCATTCCCGTTATGGCTAAATGTCGTATAGGACATATCTCCGAAGCGCAGATACTTGAAGCGTTAAGTATTGATTTTATTGATGAAAGTGAAGTTCTCACTCCCGCAGACGAGGAATTTCACGTGTGGAAACACGATTTTAAGGTTCCTTTTGTTTGTGGTTGCCGCGATTTAGGTGAGGCATTGCGCCGTATAGGTGAGGGCGCGGCAATGATACGCACGAAAGGCGAGCCGGGAACAGGCAACATTGTAGAGGCTGTACGCCACTTCCGAATGTTGAAAAACGGCATACACGCGTTGACTGTTACACCGAAAGAAGAACTTATGACTGCTGCAAAAAATTTGCAGGCACCCTTTGAACTGGTACAATACGTTGCTGAAAACGGTAAATTACCTGTTCCTAATTTTTCCGCAGGCGGTGTTGCTACTCCGGCTGACGCTGCGTTAATGCGGTTGCTTGGTGCGGAGAGTGTATTTGTAGGCAGTGGTATTTTTAAGTCGTCAAACCCTTCAAAAGTAGCGAAAGCAATTGTTGAAGCGACGACTTTTTTTAATGATCCCAACAAACTTGCAGCTATTTCCGAAAATCTCGGCGATGCGATGCAAGGATTAGATATAAAACAGATTAACGAAAAGGATTTAATGGCTTTACGTGGTTGGTAGGAAGTGAAAACGATAGGAGTATTAGGTATCCAGGGGGCGATAGAAAAGCACATTGAGGTTGTAAGAACGTTGGGAGATAGAGCTGTGCGTGTACTTGAGAAAGAGCAATTAAAACAGATAGACGCTCTAATAATTCCGGGTGGAGAAAGCACATCAATACTTAGTCAATTGAAATGGTACGATTTATTTGAGCCATTACGTCAGGCATTACAGGAAGGACTTCCTGTGTTCGGTACGTGCGCAGGTCTGATTCTCCTCGCGGGAGAGTTGGATGCGTTGGACGTAACGGTTAGACGTAATGCGTATGGTTCTCAAATAGACAGTTTCAAAACAAACCTGAAAGTAGAGGGTATAGATCATGAAATACCCGCGTTTTTTATTCGCGCACCACGTATAGAGCAGGTCGGTGAGGGTGCAGAAGTTCTTTCCAGATTCCAAAATAATCCAGTATTAGTTCGTCAACGGCAGGGAAGTTGCATGGCTGCAGCTTTTCATCCCGAATTGACTGATGATGTATCAGTACATAAACTATTTTTAGACAATTTATAGATATGATAAATAGAAGATTTGTTCGCGAGAAGGTTGTTCAAACATGCTATGCCTATCACATGACAGGCGTGTCGGATATAAGCAGAGCAGATAAAGCCATAGAGGTAGGTTTTAGAGAGATAGAAAATTTATATAAGCATAATCTTTCTTTTATAGTCGCTTTGGGCGACTATTTTAACATGCGTTTTGAAATGGCAAGTAAAAAATTCATGCCTACCGAAAAGGAATTAAATCCGAACACGCGTTTTATAAGAAACCGTGTTATTGAACATATCAGGAATACCCCTGATTATCACATTGAAGATGAACGCTGTAAATTTAGAGTGAGTGAAAACGAAGTTATTTTGAAAAATCTTTACGAACAAATTATAAGATCGGAGCCGTACAGAGAATATCTTGAAAGTGAAGATAATTTGGAGCAGGATGTGGACTACATGCGCCGCTTGTACAAAAACAGAATTGTTCCGAATGAAATGTTTCGCGATGTATGCAAGGAGAGATCTTTATTTTGGGCAGCCGATTACAATAGCGTTGCTTACTGGGTATATGAGCGGTTAAAGAAATTCGGTACCGAAGCCGATAATCTTTTTATGAAAGATTACAGCGGAGATGTGGAATTTGGAAAAAAGTTGTTTAATAAAACATATCTTAACAGAGCAGAATACAGAGAAATGGTGTATGCTCGTTTGGAAAATTGGGAGCCTGAGCGTGTAGCACTTTTAGACCGTATTATAATAATAACAGCCGTAGCGGAGTTTATCCATTTTCCTGAAATTCCCATAAAGGTAACACTGAACGAATTTATTGAAATTTCAAAAATATTTTGTTCTCAAAAAACACGAATATTCGTAAACGGATTGCTTCATAGAATTGCTGTTGATTTAACCGAACAGGGTGTAATTAAAAAAAGCGGCAGAGGACTTATCTAAATAATACGTATCTTTGCGGACTTATAAATTAAACTATAAATCATTATGAATTTTTTAAGCATTCTGCTTCAGGCAACGGAAGCCGCATCTGAAGCGCAAAAAGGCGGCGGCAATTGGCAGCAAATCATTCTTATCGGCGTTATTCTCGTTGTGTTTTATTTCTTTTTAATACGTCCGCAAATGAAGCGCAATAAGGAACAGAAAAAGTTCCGTGAAGGTCTTCAGAGGGGGCAGCGTGTAATCACTATCGGTGGTATTCACGGCAAAATTGAAGAAATAAACGATACCACCATTATAATTTCTGTTGAAGGTGGTAATAAACTTAAAATGGAGAAAAGCGCGATAGCGTCAAGTTATGCAGACCAGCTTAATGCTTCCGAGAACAAGTAAACAGTGCTCTGTACGGGATTAACAGGGGGTATTGGAAGCGGAAAGAGTGTTATTTCAGAAATATTCCAAACGTTTGGCTTTCCTGTCTATAATGCCGACAGAGAAGCCAAACGTTTTTTGTTTTGTGATGACGTAATGCGGATTTTTGCACCGGCTATGCCCGCTACATCAAAAGAAATTGCAGCCATTGTCTTTTCCGATACGGAAAAAATGAATACTCTTAATGCAATCATTCACCCGCTCGTTATGGCAGACTTTAAACAATGGATTGCTTTGCAGACGGCACCTTGTGTGTTTATGGAAAGTGCCGTTATTTACGAAGCGAACTTGCAGCATTATTTTGATAAGATAATTTTTGTTGATTCTCCCAAAGAATTACGCATAGAGCGCGTAATAAACCGCAGTGCTTTAAGCCGTGAAGAGATTTTACAGCGGATGTCCGTACAAATTTCTTCGCAGGAAGCACTGTCCCGCGCTGATTTCGTAATACGCAATGACGAAAGCATTTCACTGTTAGAACAGGCGCAGGAATTCTGCCTGAAATTTCTATAACTTTGCGCAAAAACGGAAATACGATTTTATGAGCAAACAATCTCTTTTACAGCAACAGTCGGAACAGCAGGAAATAGAAAGCCGATATTCGCAGATATTATCTTCTTTCCGCGTAAAACCGAAAGTTAATGAGATAGAAAAAATCAGCAAGGCATACAGGCTGGCTTTAAAAGCACATGTCGATATGCGGCGCAAGAGCGGAG
Organism: Bacteroidales bacterium; assembly: GCA_031257915.1. Taxonomy (GTDB): domain Bacteria; phylum Bacteroidota; class Bacteroidia; order Bacteroidales; family P3; genus JAIRNR01. The sequence continues at coordinate 4,953 of JAIRNR010000084.1, forward strand.
AACCGTACATATATCATCCTCTTGAAGTCGCACGTATAGTTGTTGCCGATATTGGTCTGGGACCAACTTCCGTTGTTTGCGCACTTCTTCACGATGTTGTCGAAGATACCGACTATACGCTTGAAGACATAGAGAGTATGTTCGGACAAACGGTTGCCCGTATTGTTGACGGTTTGACGAAGATTGACGACGGTACATTTGAAGCGACCGAAGATACATCTATGCAAGTGGAAAATTTCCGCAAAATTCTTCTCACTCTTTCGGACGATGTACGTGTAATCCTGATTAAACTTGCCGACAGGCTGCATAATATGCGTACTCTTGGCTCAATGAAAGATGAAAAGCAGCTGAAAATTGCATCTGAAACATTAAATATTTATGCGCCGCTTGCCTATCGTTTGGGTTTATATCTTATAAAAACCGAACTTGAAGATTTATCGTTAAAATATCTTGAACCGGACATATATAACACAATAGAGAAAAAATTAAAAGAAACAAATGCCGAGCGTGAGGAATTTATAAATCGTTTTATTGAGCCGATACGCGACCGTCTTGAAAAAGAATCTTTAAAATTTTCAATATCCGGACGTGTAAAATCAATACGTTCAATCTTGAAAAAGATGAATAAAAAAGGCGTGTCTTTTGAAGAAGTATATGACCTTTTTGCGGTAAGAATTGTTATCGACTCACCTGCCCAAAGCGAGAAAGCCGATTGCTATCGTGTTTATGCAATCGTTAATGATTTATACACCCCGTACCCCGATAATAAACGCCGCCGCGACTGGATTGCAATGCCTAAAAATAATGGCTACGAAGCATTACATACGACGGTAATGAGTAAAGAGGGGAGTTGGATAGAAGTTCAGATTCGTTCCAAAAGAATGGATGAAATTGCCGAACGCGGTGTTGCTGCACACTGGCAGTATAAGAGTGAGGGAATTATCGTACATAATTCTGTTTTGGATAAATGGCTCGAGGGCGTGCGCGAAATGCTTTCGCGTGCCGATACAAGCAATGCGTTTGATTTTTTAAGCGATTTCCGCAGTAATTTTTTTGAAGAAGGAATTTATGTTTACACACCGAAGGGCGATTTAAAAACGTTGCCGAACGGAGCAACTGTTCTTGATTTTGCATTTCAAATTCATACCGACATCGGGCTGTCAACAATCGGTGCAAAAGTAAATCATACTCTTGTTCCTATAAATCATCCTTTGCGCAATGGTGATCAGGTAGAAATTATATACTCAAAAAATCAGCGTGCCACCGAAAAATGGCTTGAATACGCAGTATCTTCATGGGCAAAATCACGTATAAGAGATTATCTGAAAGAAGAATATTCAAAGTATTACAACGAAGGTGAAAATAAGTTGCGTGAAATTTTCAAGACGCTTTCATTGCAATTCAACTCAAAGAATCTTGCAATAGTACAGAACGCGCTTGCAATGCCAAGCAAAATAAATCTTTTTTACGATGTTTCGCAAAACAGAATTACCGAGAAAAATATTAAGGATATTTTACAGAAGGACGAAAAAAGCGGCAGTTGGTTTTCATCTCTTTTCCGCTTGTCGGTAAATAGAGATATGTCGCTTAAAGAGGCTGTTCAGGCACGTGTTGAGCAACGCCCCGAAACGCTTGTGCTTGGTGAAGATATGGATGAAATTCGTTACAAAATTTCCTCGTGCTGCAATGCTATCCCCGGTGACGATATTATAGGTATTTATCATCCGCATAAAGAAATAGAAGTACATCGTACAAATTGTCCGAGGGCAATAAATTTAATGTTGCAGTACGGCGACCGCATAATTAAAGCAAAGTGGAAAAAAGATGAAAAAATTACATTCTTAACAGGGGTACAGGTGAATGGTGTTGACAGAAGTGGAATGATTAAAGATATTATGGATGTAATTTCTCAGGACAGAGATATGAATATTCGTACTTTTAATATTACCGCCGCTGAGGGTATGTTTGACGGACGGATAATGCTATATATTAACGATACCGAACATCTGCAAATTTTGATAAAAAAATTAAAAAAAATAAAAGGAATAAACGCTGTTGCAAGAGTTGAAAATAAATTATAACTATATGAAGATTCTTATTTTAAATTGTGGCTCATCTTCTATTAAATATCAACTTATAGATATGGGCATTAACGAACATTCGCTTATTGCAAAAGGAATTGTAGAGCGTATAGGGTTAGGCAGAGCAGACCTTACGCAAAGTGCAAAGGATAAAGAAAAATTGACCGTATCGAAACATATTGCAAATCACGAACAGGGTGTGCAGTGGGTTTTGGAATATCTTACACATCCCCAATATGGTGTTATCGGCAGTGTTGGCGAAATTTCCGCAGCGGGACACCGCGTTGCACATGGTGGAGAAATGTTTAAAACAAGTGTGCGCATTACTCCCGATGCTATGAAAGAGTTGCGTAAAACCGTTACGCTTGCGCCGCTTCACAATCCTGCAAATATCAAAGGTATCGAAGCAATAGCAGAAGTGTTGCCGAATGTTCCTCAAGCGGCAGTGTTCGACACATCGTTCCATCAGACAATGCCCGACTGTGCGTATATGTACGCAATCCCCTTTGAATACTACGAAAAGCGGCGCATAAGACGTTACGGCTTTCACGGCACCTCGCATAAATACGTTGCGCATAAGGCAGCGGAATTTTACGGAATGCCGCTTGAAAATACAAAAATAATTTCCTGCCACCTTGGCAACGGTGCGTCAATAGCGGCTATTTCCGGCGGATATTCTATAGATACGTCAATGGGCTATACTCCGATAGAAGGTCTTGTTATGGGTACACGTTGCGGCGATCTGGATTTGGGTGCGGTGTTCGATATTATGAAGTCGGAGGGACTGAGTGCCGATGAAGCAAGTGACTTATTTAATCGCCGCAGCGGCTTGCAGGGCGTTTCGGGTTTATCGTCCGATATGCGCGATCTTAACACAGCGGCTTTAAACGGCAATGACCGCGCCCGTCTTGCCCTTGATATGTTTGTCTATCGTGTAAAAAAATATATCGGTGCTTATGCTGCTGCGATGAATGGTGCGGATATTATCCTCTTCACAGGCGGCATTGGTGAAAACGATTTCGGCGTTCGCGCCCGTGTTTGTGAAGGACTGTCATATATGGGCGCGGAGATTGATAAAGAACGCAACGAGGGTGCCTGCGGCATTGATATTGACCTTACAGCCGCTGCTTCTCGAGTGAAAATCTGCGCTCTTACAACGAACGAAGAGCTTGTTATTGCACAGGATACATTTTCTCTCTGTCAATCCGAATAACAAAAAATGAAATATTTCTTATGACAAACTACGATATTATTGTAATCGGAAGCGGACCGGGAGGGTACGTGGCGGCAATAAGAGCCGCGCAACTCGGATTTAAAACCGCAATAGTTGAGAGGGCGGAACTCGGCGGTATATGCCTTAACTGGGGTTGCATTCCGACTAAGGCACTGCTTAAATGCGCAGAAGTCTTACGGAACGTAAAAAATGCGGCGGAATACGGTGTTAATGTAACGGAGAGTGTAACTCCCGACCTTGCGGCAATGGTTGCCCGCAGCCGCAGCGTTGCGGAAACAATGAGCAAAGGAGTTGCGTTTCTGTTGAACAAATATAAAGTGGAAATTATAAAGGGTGAAGCGGCTGTTCGGCAGGACAGGATTGTTTCGGTACGTAATTCCGAAAACGATGTTACGGAATTGAGTGCGCAGCATATTATTCTTGCAACAGGTTCGCGCCCGCGGCAATTGCCGAACGTTCCGATAGATGGCGAATATGTAATTGGTTATCGTGAAGCGATGACATTACGGGAACTGCCGAAATCAATGCTCGTAACAGGCAGCGGCGCAATCGGTGCGGAGTTTGCGCATTTTTACAGCACACTTGGCTGCAAAATAACGCTTGTAGAATATCTGCCGCGAATTGTACCCGTAGAGGACGAAGACGTAAGTGCGCAATTGTCGCGGGCGTTCCGTAAAAACGGAATGAAAGTATTAACGGATACAAGCGTTGAAAAGGTGGAGATTGTAAACAGAGTTGAAGCGTCTGCGGCGGATAATGGTAATGACAACGGTACGCAGCAGAAGCCGGTATGCCGTGTAACCGTAAAGACTAAAAAAGGTGAGGAAATTATTGAAGTTGATAAAGTGTTGTCGGCAGTGGGCGTACAACCCAATACGGACGGATTTGAAAGTATCGGAATAAAGATTGAAAGGGGAAAAGTTATTACCGATGAATTTGGGTGTACATCCGCAACAGGATATTATGCCATTGGTGATATTACCGGTAAAGGTGCGTCTTTGGCGCATGTTGCCAGCCATGAGGCGTTGGTATGCGTAGAAAAGATTGCTGCGGATGCGGGAGTAGCGGGCGTTGCAAATTTGAATATACTTGATTACGGCAATATACCCGCCTGCACATATACTTCGCCGGAAATAGCGTCGGTAGGGCTTACGGAGCAGCAGGCGCGTGAGAAATACGGCAATATTAAAACCGGCAAATTTCCCTATACTGCAAGCGGTAAAGCAACGGCAGCGGGGGTGCGGGAAGGTTTTGTGAAAGTAATATTTGACGGCGGCACCGATTTAATGCTCGGCTGTCACCTTGTGGGTGACCATGTTACGGAAATGATTGCAGAGGCAGTTCTTATACGTCAAAACAAAATAAAGGCACACGATATTATTCATGCTGTCCATCCGCACCCGACGATGAGTGAAGCACTGATGGAAGCAGTCGCGGTCGCCTATGGTGAAGCGGTGCATTTGTAGATTTGCAGCACTTTACAGGAAAAATTGCACCTTTGCGGAACTTAAGTGTTAATATAAAAAAATCACTACCTTTGCACCTCAAAATGAAACAGACATTAGCTTTTATCTTCGGTTTCTTCATTTTCACGCTGTCAGTAAGCGATGTACTTATTGAAACGTTGGCGCATGACGATT
>JAIRNR010000057.1 GCA_031257915.1 Bacteroidales bacterium
TAAAATAATTGCTAAATGAACAGTCGAAATTTAAAAATCTTTTTTGTCATAGGAATTGTTTCTTTACTGAACGCTTGTGTAGAAGTGGATAAAACGCTCGGGCTTGATCTTGTGCCCGGAAATGCTATGATTGATGTGGAACAGGATGAATTTGAAATCCCGGTTTACACGGCAAACATAGATTCGGTAGTTACTTCTTCTACCACTGTGGGCGCCGTGGGGTGGCTCCATCAGGAACCTTTCGGGCTGTTTACGGCAGGCTCGGTGTTCCGTATGCTTCCCTACACGCTTGGGTTTGATTATGGAGACGGCGTACAACTCGATTCGGCTGTGTTGACCATTTACGTAAACAGCCGCACGCAGCTCGATACCGGCAATCTGTCGCAACCGCTTTCCCTCTACCGGTTGGATCGTGACTTGGCGTATAATACAGTTTACTATAATAAATCGTTGAAATCCGGCGATTATACGGCGCAGGTTAGTAATAACTATACATACACGGGGGCAGATACGATAAAAATACGTTTGGAAGATAGTTTTGCCAACGAGTTGTTGGCTGCTACGGAAGATGAAATGGCCAGCGACTCTTCTTTCCTGCAAGAATTCAAGGGCTTTTATTTAAAAGCTGACGCTTCCGGAGCTGCTCCGGGCAAGGGGCAGGTGAGTTATTTTGATTTAACGGCTACTTATATCACGGTTACTTACCACCATGCGGGCAACGATACCGCGCGCTACTTTTATTATTTCATAGAACAAAGCACCCCTAATTTTAATGTGTATTCACACAGTTCTTCTTCCTTGTCGAATTATGGCAACCCGCTTCCCGCGCCGGCCGGAACAGTATATTTGGAAGGACTGGCCGGGGTGAAGCCCTATATCAATTTTGACCATGTGAGAGACAGCATAGCAAACCGGCTACAGCAGGCAGGAAAGGATATTTCAAAGTTGGCAATTAACAAGGCGGAACTGGTGGTTCCGGTAGATTACACCACGGCGGAGGCGTTGGACCTGTGCCCCTTTTTGCTGACGCTGGCCTACAGGGACACTACCGACGCCTTCACTTTTCTGACGGATACGTATTTTGAAAGTTTCGGCGGTACGCTTAACCGGTCGTTGCAACAATACAGTTTTAACCTCACGTATTATGTGCAGGGCATGTTTAATAACCAGAAACTGTACCACACCCCGGCGAGGGATATGTATCTCTATCCGATTTATTCCACATATGACAGTTACGGCTCGGAAGTCAAGTTGTTGGATAGGAGCTACTATAGCTGCGGGATAATCAAGGGCTCGCCTCACGTGAAGTTGAAATTGACCTACACGATGTTGAAATAATAAAGAATTTGTCTATCTTTGCATCCCTGAAATAATGAAATGACTCCGTAGCTCAGTTGGTAGAGCAACAGACTCTTAATCTGTGGGTCGTGGGTTCGACCCCCACCGGGGTCACGGCAAAAAACACTAATATTCTTTTTATAAGATTGTTAGTGTTTTTTAATTTCAATTTTTGGCGAGTTTTTGGCGAGATAATCTCAAATAACAGAAAAAGCACCTCGAGAACTTACGCTTTTGAAGTGCTTTTTTGCATTTAAAACAATACCTTTCGGCTATTATTTCAGCACAAAGATACTCCTTTTTTAATAGATGCCAACTTTTCAAGCGGTTTCTTTAATTACTTCCCGGATTATTTCAAGTTTCCGGTATTCATCAAATATACCTGTGAGAAAAGCCACAATCCGGTGAATATCTTCACCTGTATTCCTTAAATATTCATAATCCAGCAAAGCCTTTTCTTTTGTTTGGTCATCAGCAAATTTAGCCACTGCATCATTGGCAGCATGTAGGGCATCCTCCCACTCCAATAATATTTCCACCGGCATTTGTGCCCCTCTGTATTGTAAGAGGTCATCAATCCCTTTGAGTATGTGGTTAATGTAAGAAGTTTCCGCTGACTGTAGGCGTAACAACGTTGTGTTTTCAGTTTGTTGTCCCATAGTGTAATGTGTTAAGTTAGAGGCACAAAAAACGGCGTGCCTGACCCGCTGCTAAATTTCATACCACTAAGAGAGATATAAGATACGGACACGCACACCGTCATGTGCGGCTCTCTTAATAAAGCATGCAAAGAGCAAGCCATTCTATTTAGTACGAAATTTAGCGCTACAAAGGTATGAATTATTTTTTTTCCGCGCCATAATTTTTGAAAATAACTACAGACTGATTATTGTTTAATGTGGCCACATCGTTTTTTTCAGGCTCATTAAAACCTAACATCTTATTGATGGTTTCCAACGCCTTTATCTTAGCGTTGAGGTTGTCGGTATCGGCAAAGCCTATTTTTGCAAGTTCTTTTAAAACACGCTCTTTAGTTATATCGGACTTGTGCTTTAGCTCGGCTTGAAGCGCCTCAACCCTTGCCGTAATCTTGCCGTTGTTTAGCAGTTCAACCGCCTTACGGTTTATCGTTTCCGGCTTCATTTTGCCTGCATCAAAAGCCCGGCGGTAAGCCTCACTTGCATTGCCCATTTCCACATAGGCATTGCAAAAAGTTTCCTGCTTGGGCGTTAATTTTTTGATTTGTGTGTTCATTTTATAAAAAATCGTTTATATTTGCAGTATCAAACAAGTCGGCGTTGTGTTTTTCTGTTATTAACACAAACATGAAGAAAAACGGCCTTTTTGGGCATCCTTCTCATTCCGCATCTCGTGATTTATAGAAAATATTTGTTTTCAAAACATTAGTCTTTGTTGTAATTATATTTCCCTTGTATTCATATCGTTAGGGTATTAGGATTAATAAAAACTTGCTTCATATTGGAAGTATCCACGCTTTGCATTGGCACGAATGCAGGAGGTTCGGAGCGCCGATTGTAAGCCTCAACACTCGAATACATGGTATAAGTTATCCGGCCATCCGGCGGGGTGGGTATGTACAACGTTCCTACATCGGAAATATAGGCCGGATATCGTTTGTCCTGTTCTACCTGTTCCGGTTTGCTTGATGGTTGTTCCTGTCGCGGCTCTTCTTGCGTTTGGGGCTCTGTAAAGTCAGCCGGAGAAAATTGTACAAGATAATCGCATAAATCAAGACCCGCTTTTCGTTCCGTTTCGGTAGCGGCCGTTTCTATCAGATTGGAAACGGATACGTTTTTGCAAATTCTTCGCAATGCTTCGGCTTTTCTGTTCCATTTGTCGAACATCCCACAGTCGGGGTATAAAACCACATCGCGTCCTTTCAAGCATCGGCATTTATCAATGTTTAGACCCTCGCTCCCGCCACAGGCAAGCCAAATAAACTGAGGCAAATAGACGCTTGCTATAATAGCCGTCTTTTCGCTTTCTACGACAGCAACCATTTTCGTGGCATCACGCAACAGGTGTTCACCAAATAAGCATTGTGACAATTGGAAGTTCGGCAATTTCAAAATGGCATGTACCCACTGCACCGGTGGCATTATATCTTTCTGGCGGTGTCCGTCCACCGTGTATTGAATAATTTTCCCGGTGCGTATTTTCCCAAAGCTGTCTATTTCCCAAAATACCGTGCCGCCGTTTTTTGACGTTCCTATGTAATATTGTTCTATTGCTTCTTTGGTCGCCTCATCGCCGACAGCGCCACGTAAGAATTGAACAAAGTTATTATTCTCATATCCTTGCAATGATTTTTTGAATACGTCTGTACTAATGTAAGACGGTGCGGGTTGAGGCTTCGGGCTTGGCTTCCGGTAGGGCGAGTAGTTCCTGACAGTATCAAAGGAAATATGATTATCCTGAAAATACTGCTTTGGGGTGTAATGGTGTCCACAATTATCGGCTCGGTCGCACTTGCCAATAGTGGAATGTAGCGGCTCGCCGGTTGTATTGTCGATGTACAATACAAAGGCTTTGTGCTCACACTTAGGACAATGGTGTTTCCCTCGTTTTGCTAACTGATATTTGTATTCTATGTTCATATTCTATCAAAAAAAATGTTTGTTTTTCATTGGCATTTGCGGCACTTGCGACATTGTTTTTTTTTAGTGTCGCAAGTGTCGTTTGTGCCGCTTATTTTAAAACTTTTTTTCAGCACGGATATTCATTGCTACCTCGTTTTGCATAAATAATTCTACCGCTGCCAACTCTGGCGACTTCAAACCCTTTCGCCCGCAACCTGTCCGAAAACGTCCGATTGCTGCAAGCCCGGTATCCGTCTTCATAACAGAAAGCCCTGTAGTGCTGATACAGTTCTTTCAGCGGCATACGTTCGGTATTACTCGGCTGATAATTGTTCTCATCAATAAACATCTGAACACTGTCGCTCTCAGTGCGGTATTGCTTCAATGTTTCGTCTATTGCGGTGCAGTCGGTAAACTTTTTATTTGACAATAATCGCTTCAATCCATCTAATACCCAATTAAACACGCCTGCAAGTTCTCTGTCAATGATTTTTCGGTGTAATTCCCTGTCCTGTTCTTCTGCCGGAATAGTGACATTAAAAGGGATGATAATAAACCGCCGGAAAAAGGCGTTAGTTTGCTCCGTATCCTTTGGCAGTTCGTTTGCATTGAAAATCATCTTTGCGTAATTCCTGACCTCAAAAGGCCTACCGTATGGACTTCGTGCCGTAAATGTTTCGCCACTCGCCAGCTTCTTGAATAAGTCGCAATTCATTTCCTTACTGATTTCGCTTGCATAATTCAAAAGTTTGTTGGCGATTTCCGCACGATAGTAGCCTGTTTTGTCAGTCAAGTCGGAAAGAGGATAGGTGCTCACATTTTCACGTCCTAACAACGCGGTCAATATTTCAAAGAAGACCGATTTTCCATTTGCGCCATTCCCATAAAGAATAAGGCACTTTTCAAACTTCAATCCGCTACCGTGCCTGATAAATAAATACCCGGCATACTCCGATAAAACCGCCTGCGCCGTCCTGTCGGGTAAAACTCTGTCGAGGTATTTACGGAATATGGGGGCGGCGGTTGCTGCATCGTACCGGAACGGTAATTGATAGGTTAGAAAATCGGCATTATTGAATGTACGCAACCCCTGTTGTTCTGTCGTAACCTCAAACGTTCCATTTTGCAAATTAATTAAAACCTTGCCCGGAGCAAACTCAGGCGGCTGCAAGTGTGCCGAAAAAAGGAACTGTTTATAAAGGTAATCAACAAACTGACATTCTTTTGCAAGAACCTGTTTTGTCCCCAACTTCGCCGCACATTCGGAAAGGAAATGCTTCACGTCGTCTTCAGTCAGCGTTTCCCAATAAGCACCATTATAAAGGTAGCAAAACCCGCACTGCTTGCATAAAGCCCAATTATTAGCCTGCGCCAGCCGTAAGATTTCATCAATGATAATCACTTTCATTTCATTGCGTTTAGTTTTGAGTTCGGTGCGTTCCTCCGCTGATATGTTCGGATACGCCTTTGCTGTAAAATCTATCGGCGCACACTGTTCGATTAACGATTTCAGAATTTCGCTCTTGCTTTTGAGTTCGTGTCGAGCCGTCAATCGTTGTTGCACATCGTCGATTATATCAGCGGGGAGTATTTGTTTCGTATCGAACTGCAAGGCGGTACTCTTATTCCCGCCCTCCGCAAAAATATCTTTCAAATTTACGGCCATAATTCATCGAATAAAGAGGATTGCTTGATTTCGGGCTTAAACAAGTTCCGGTCGGTAGTTAAAAACTGTACGTCTTTGTATTTTGATATTGGGCAACGTCCAAACTTGAATATCTGAATATCTTCGTTTTTTCGTAAACTGCGGACGTACCAACAAACGTAAGGACGAGGAATACCTGTATCAGTTTCGCATTGGAACATTGTGGCCGGTTTGAGAGAAAAATACTCAAATACTTTTTTGTAATCTGCTAAATATTTCGTATTTTTGCATTGCATTTCGTTGGCGGCTGTTATGGTCGCCTCTTTTTTTGTTTTCATATTCAGCCCTCCAAAATTCGTTTGACATCACTCATCCGGTAACGACGTTTGCCGCCGATTTCGATAGGTACAAGATAGCCGGCTTTTGCCCATCTATGTAATGTGCTTAAATCCACATCCAACATTTCAGCCACTTTTTGACGACTTGGGTATGTTTCAACGTTTGCATCGGTAATTTGTTGTTCGAGGTCTTTTTTTGTTCTACTTATACAAACCTCTATCATCCCCAAAAGCTCACCCGCTGTTATTGTTAAATTTACTGTTGGATGCTCTTTTACTAACTGTAATAAATCTAATTCTTTCATCTTTATTATATTAAGAATTAAACAATAAAGCGCTCCGGTTGTTGCGACCTCACGCACTCGTTAAACTGCAACATCTTTAACGACATCGCAAAATTCCTACTTTTGGAAGTGTTTTATTGATTTATGTGGTTATACTTGTGGCTAATAAAAAAAATAGCCCACTGAAATTCAACGGACTACTTAAAATATTTGTTGCTTTTGGGTGTACTATTTGTTGTTTTTAGGCTTTGGGAATAAGGCGTTTAGTTGCGCCTCTAACGTGTCATTTGTTACTTTAGTTAGTCGGTATGGATAAGCTTTTTTTAATCCTGATATTTCGTAAAAAATTTTAAGCCATTTTGTCCAATCTAATGAGTGTTTGTATTTATCTTTTAATAAGTGATTTTCTTGGATGTATTTTGCTATTGCAGCAATTTCGGCTTGGTTTCTATCCGCTTGTATTATCTTTATAAGTTCATCTGCATTACTTTTTTGCTTCCCTTTCTTTGTGAAAATATTAGGGATTAAATATTCTTTCATTTTTTCAATATCTACAGTTTGTTGAAGCTTTTCGGTGTTCGTTTTATTAGCATCCGAATTGAGTTCTGGCGCAACATCGTTTTGATGTTTCAGTTTTTCTTTTTCAAATCGTTTTTCTGCTAATGCTGTTTCAGTGTTTCTGTCTTTTAAATATCGTTTAAAATTATCAAATGTATATTGTTCCTCTATACCATCTTTGTATTCTTGTTGTAGCCAAACTGAAAAATTGAAACGAAGTATATTTTCATGCGTCATCATATTAATTTCTTGGTTATCAATATAATGTGGCGTTTGTATTAAGTCATATTTTTTTGCCATTGCCCATAATTCCTCGAAAGATTTATCCATCTCATTTGTTGCCCATTTCGCCGCAAATCGTTTAATATAGCCAAAATAACAATTAATATACTCATTTATAGTGTCTTTATCCTCATTCGTTAGAAAGTCAAATATTCCTTTTGAAAGTCTGACTTTTTCTTGTTCATCAAGAATATGTTTTTCGTAAAATTCTTTATCTAAATCTCGTTTAAATGCATCCGGCTTTTTATCTTCTATTTCTTTGTACGCATTGCATAGACATTGATAATAGTTTGCATAAATATCTGACATTTTATAGTTTCTGCTATTTCGTGTAGAATATAAAAGATATACCATAAATCCACATGCAATAATAGGTGCATGTTCTACCCAATTGTCGCCTTCTACATATCTTTCTAAATCGCTGTTAAGTGCCCTAAAACGCAGTGTATAATCGTCAAAAGCATAAAACGTTCCTGTCTTTCCATTTGCCCATTTTTTCCCGATGTTTATAATTCGCGGCATTTGTGTGTTCATAATATCTACTACATTTTTCATAAATTATTCCAACATTTTTACGAGGTCATTTTTCATTTGTTCGTCAATCTCTCTGTATCGGGCAAAGGCTTTGCTACCCTCTTTATGCCCTGAAAGAGCACCCACCAAATTTGGGTCTTTAACTTGCTTATAAAGATTACCAATAAAGCAACGTCGGGCAAGGTGGGATGAGGCTATTTCGTTTAATGACTTGATAACACCTTTACGTGTTAAAGGGTCAAGCGTTACAACCGACCGGGTAAGTCCAGCGGCTGTAAACGCTTCCTTAATCGCTTTATTATACTTTTGTTCGGAAATATAAGGCAGTAATGTCTCACCTTCAAAATTGGCGTATTTTGTGAGAATTTCTTTTGCTATGGCATTAAGCGGAACACGCACGGTTACAGGTCGCCCATCCTTTGTTTTCCGTGCGATGTACTCTATTGCCCCATTGATGATATTCTGCTTTGTAAATTTATAGAGGTCGGCAACACGGCAACCAATTAAGCATTGAAAAATAAAAATATCTCTTTGTATTTCAAGCGCTGGACGGCACGAAAGGTCAGCATTGTACAACTGATTGCGTTCTTCAACACTTATGTAGTATGGCGTACCGTAAATACATTCCTCTATGGAGTATTTACGGAAAGGGTTGTTTGTTGTCTTTTCGTTGTCTATTGCCCAATAAAGAAATGTGCGTAGTTTTTTAAGCATATCATTAATAGTATTTTGCCCTCTGGGTTGTGGCGTTCTGCTTTCCGGCACTTTCTCGTAAAGAGTAGGATAAGTGTCTATTAGTAGGTGTTCGCTGTGAAGGAATTTTTCAAAATCACGTAATATATCCGGCGTAAGGTTGTCTAATTCAAGTGAAAACGGCTTATTGCAAGATATTTGTACATAAATTTCGTATCGCTTCAATGCGCGTATAACAACCTTAAAATGCCGCTTACGCATATCAGAAAGAGGCTGTACCTGTAAAAACGCTTCAAACGCATCAAAAAATGGTTGAGGATTTTTTGCCGCATCTACCACTGGAGCATACTTTTCCGGGAAATTATGCTTGTCAATAGTGCTTTTTAACCAATCCGGTGTAATGTTACTTTTATCAGCTTCATTAAAAGCGTTTAGTACGGTTGTTTTTAATTCGTGCAACCTTTCGCCTTGACAAGTAAGATAGCCTTTGAGTTGTTTCTTTTCATCATTCATCAGTCGAAAATTCGGGATAATAATTTGTTCAGTTTTGTTATCCCAAATGATTTTCTTTTTGCCGTTGTCATCGGTATATTCGGCCGGAATGAAAATATTTGTTTTGGCTCGTTGGTTTATCCGTCCATGTGAAAAACGGATTAAAATTTCCTGCTTTCGGGTAGTATCTATTTTTGTAGATAATGATAAGTAAGTAATCAAAATTAAGCGGCAATATGAGAGTAGTTAATGAACAGACCTTTTCCAAGTGCAGCCAGCGCCCTGTTGGCGGCGTAGAAAAGAGTATCTGTGCTCACGTAGTCCG
>JAIRNR010000043.1 GCA_031257915.1 Bacteroidales bacterium
AGAGTAGCCACAATAAAAACAGGCGGTGTAATAGACGGCTGTCTAATCCGCAACGGTCACGCCCGAAGCACAACAAGCAATCCGAATGAGGTAAAACACGGAGGAGGAGTATTATTAAAGGGCGGCTCAATTTACAACTGTATATTAAGAGGCAATGTAGCCTTTAATCCGGGCGGCAGCAGTTTCAGTTACAACAGCGGCACACCAAAAAATTCAAAATGGAGTATAAATGCTCCGGCAAAAGGAGGTGCGGTATATGCTGACGTAGAAGGCGGGAACGTAGTAAACTGCCTGATATACTCCAACATGGACGATTTGGGTTTAGGTGTGGACTGCGCAGCAGAAAACACTCTCAAAGGTGATGTAAACATAATAAACAACACGATAGTAAATAACGCCAACTGCCCGCGAATGGCATCTTTGATAAACAAGGCCGGCTTCAAGATAATAATAAGTGAAAAAAGTCTAACTGAGCAAAACAACACTTACTATCTTTCCCGATATTACCTGTCGTCAACCGAGACAACATGCAGTCAATTTGCATGTTTTTTAAACGCGATAGAGCCGGTAGTAAGTAGTAGTAATAATACAGTAGAAATATCTGCAGATGACCTTTCTGCACTACTTTCTGATACTACTTATGCACCATTAAGCGGTCACAAAAACAAAACGGTAAAGACAATTTTGGATATAGGCGCATCGGTAAGTACAATAGCGACAGATTGGGATTTATGTTCTTTCACTACGAATGCAGAAACCCGTTATGGCCCGATATACTACAGTAGGGCGAGTAAAATTTTTGGTCCGACTGATGCCAGTTATGTTGATAATGGTGAGAGTCCTCACAATAACAATTATGCGTGTAGTTATGTAAGTTGGTATGGTGGAATGGCTTACAGTATATGGTTAGGTGGCATGTTACCGACTGTGGGTCAGTGGTATTATGGTGGTTGTGCGACTGACACTAATGGTGGAAAAGCGGCAAACAGCCATTATCCGAGCCCAACGGAAAAGACGGATGCTCCTAACAGTAATTGGGAGGAGGATCCGACTCTTAGTCTATTGGCATGGTACGATTACAACGGTGGAAATCATGTACACGAAGTAGGGAAAAAAGAGCCAAACAGTGTAGGCTTGTATGACATAAGCGGTAACTTGATTGAGTGGTGTTTGGACAGGTATCAGATTAATTCTTATACAGGTGGTCAGGACGGTGTGTCTGAGAATAACTCTTCCTCCCGTACTAATCGCGGCGGTAACTGGGACTGTTACCCGGACAACTGTTCGCTAGGCCATAACGATCCCGGCACCGTAAGCAGTTCTATCTACGGCAGAGGTTTCCGGGCGGCGGTAGCACCGTAGTCCTTTTTCCCACTCCGCCACAAGTAACAGTTTAAAAGGAAAGAGTGCGTAAGCAACAGGAAAGAGTGCGACAGCAACAGGAAAGAGTAAGACAGCGATAATTTTATATACAAAAAATATATGTAATAAAAATTTTGAACGGGTTACTTTAAGGTATGAGGCAAAAGAAAGTGTGGAGTGGTGATGCCGAATGGCAGCGTGGATTAAAAAGTAATCCTGATGTGGACGGTCGTGTACATCCGCAAGACGTCGGCAAATGTCGGACTTCGGGGCTAAATACAAAATATCCAACTTATCCGAACATTATTGCGGGTCAAGCCCGCAACGACGGGGGGGGCGACGTTTTTTCTTGCGGCGGCTGTTATATTGCGGGTCGGAGCCCGCAATGATGAGGGAGGGACCGACGTTTTTTCTTGCGGCGGCTGTTATATTGCGGGTCGGAGCCCGCAATGACGCGCGGAGCCCGCAACGACGGGGCGTTATCTGTAACGACGGGGGTTTAAATACAACTTATCCAAACAATAAAAATCAGTTACCAACACCACCCGAAGCAGGTTTCTTTTTGCTGTCGGCAGTATAGCCCATCTCTTTCAGAACATCGTTGCTGATGTCGGACTTTGGGTCAACATACAGGATGTTTGAGTTATCCGAACGGTCAAAAACAAACGTGTAGCCGCGAGATGTTGCACGCTTTTCAATGGCGTCGTAAATCTTGTCCTGAATCGGACGAATAAGCTCCTCACGCTTTTTAAATAAATCGCCGTCTGTGCCGAAACGCTTCTTTTGTAAATCTTTTGCAACTTTTTCCTTTTGAATAATGGCGTTTTCGCGTTGATTTTTTGCTTCCTGCGTAAGTAGCGGTGCGTCATTTTGAAATTGTTTGTACATTTGGTCTATCTCGGAAAATTTTGCTTCAATTTCCCCCTGCCACTGTATGGACAAGTCGTTGATTGTTTTTAATGCTTTTTCATAATCGGGGATTTGCGAAAGCAAATACTCGGAATCTACGTACGCGAAACGTACCTGTGCGCTTGTATTGAAAACTGTTGCAAAACACAGCGCAACTACTGCAAAAAGTGCTATAAATTTCTTCATACGATTATATTTTGTTGGTTAAAGTTACATTTTTTATCGTCAAAGCATATTACCAGTCAAGCGACTGATTTATTGAAAAATGGAAATGACTGCGCTTGCCCTGTTCACCATAGGGAGCATCATCAAAACCATATCCCCAATCTAAACCAAACATACCCATTGACGAAAGGTTAAGCCGAACACCAAGTCCCGCGCTTTTATATAAATTAAACGGATTTATTTTTTGCGACTCCGCCCACGCATTTCCGCTCTCAAAGAAAGCGAGCGCATAAATCATCGCCGCCGGATTCAACGAAATGGGATAGCGGATTTCAAATGTGAATTTCGTATAAGTTGTTGACCCCGTATAATCACCGGTAATCGCATTGTTGCTGTAACCGCGCAATCCGATAAGTTCACGTCCGTCAAGCTCCATCCCCGTTAAACCATCCCCACCCATATAAAATCGTTCAAACGGCGGCACTGCAACCTTTTTGTTGTAACTGCCCATATAGCCCACACGGAAACGCAGGTTAAAAACGAGCTTGTCTATCGGATTAAAGTACCAGCCCGCCCGCATTGAGACTTTGTAATATTCGAGCCATTTGAATCTGTCGTTCGGATTATCCTCTCTGTATGCCGTACTGCCCAAATATGACCACGGCGGAGTAAGTTCTACCGACAGTGATAACGTGCTGCCCATACGCGGAAAAAGCGCGGCATCAAGATTTTGGCGCGACAGGGAAATGCTGTAATAAATGTTGTTTGATACACCGCTGTCAATAGGACCGATACTGTAATTACGCACATTGTAACGACTGAAACTTATACTGTTGTAAAGCATAAAAAAATCATCGGGCCACTTCAAACGCTGACCAATGCCTATTGACGCGCCGTCTATATCCATTCTGCCGTACAGGGGATTCGCCTTGCTTAAGCCATTGCTCTGCATTGAGTGATGATACGACACGCTCAACGATACCGGTTTTTTGCCGCCAAGCCAGGGCTCGGTGAAACTTGTAGATACCGACCAGTACCATGTTCCATTAGATTGAGCCCTTAACGAAAACTGTTGCCCATCTCCCGACGGAAGCGGTTTCCATCTGTCCTTCTTGAAAATATTACGCACGGAAAAATTGTTAAACACAACGCCAATCGTACCTACAATCGTACCTGCACCCCAGCCGCCGGAAAGTTCTAACTGGTCGCTGCCCGTCTCCTCTACCGTATATGCAAGATTTGCACTGCCGTCCGGATTTGCAGTCGGATTTGCGTCGATTGTTTCGTCGTTAAAATAACGCATTGTTCTTAATGCGCTTATTGAATTTATAAGCTCTGTGCGTGAAAAAAGCTGTCCGGGAATAGTGCGGGTTTCGCGCAATATCACATAGTCGTTAGTGCGGGTATTGCCCGCAATGGAAACTTCGTTAAACCGCGCCTGCTGACCCTCAAAAATGCGAATGTTAATATCAACAGTATCGCCATAAACACGCGTTTCTACCGGAGTTGCAGTGAAAAACAGGTATCCGTCATCATAATACATTGCGTTAATATCATCACCTTGCGGATTCATTGTCAGGTTTGTATTAAACTTTTCTTCGTTAAACACTTCCCCCTTTTTGATATTCAGCACTGCCAATAACTGTTTTTCCGTATATTTTTTATTGCCCGTAAAGGATATATTGCCAAATCTGTAACGATTGCCCTCGTAGAGCTTTACTTTTATGCCCACAAGTTTGGGACTGATGTTGTAAACCGAATCACTTGTAACGCGAAAATCTCTGAATCCTTCTTTGTTGTATGCTTTGCCGGTGTTTTCAAGGTCTGTTTTAAATGCCGACGGTACGTATTTGCTGCGTTTCCAAAAACGCCACCACGCTTTTTGCTTTGTTTCTTTAAACGTCTTGCGCAGCATTGCATCCGAAAATGCCTTATGCTCTTTATTGCCTACGTTTTTTGCCCAACGTTTTAATTTATCCCATGTTTTAAGCCCTTTTGCGTCTGTTTGCATTGCGTCGTTACCCTCAAACGTAATTGCTCCTACTTTTACTCTCGCGCCTGTCTTGATTTTTACGGTCAGTATAATCGCGTTCGGATTTGCCGTATCGGCTTTTTTCAGTATTTGGACTTCATTATTCAGATAACCTTTTTCTACAAGTACTTTACGGACGGATTTTTCTATCTGTGAAAATTTATAATCGTTAAGAACATCGCCTGTTTTGGCAGAAACGGCTTCTTTTAATTTTGTTCCCATTGATTTTTTTACTCCGTCGTATGTGATTGATGATAGACGCGGTCGTTCTTCAAGAGCAATATCAAGATAAACACGCTCGCCCTCAATTGCTTTTATTGACAGGGAGATGCCTTCAAACAGCGACTGTTTCCAAAGTTTGTCTATCGCAGCAGATATTGTTTCACCCGGAATTTTTACGGTCTGTCCGACTGCAAGCCCCGATAACTGCACAATGGCAGAGGGGTCAAGATAACTTACGCCCGATACTGTTATGCCGGCTATCTGATATTCTTTGGCAGATGTATAGGAAACATTGTCATCGTCCTGCGATTGCACTGCACTGTTTGTCTGCGCCTGTGCGGGATTGCTGTAAACTGCACCGTCAGAAGTAGAAACTTGCGATTGCGCTACACTGTCTGTCTGCGCCTGTGCGGGACTGCTGTAACCCGTGCCGTCAGAAGTAGAAACTTGCGATTGCGCAACACTGTCTGTCTGCGCCTGTGCGGGACTGCTGTAAACCGCGCCGGCGGAAGTAGAAACTTGCGATTGCGCAACACTGTCTGTCTGCGCCTGTGCGGGATTACCGTAAATCGCGCCGGCGGCAATCAACACTGCTATCAACAATGTTTTTCTATACGTGACCATAGCGGCGGTTGCGTTTTGAATATTCAACAAGGGCTTTTTGAAAATCATCTTTTGAAAAATCGGGCCAGGGTGTTGTTATTATATAAAATTCCGTATATGCCATTTGCCACAAAAGGAAGTTGCTTAAACGCTGCTCGCCGCCTGTCCTGATTAAAAGGTCGGGGTCGGGCATAAACGAGGTGTCGAGATGTGCGGCAATGGTCTCTTCGGTTATCTGCAAATTATCCGTACCCGCAGCATTTTTAATAATACTGCGGACTGCACGTGTTATTTCATCGCGTGAGCCGTAACTCAGTGCAAGCACTAAATCCATGCTTTTACAATGTGCTGTTTTGTCAAGTGTTTCTTGCAGGGCTGTACGTATTTCCTCTGAAAACAGGCTTACATTGCCTATTGTTCTTAACCGAATATCCTGTTTTAGCAGTAGCGGTAATTCGGAAGAAAGGTGCTGTACAAGCAGTGTCATAAGGGCATTTACTTCCTCTTGCGGACGGTGCCAGTTCTCACTTGAAAAAGCATAAACGGTTAAATAGCGGATGCCCGCCTCACGTGCTGCTTCTGCTGCCCGCCGTACTGCTTCTGCACCGGCAATATGTCCGGCAGTGCGGGGTTTGCCCTGCGCCGTTGCCCAACGACCGTTGCCGTCCATTATTATCGCAATATGTTGAGGTTTTTCGGTCAAAATGCTGTTTTTATCTGTATTTTCTAAGCCTTGAAGCGGCATTTTGTTGATAGGCCGGACATGAAACTTCGGGAGAACTTAATTTTATTGACAGGGTGACGGAAGCAAATGAATACCAGTCAATTGTGTTTGCGTCGCCGCGTTGCTGACCGGCAAGGTGTTTCTGTTCGGCAGCAACAGGATCGGCAAAATATGCGGCTCTTTCGCCTACATTGACAAGTATGGCGTTATTGTCGTAATAAACGCCTTTAACATCGTCTAAATAATCGGTAAAAGCAAGGCGCATTGTCCATTCAAGTCCAAGCGACACTCTTTCCGAAATGGCAACTTTAAAGCCAAAACCGAATGGAAACGCTCCGTTTGCAAGCGAATACGGTTTTGGTCCATCGGCAAGCCCCTGTCCTTCTGTTGACAGCGGTTTCAGTGATACCCACTGGGTTTTGCCGTCGTCCTCATCAAAAATATGACCCTTCGGATCCATGAAAAAACCTGCGATACCTGCTGTAAGGTATGGTGAAAACCGATAGTATTTAGCGTTTGAAGTAAAGAACGTGAGAAAATTTACTTCAACCATTACGGAAAAGTCAAAAATATCGTTGCGGAAGTTAAGGTTTCGGGGATTGTCTCTTTTGGCATCGTCAGCAACAATTCGCCCAAATGTAAGTCCTGCACGTACTGCCCAGCGTGTGTCAATGTTGTAGCGGTAAAAAACGCCGGCACTGACGTTCGGCTGCGAAAATAATTTAGTGGGATTAAGGTCGCCAAGATAAAAAGCAACCCCTCCACTTAAGCCCATTTCAGAGCGTTGAGCTTTCACGGGAATAACAACCGTTGCCGCGAGTAACAGTAATACAGGCAGCAACAGCAACTGTTTCTTTTGCATTTTGTCCGAGTTTGTATATCTTGCAAATATACGGATTTATTGAGTAATATTGACGGTTGTATTTTGGGTTCTTTCTTTTTTTGAAGTGCTATGAAATTTTTATAAAAAATACATTAGTGTTGCGTTAATTATAAAATTAGTTTTTTGTCCTTTAAGCCGTTTTTTGAAATTATTGTATATCAGAGATTAAAAGTTGATTTTTGATTCCGCCGATTTGAATTGATATTTTTGCAAGTTAAATACAGGTGCGGTTTATTATACTAATGATTGTAATGTATTCTAAAAACGAAAAAATTATGATAAAATGCAGGGTCAACGCATTTAAAATCTTTAAACAATTGATTATAAGGCATTTGTGAAAATTATTTTTGATGAAAATTTATAAAAATTTACGCCTATAATCCATTCATTATCAGCGAATTATCTCATTTAAATGCGTTGACCCTGTGATAAAATGGTAAAAAAAGAATGAGAATTTTTGTAAATTTGTACTCATCACTCATATATGGATATAACACCTGGCATAAGCATTGATACGGCGATAGAGGCTGTCGCAACATTATTGGCGGACAGGATAAAACTGTCTAACAAAACAACAGATACTGCAACTAAAATCAGATTGGAAAAGGAAATTCAAATGTTGCAGAGAGATAGAGAACTTATCTATGGCGAGGGTTCAAAGGATGATTTTAACTATGTAATGGACAAAGTTGATACAAAATACTGTCCAATAATAAAAAATGCTTTTCTCACAAGAACTCCTATCGGAAATTTATTGTAAAGAAGGTAAAAAATTACTTATGTTTTGGGTGGACAGCCCGCAAGCGGTAAATCAAGTCTCATAAGCGCAATAAAATTAAAAGTAATGGATTGTTTTGCCGTTAATGGAGATGAATATCGACAATATCATCCAAACTATTTAGAACTAATTCATCATCCGAATATTTTTTCAAAAGAAACACAGATTTTTAGCAATGTATTTACGGAAAATCTTATAAAAGATGCTGCAAATAGAAAATACAATCTTATAATTGAAGGCACAATGCGTAATCCTGATGTTCCTGCAATTACAGCAAGGGTGCTTAAAGAAAAAAGGTATAAAGTTGGGATAGCCGTAATAGCAGCACATCCTAAAATTACAGAACTTGGAGTGTATCGCAGATATATTGAACAAATGCAAAAATTCGGTTATGGTCGTTTAGCGGATATTGAAAGTCATAATCAGGCGTGTAGCGGGTTATTAGTTTCTGTTGATACTGTTTACAATTGTAAATCTGTTGATTTTATCAAGGTATATTCTTATCTCGGTAAAAAAGAATTGGCTTACTATGATTTAATAAATGGATGCCGGAACTGTTCCGTTCCACCGTCGGTTGTTATCCAGCAGGAACGCAAGGCACAAGTATCTGATAAAACCATTTTGAAAGACCATTTGGAACTTGGCGCACATGCTATAAAGAATATTGACGATGGCGATATAAAGTCAAAAATGGAAGTTGTTATGGCTGAACTCAAAAGTATGTAAATTAAAAAGACACTATTGTGCTCGGCAGATCGGGCAATACTTTAAAAATTTCTCTACATATAAAACCTGTCTATTTATCGGCGCGATTTTTCGGCGATAAACCGCCGCTTACGCACCCGTTCCTGTTGCTGCCGCACTTTTTTCTGTTGCTTACGCACTCGTTCCTTTTAAACCCTAATTTTTCTACTTTTTACGTAATAGGCTGCATAAAATCATAAAAAACAATGACTTACAAAATTATCTTCCAATTACGTAAAATATAAAAATACGCAATATGTGATAATTTTTCAAAACTTATAATATGTTTATTTATAATAAGATACGAAAACATATTACGTATTTTGCGGAAAAGTTAGGGTTTAAACTGTTGCTTGTGGCGGAATGAGGTAGAGGACTACGGCGCAACCGCCGCCCGAAAACCGATGAAGCTGTACGAATCGTACGGGTTGGTGAAATTGCGATTGCCCAGCGAACATCTGGACGAGCCCTGGTTCCAGTAACCGCCCCGTAGCATACGGCCGGAAGAGGAACCGACAGACACACCGTCCTGACCACCTGTATAATTGCCACTTTCGTGCCTGTCCAAACACCACTCCCATAAGTTACCGACTACGTCATACAGGCCTACACAGTTTGGGGCTTTTTTCCCCACTTCGTGTACGTGACGGCTACCCGCACTACCCGCACTGTTGGAAGAGTACCATGCTATTGGATTAAGATCTTGATCCTCACCATTACCAGGAGCATCCTTCTTTTCCGTTGGGCTCGGATAATGGCTGTTTGGAGCTTTTCCACCATTAGTGTCAGTCGCACAACCACCATAATACCACTGACCCACAGTCGGTAACATCCCACCTAACCATATACTGTAAGCCATTCCACCATACCAACTTACAGAACCACACGCGTAATTGTTATTGTGGGGACTCTCACCATTCTCAACATAACTGACATCCCTCGGACCGAAAATTTTACTCGCCCTACTGTAGTATATCTGACTATGCTCGTTTTTTGCAGCCGTACTGAAACTACATAAATCCCAATCCGCCGCTGTTGTACTTACCGATTCGCCTATATTCAAAATAGATTTTATCGTTTCGCCCGGGTGACCGCTTAACGGCGCATAAGTAGTATCAGAAAGTATTGCTGAAAGGTCTGCTGCAGATATTTCTACTATGATGTTACCCTGAAGATCTTTGTCGCTGCTTATTACAAGCTCTATCGCGTTTAAAAAACATGCAAATTGACTGCATGTCGTCTCGGTTGACGACAGGTAATATCGGGATAGTTTGTAAGGAGTAGTGCCACTCTCAAGCTCACTTGTATTCTGCTCACTCAATATTATATTGAACCCTTCCGTGTTTATCAAAGATGCCATTCGCGGGCAGTTGGCGTTATTTACTATTGTGTTGTTTATTATGTTTACATCGCCTTTTAGAGTGTTTTCTGCTGCGCAGTCCACACCTAAACCCAAATCGTCCATGTTGGAATATATCAGGCAGTTTACTACGTTCCCGCCTTCTACGTCTGCATACACTGCACCTCCTTTTGCCGG
>JAIRNR010000017.1 GCA_031257915.1 Bacteroidales bacterium
CAAATTATAGAAGATCTTGATCTTGAAACTGAAAGATTGAAAAATACTTCAGAAGTTTTTGAAAGGTTAAAACAGATTGCTGAAACTAAATTAAAACAGCTCGCTGATACTTACGATTTAATAATTAAGCACTTTAAAGAGAATAGTGAGATACTTAATAAAATAAGTGATATACAAAAAGATCATCAAGAAAAAATTGAAGAAAAAACGGATCAAATAAGAAAGGAAAATAAAGAGTTTTATAAAGATTTTGAAAGCACCATTAAAATAAAACTTAATGATAATAAATCAGAAATAAAAAATCTGATTGAAAACGAGAGAAACCAAATTAAACAGATTTTTGAAATAGAGTTTGCAAAAAATACAAAAGAAATAAAACAAGTTGTTGAAACAAAGATTGATGAGCAGACACAGTTGTTTGCAAAAAGTCAAAAGGAAATCAAGAATTTTGTTTTGATTATTGGTGGAGTAACTTTGGTTCTAAGTGTTTTAATCTTGATAAAACTATTTATAGTATTATAGTATGGAAACAAAAAAGAAAACCTATAAGAAAAGCTATCAGCCTGACTAAACCATCCCGCTGACATCAGCAAAATGGTTGCCCCATAAAAATCGTCTGTAATGTTAGATTTATCTTATAATCCGTATATTTGCAGTGTAAAAAATCTGTTTTTGTTTGTATATTTGTACCAAATAAAACGAATACGAAGACATTTCTACCATTATAAATCTATTGTAGTTAATAAAAATGTTGAAAAAAATAACAACAATAAACTAATATTACTATAGAATTAAATACTTTTGTATTATGCTCGAAAATTCTTTTGATATAGAAAAGGCGAAAGCGGCAGTTCTGCTTATTGCCACAAATACTGATAATCCCACGCTTCATAAAATTTTCAAGATATTATATTTTGCCGAAAAGAAACATCTTGCAAAATACGGTCGCCCCATTTTGAAAGATAGATATATTGCCATGAACTATGGACCTGTTCCGTCCGAAATCTTTGATTTTTTTGACACCATCAGGGGAAAGAGGGTTTTCGAAGAAAGGGCGGAGAGTTTTTATAATGCTTTTGATGTTTATGGAGAAAAACAATATAATATAAAAGCAAAAGAACAGCCGAATCTTGATCATCTCTCAAAATCCGATACAGAATGTCTTTTTGAATCTATTGAAGAAAACAATTTGTTAGGATTTAAAGATCTTACAGAGAAGTCGCACGATTTAGCATGGAATAATGCCGACAGGGACAATGAAATAGATTTTGTATATATGGCAAGAGATGCCGGAGCAAGTGATGGGATGATTGAATACATAAAAGAAACACTTGAGTTAAGAAATTTTTGTTTTGCGTAAAATATGGCAACATTGGGAGATTCTTTTCCAAAAGAAATAAAGGAAAGTAATGCGGTAAATGCCATAAAGAAAGGTACGGTTATAAAATGTTTCATGAAAAATACAATTCCTGAAAAGGAAAAACGCTTTATCGTACTTGGAAAGGATTGCAATAATAATTATATTGGTGTTGTCTTCATTAACTCTAAACTTAACTTTAATATCAATTATAATGAAGAGTTACGTGCTCTTCAATTTTTTATAAAAAAATATGATAACGATTATTTAGATAAAGATAGTTATGTAGATTGCTCGCAGTTGATAGAACTTGATTATATATCCGTCAAAGCCATTATCACGGAAAATCCGGCACGCATCCTTGGGAAAGTTAAAAGAGTTGATATTGATCACGTATGCGATTTGGTTAGATCATCGCCAAAGATAGAGCCGATAAAACTTGAAATGTTTGGTTTAACTTAAAGATTAATCTAAAAAATACACATTGTAAATTAAATAAAATATGGCACGACTTATTGAAGCAACAAAAAACTCTTGAATGGTTTAATAAGATTGCAAAGTATCAGGTGGTATGATAAAATTCAACGAAAAAACATTGTCTAAACTGAAAACAGCAGATGAGTTGTTTGATGAGAAATACGGCAAAAAGGGGACTAAATCAAGAGAAGAATTTGAGATTAAATCTTGTGCTTGGTATCATGAAGAAATTTTAAAAAATACATCAGAAAAAATAAATTCAGGCAATCCGCCTGCAATCCATCAGAAAGTTTAAAATTATGTAGGGCAGAAGGCAAGGCGTCTACAGGAATGTAATTGGGGTGTTATGATTATTCTATTTAACATAATGTAAATTATCTTTCATTTTACGGTATGCCAATTTACAAGGATACGCAGCGTCTGCCACGCCTCACCGTACAGGTTACAGCAAGCGGCACTCCACAAACAAACAAACAACAAGTTGACATAGACAAGTTGAGTCCCCTGTTTTAGTTGCGACATATTCAACCCCAAGTGTGTTCCGTATAAACAAGTTGACATAGACAAGTTGAATCCCCTGTTTTAGTTGCGACATATTCAACCCCAAGTGTGTTCCGTATAAACAATGCGTCCCGTATAAACAAGTTGCGACCCCTGTTCAAGGAGTCGCAACATATTCAGACGACAACACAGTCAGTTCGCAAAACACGCCGTCCAAATTGAACCCGGCAATACCGACCTAATTAAAAATGTAACGTATGCCTATCTGTAACTGCCATGTCTGAGTAAGCGCGTCGTTGTAATGGACAAACGACTGCTCAACAGCATCTCCCGGTGCAAACGAAAACATCGGCTTATTGTCGCCGTTAAGCCCCTCATACTTCAGAATCTGTCCGTTTTTAAGAGCAGCGTTCATCTCCTTATTTACACCCCATGTATTTTTCAGCAAGTTACCGAAATTGAGAATATCCAAACTTATCTGTAAAGTGTTTTTCGTTTTGCCCGCCTTTATCGTGAAATTTTGAGCAAAATGAAGGTCAAAACGGTGAACAGGCGGAGCGTAAGCCTTATAAGCCTCGGCATATCTACCCTTATTTTCGCTGAGATATTTATCGTTTTCAAGATAACTCCAGAATTTGTCCGCATCTTCGGGAGTTTTCCATGCAATTTCATCTTTTGATTTGGGGATATATATAAGATCCTGATTTATACCATCTCCATTAAAATCATTGGAATACGTGTAACTGTAGCGGTAAGGACTGTATGTCTGATAAAACAGACCGAAATCCGTAGAGCCGAGCACGGAGCCTTTGCCGTATTCAATGCTGTAACTTAAAGATGCCATTACGCGGTCAGGTGTAACATACTGCGACCACTGCGCACCGTTAAAATTGGCACCCTCTACGGTTGGAAGTCCCTGCCATGCTGAAGTAGCATTATTGCCGGGCATACCCGATACCTCATAAGATTCCGTATGTGTATAGGCTGCCATAATATTAAGATTTTTAACAGGTTCTGCGGTAAGCGTAACGTTAGCTGTGTAACCGTAACCTTTATTAGTGTTTGTCAGTACGCCGAGAACGCCGACATTTTTCTTGTGAGCGGCATCGTAGGTACTGTCATTTTTATACCAGAGATTATTTGACGGTGCTATCCATCTGCCGTCAGGACCTTCATAATGAAAATAGCCGTTTTCCGCCGTCATATCCTTAATATTGTAATTTATAAGACGTATGTCGTTAACATATTTGTTAAAAATACCCTCAACGGTGATTTTCAACGGAAAATTAACAGGAAACCGGTAATCAACTGCTAAAGACGTTTTCCATATTTGCGGCATCTTGAAATTAGGGTCAACACCAGCCATATTTGACTGAATAGTACCATTTTCCGGAGATATTTCCGCAGGAAGTCCGAGATGAGTAATCATCGTGTTAATATCCGTAATAAGTTTACCGTTAATATACATATTGTCCAAACGTTCGTCCCTGCCGGTAATGGCTCCATCTTTGTATTTTGTGTAAATCTGATTGGAAGCACCCTGAATCATACCGCTGTTTTGGGGCATATTTGTAAAAAACACAAGAGGAATACGACCGGAGAACAAACCCGTTCCGCCGCGCAGAGTAAGCGACTTGTCGCCAAGTACATCGCAGTTAAATCCGACTCTCGGCTCAAACTGCATTTTGGTTCCGGGCCATTCCCCCGTATTAACATTTTTTCCGCCAAAGTCCAGATCCTTTATAGCATTGTTTGTGAGTATTTTATTCAGGAAGAACGTATTGTCAAGGCGGATTCCGTAGTTGAGTTTGAATCTGTCCGTTATCTCCCATTCATCCTGAGCATAAAACGCAAGTTGAGCGTATGAAACTTTTCCCGCAGGACTTAATTCGCCGCCATAACCGTAAGTAAGGGCAAACGCTTCCGGAGCGGCGTTATTTATAAAGTCCGAAAAAGAAAAGAAACGGTAGTAACCTGTTCCGTTTCTCATGTAGGAATTTTTTGCAAACTGATATTCAAAATTTACGCCGGCAGTTACTTTATGTTTTCCGAGATAAGCCGTAAAATTGTCGGTAACAGTCGCAACCTGATTGGCAACACCGTTATTCCATGTAAAAAGTTCAAGACCGGCACTCATATATGGAGAAAAATTGTTACTGTTTTTAGGGTCAAGACCTGCGGCAGCAACATCATCGCCATTCATAATTTCAATAAAGGGAAATGGAGATGATTTTGTCCCTCTCTGGTCGTTGAGATCGGAATAAGTAACAAGAACCTGATTATTAAATTTGGAGCCAAAGCTGGAGTTAAGTTCGGCGGAAACGGAATGAACAACGTTTGCCATTGAATAGCAAGATGTTATATAAGACATGGCATCAGGACCAATTCGGTATGTGTTGTTAAGACGGTACCCGTTATCGGAAGAGTTTCCGTTCGGCTCAATCCAGTTATCGTTCTTTGTATAATTATATCTTACGCTTAATCTGTTCGATTTATCTATATTCCAATCAAAACGGGCTAATGCTTTCATATTTGAAGTGCCGCCCGGAAAATCTGTGGAAGAGCCTGTTTCATAGCCATAGCGTTCTCTTAGAAGTTGAGAAAACTTGTCAAGGTCCGACTGGCGTGCATGAGAGATAAAATTGTCGGGATCCGCAACACCGTCTGCCGAAGCACGCCAGTTAGTTACCGGCTTGGGACTGTTTTCATACTCAAAATTTGCAAAGAAAAAGAGTTTGTCCTTAACTATCGGACCGCCGATAGTTGCGCCGTATATCTGTTTGCCGCTTTTGGGACGTTCTCCTTCCGGAACGTAATCGCCGATTTTGTTTCCGCGCATGTTTTCATCATTGAAATAAGCGTATGCACTGCCTTTGAAAGTGTTTGTCCCTGATTTGGTTATAGCGTTTATACCGCCGCCGATAAAATTTGATTGCCGAACGTCAAAAGGGGCAATAACAACTTGCATTTCCTCAATAGCGTCCAATGAAATAGGGTTTCCACCGCCGGGGAGAGCATCGCTCAAACCGAAATTATTGTTTAGATTTGCTCCGTCAACGGTAAAGTTTGACGAACGACCGTCTCTGCCGGAAAAAGAGTTATTCGCACCGGAATATGGGGAAAGACGTGAGAAATCACGGATGCTGCGGCTGATGGTCGGCAGCAAACGGAGCTGTTCGTTGCTGATGTTTGTAGTCGCACCTGTTCTCTCAATGGCAAACTTTGTTTTGGAGCCGGTAACGGAAACGGCTCCTAATTGACGTTCCTGCCCTTGTGAAAAATCAACGTCTAAACGGAATATCTCACCAAGAGGGAGATACAGGTCCGTATAAACAGCAGAGGGATAGCCTGCATACGATACCGTAACGGTGTATGGACCGCCGGAGCGCATGCCTTGCAGATTGTAAAGACCGCTACTGTTTGCAGTCACATCGTAGATGGATCCGGAGGGGGTGTGAACGGCAGAAACAGTTGCCCCCGACAGAGCACTGCCGGCATCCGATACTTTTCCGGTCATGCTTGATGTCGTAACCTGGGCAAAAGAGTGCGCTGCGAGCATGGAGCATGCGAGCGCAAAGCATAGTACTTTTAGTGTTTTTTTCATAAAATTTGGCTTTTTGTTAATATTGGGTGTCAGATTTGTCAGCACGTGTTTCTTACGGTATTCGGTTTTTTGTGAAATAAAAAAAGCGACAACATTTTTGTTGTCGCTTTTTACTATAGGGCAGTCGTAGCGGATATTTGACTTACAGACAATCCGAATGCCCGATAAGAATCTTTTTTTCTTTAGTTTATGCTCTATTACATATTCCATTTACGGGATGCAAATTTACACTAAATTTTTTTCTGCACATAGACGTATAAATTTTTTATCAGGAATAATAAAGAGCGAAAATATTCATAATCAAACAATTTAAATGCGAAAAAAAGTTATTTATTTTTATTAACAATTATATACTGCCCTACCAAATACATTTTACTGGGTACAAAGAGAAATTTTCATCTTTCGATACGATAGTCAAATCATCTTCAATAGCAGTCGTAATAATTACTCTGTCAAAAGGATCTTTATGGTGCAAAGGCAAACGCTCAATTTGTAAAATATGATCCTCTTGTATCGGTAATATCGCTATACCACTATCTTTTACCAGTCTAACAAATTCTTTTACTCCACCGACAAAATCTAATTTGCCTATACTGATTTTAATCGCTGTTTCCCATACGGAAGCCAAACTAATACAGCAATCTTTATACTCATTCTTAATAATGCTACTTGCTTTTTCCGATATTTGCATATCCCCTTCCAAGAACCAATAGATAGTGTGTGTGTCTAACAGATATTTCATCACATATATTCTTTAAATTCTTCTAATGGTTCATCAAAATCTGCCGCCATTTTAATTTTGCCTTTGGCAATACCGAATATTGGCTTACGTTCGCCAATCGCTGTTGTATGCGCCTTTTTTTGAACGATAAACTGTACAAAATCCCAAATTTCATTTTTTAATTCGGGCTCTTGCAATTTTTTCATAGTTTCAAATACTCGATATTCTATATCCGAATATTGGGATGTTGTCGTATTCATGTTGCAAAGTTATTGTTTTTTAACTTATTTTTCATAATCGACAACTAAATTACAAACACTCCCCTATTCAACCGCTTCAATTAAAACATTTTTAACTTCCCATGTGCCTGCGGCAGTTTCTGTGGAACGGTAACGGAATGCTATGTAAACGTTTGATTCTCCGCAATATGGTTTGAGTGACAACCTGCCTGAGGTGTAAAAATCCCATGAACCGGCGTTTGTTGCAGTCCAGTCAAGTTTGGTCCAATCGTCAGGATTAGGTGCACCGCCATTATAGGTTGTGCTGACATAAACACCGCAATCAAATGTCGGGTCGGGTCCCAGATAGCGTGAAACATTATCAAAAACAAGCGTGGCAACCTGACGTTCGCTTAAATTCAGCCCGGCAGAAATAAGCCAGTCGTCACCCTCATGATTTGCACCGCCTGTATATTCGGTCATCTTTGCACCATACGCAGGATCGGGAATCCAAACAGCATCACCAAGCAAAGAATAAGGAGTAAATGTTCCGAAATTGCCGATTAGCGTTTCGGAAAGAATAAGCGTATTTACATAATTCCAGTTACGGCTGCCGCCCTCTTTTGTAAATTCAAAATTCGCTTTTTCGGGCATTACATCCCATTCCGAACCATTATATACAAAGGCAATTGTGGCGTCGTTAAGAGTTCCGTTAGGCGAACCGAAATAAAATTTGTAAACAATTCCCCTCTTGTCACCCATTTTTGCATAAGGATATTTTAACTTCAAAAATGTTTTCAGATAGTTGATATGCCCCATCGTATTATCAAAATTGTCATATCTGCCCGGCTGTCCGGAAGCAGTACCCATAGCGTCGTAATCCTCTGTCTGTAAAGTATCTACCTGCGAAACGGGAAAAGATGTCATTTCGGTACTTTGCGTGAGAGAAAATGTTACGACGAGTTTTGAACCCGGATCTACACTTTTAAACAATGCTGCGGCGGCAGTTGTTTCGGTTTGACCGTCCAAATACTGTGCAATGTATTTCGTTGCCGTACCGAAATCCGGAAATGCCTGTGCCTTTGTCAGATAATTTTCCAGTTTCTGCAATGTTAGCGTATCGTCACCTGCCGCCTTTTTAAGGTCGGCTTGCACAAGCTTTACAATAGCGGTATATGCGTCATTGTCAAGTGCAATTTCACGGTCAATAACGTTTGTTGTTTTAGAACGTTCGCCCGATAGCGGCAAATTACGTTCGTTCCATGTCTTTGTGCAGGAAGCCGTAAATAAGAGGCAGCCTGCAATAATATAATTTACAATATGTTTCATATTTTTATTTGATTTAATTCTTTAATACTATTTTATACATGCCGACTATTAAAAATGTATCTTTAAGCCAATTGACATTGTTCTGCCGAAACCGTAAAGAACAGTTGCCGTATTTGCCGTATGGTCCGAACCGTCATTAGCATCTGCAATATAAATTTCGTTAAACAGATTATTCACATTTGCATTAAGTGTTGCCTTAAATCTGCCTATATTGAACGTATAACGTGCAAAAGCATCTACAACCCATGCGTCCGGTATTCTCCACGGCTCATAAACATTAACTTCCTGATTGAAAGTGCCGGTTGGCATTGTGTAATATGAATAGTTTTTGCCATAGTACATTACATCCGTACCTATTTTAAGCGCACCGCCGAAAAATGCGTAAGACGCACCGATTGCTGCGGTGAATTGCGCCGCATTACCGACATGTGCGTTGTTCATGTTGAGTATAACTTTCGCATGGTTCGCACTTCCTGCGTCATTAACAAGATTGCCGTTAGCGTCCACAGGAAATCCGTCTTTATTATATGCATATCCTTCGGCAACGTCTTTCCAACGCCAATCGCCCAAAGAAACCATACCTTTGAGTTCCAATGCTTTAAAGGGCATAAAAAGAACTTCAAGCTCAATACCCTGGTGAGTAGCATTTACACCTGTCAAATTCACAACACCTTTATCGGGATTGCTTGCGTCAATAGCACGAACGGTTGTTTTGTCGTTCCAGTTTGTATGATAGAGGTTTAAGTTAGCAATTAAATAGTGTGATTTAAAATTCGCGCCAAGTTCCTTTGAGAAAATTTTCTCGTTTTGCGGATTGGGATTCATACCGTTTGATGTTGTATTGCTTAAGAAAATACCACCGCTTGAAAATGGATTACGCGAAATATAGCCAATATTTCCAAATACGTTAAAAAATTTGTTGATATTGTAGTTTACACCACCTTTTACAGTGAAACCCAAACGGTTAGCAATATCGGAACGTTCGTTATCGTAATAAAATCTACCCACACGCCAATACGTTTGATTTGCGATAGAGGCGGCAACAAATGCGTTTATTTTACCGGCAAAGTCGTACTCAGCCTGTGCAAAAACGCCTTCCTGCGCAACGTAGCAGGTATTGTCACGATAGACAAGGTCGCCTTCTTTAAGTTTTTCGTTCTTGTATTCAAACGTGTTGCGGTCTGCCGAGCGGTAATTTGTATTTGAGCGGTACGGGTCAATAAAAAATTCACCGCCGAGCAAATCCATAATATATGCCTGATGAATACCCTCATAATAACGTCCGTCTAATCCCGTATAAAAGTCAATAGTGTGCTTTTCGCCGATATTGAATTTATGAGTATATGTTGACAGCAAACCGTACCAGTTATGGTCGTTTGTCGATGATGCGATAACTGCCTGCGAGCCGTTCGGATTGGCGGCGTTATCTGCCATTAAAGCACCGAAGTCAAAATAATTGTCGGCTGTGCGGTATTTTGTTGTAATTTTACCGCCGCTTGTGCCGTAAAGGTCGGAAGAATTATTACCGCGTCCGGAATATCCGCCGCCGCGACCGATAGAGGTGTAAAGAACGGTGGACAGCGAACTTTTTTCGTCAATATCCCAGTAATGGTTTAACGAAATTTGCGGTTTATGATAATAATTATAGTATGCGTTATGGCGAATACCGTTGTAATCCTGTCCGAAAGACGAGTTGTAACGATACTTTTCTCTAAACTGTTCGTATTCACCGATTAAGAGTTTATCGCCGCTATAACGCTGATTATGCCACTGCGGTGCGCCGAACCCTGTGAGTGCGAGAGTATGCCTGTCGTTAATTTTGTACGAAACGTTTGCAAACCATGAATAGCCCTCAAACTCTGTACCAAGTATATAACCGTCTCCCCATGTTTTTGAACCGAGCAGCGTAATAGCCCACCCTTTTTTCGTCAGACCCGATGAAACGCTGAAGCCGATTTTATTGTAGCCATTGTTGCCAAGCGCGTATGAAGCACTGCCGCCGAGCACTGCGTCGGTTGTTTTTGTCAGAATGTTTATTGAACCGCC
The DNA here is from genome assembly GCA_031257915.1 of Bacteroidales bacterium. Taxonomy (GTDB): domain Bacteria; phylum Bacteroidota; class Bacteroidia; order Bacteroidales; family P3; genus JAIRNR01. The sequence continues at coordinate 10,254 of JAIRNR010000017.1, forward strand.
TACCGACGGTGCTGCAACTTTTGATGCACCCAAGCCGCGCTGTACCTGCATGGAGCGGGTAACGTCCGACAAACCTGCCCAGTTGCTCCAATATACCCCTCCCCACTCCATATCGTTTACAGGAACGCCATTAACCATAACGGCAGTATTTGCTGCTTCAAAACCACGTAAATTTACACGTGCATCGCCGTAGCCGCCGCCCTGTTTTGTGGCATAAATACCGGGAGTAGTTTTGAGTACTTCGGGAAATTCCTGTGTACCAAGTCGTTCCTGAATAATCTCCGGCGTTATCGTTGAGACGGCAACAGGAGTTTTGCGGTGAATGGCGACATCTCCTATAACATTTGCACTTCTGATAAATACCGTTTCGGATTTAAGTTCAATTGTTACGGAAGTGTTCGGACTCACGCTTATCCTTTGTGTCTGATAACCTACAAAAGAAAAGGTTAGCTCTGCCATAGACTCACCGTTTAGTTTGAAATTGCCTCCAAGGTCGGTTATGGCACCTGTTTTGTCTGCGGGATTCCAGACTGAGGCACCGCTTAACGGTTCTTTGGTATCGGCATCAACTACTATGCCGAAAAATGAGGATCTGCCTGTTGCAGGCGAATTTTGTTGCTGCGAAAATGCGTGAGATCCGAAAAATACGGATGCCGCCGCGGCCACAGAAACGAAGATAGATTTCTTCATACGTTTAATTGGTTTTTGTTTGTGATAATTTTGTATAAATGTCTGTACGGTATGTCAGACGGATTTAATCTTTCTGCCGGATGGTATTTTCCTGCGCCGAAAAACTTTAAACACAAATTTGAATATTGTGTTAAAAATCGTATGATAAAGTATTCGGAATAATGCTTTTCGCGTATTTTGTTTGAGATTGGTACACGTAAATAATTGAGGATTAGTCTATTGGGGGGGGGGGGGGGTTAAGGTATATGACTGTTAATGCGTTACAAAATCCAGACACACCCGAAGAGGAAATGAATAAAAAAATTGTGGGGGTAAGG